>NZ_JBEIET010000067.1:0-10760 GCF_040382755.1 Flavobacterium sp.
GTTGCTGTAATCACTCCAGAATTTAAAGATTATAAAGACGGAAAATTGAAGATGATTTCGTTTTTTGCAAAAAAAGCCAGAGGTTTAATGGTACGATACATTATAGATACGAATGCAGAAACTGTTGATGATTTAAAAGGTTTCAATTATGAAGGGTATGCATTTGATGCTAATTTGTCAGAAGGAAATAAATTGGTTTTTACTCGATAATTAATTATTCAACCAATTTTCTAATATCTTTTTTCCATCAGGAGTCAAGATACTTTCTGGATGAAATTGCACGCCTCGAACATCGTAAACGCTATGTTTTACTGACATAATTTGTTTGTTTTCGTCAACTGAAGTTATAATCAAATTTTGCGGGAAATTGTCATTTGAAATTACCCAAGAATGATATCGACCTACTTCAATTTCATTTGGTAAATTAGTAAAAATAATATCGTTTTCAATAATAGTAATTTTTGAAGCCACGCCGTGATACACCTTTTCTAAATTAATTAACGTACCACCGAAAACTTCACCAATTGCCTGTAGACCCAAACAAATTCCTAATATGCTTTTTGTTTTGGCATACGTTTGTATGACTTCTTTTAACAAACCTGCCTCGCTTGGAATTCCTGGGCCTGGCGACAAAACTATTTTATCAAAAACTTCTAACTCTTTTAATTCAAACTCATCATTTCTAAAAACAGTAACCATTGCACCTAAATCTTCCAAATAGTGGACTAAATTGTAGGTAAAACTATCGTAATTATCTATGACAACTATTTTCAAAATTAAATGATTTTTAAAGTTATTATTTTACTTTTGTAAAAATATACTATTTTATGGAAAGTGCAATGAAAATTGGTGATGTTGTTCAGGTTTTAGATGATAATTTAGAAGGTGTGATTTTACGATTTCAAACGGATAATTCAATTGTTATTGAAACTAAAGACGGTTTTGAACTTATTTATAATCAAAAAGAAGTTATTAAAATTGCAAGTGATGCACCTAAAATTAATTTTGAAGGCAATCTTTCTAAGGTATTAGCCGAAAAAGAAATTCCTAAAAAACCAGGTTCGGTTTTAACCAAATTGAGCAAAAAAGATTCAATGGTTTTTGAAGTAGATTTGCATTTAGAAAAAATAATTACAGGAAAAAACCAAAATTTAACTAACTTCGATAAATTAAACATTCAACTTGAAGAAGCCAAACGTGCTATGGATTTTGCAATTTCTAAACGATACAATCGTGTAGTTTTAATCCACGGAGTTGGTGATGGTGTTTTAAAAAGTGAGTTAGAATATTTATTAAGACGATACGAAAACATAGTAATTCAAGAAGCCAATTATGGAAAATACGGATTAGGTGCTATGGAAGTATACATCAAACAAAATTAATGTAATGAAGAATATTTATTTAGATAACGCCGCCACTACTCCTTTACGTCCTGAAGTAATTCAAACGATGATGGATGTTTTACAAAACGATTTTGGAAACCCATCTTCTACGCATAGTTTTGGTAGAAGTGCGAAATCAATAATTGAAACCTCAAGAAAAACAATTGCAAAATATTTAAACTGTTCAGCTCAAGAAATTATTTTTACTTCAAGTGCTACAGAAGCTACAAATTGGATTTTAAGAGAAATGGTTAAAAATAATGGTATCAAAAAAATTATTACCAGCAAAATTGAACATCACGCCACATTATATACCGTTTTGAATTTACAAAAAGAATTTGGTATTGAAGTAGAATATATTAAAGTATTACCAAATGGAAATTTAGATTTGTTTGATTTTGAACGCAAGTTAAACGAAGAAATTCCAACTTTAGTAACCTTAATGCACGTTAATAACGAAATTGGAACACAATTAAATATTGATACTGTTTCGTCTATTTGTCAAAAATACAAAGCTATATTTCATTGTGATACGGTTCAATCTATTGGTAAAGTTGCCATTGATTTACAAAAGATGCCTTTAGATTTTTTAGTAGCAAGCGCACATAAATTTCACGGACCAAAAGGAATTGGTTTTACTTTTATTAGAAAAAACCAATCTATGCAACCAATGTTTTATGGCGGTGAGCAAGAAAAAGGATTACGTGCTGGTACTGAAGCGGTACATCAAATTGCGGGTTTGGCAAAAGCATTTGAGTTGGCAAACGAATATATGACTGAAGAAACCAAATCAATTTCAGATTTAAAATCATATTGTATTTCTGAATTACAATCTAATTTTGAAGGAATCATAATTAATGGAGAAAATACATTTTATAATATTTTAAACGTATTATTACCTTTTTCAGAAGAAAAAACGGCGCTAATTTTATTTAATTTAGATATGAAAGGCATTGCGGTTTCCAGAGGAAGTGCTTGTCAGAGCGGTAGCGTAAAACCCTCACACGTTTTGGCTGAATTTTTATCTTCAGATGATATTAAAAAGCCTTCTTTGCGAATATCATTTAGTCATTATAACACAAAAGAAGAAATTGATCTTTTAATTGAAAGTCTAAAAACCATATAAAAAAAAGCCATTCAAATTGAATGGCTTTTTTATGCTTAAGTAATGTGGAATTATTTAGACCACAATTCAATACTGTCTTTATTTTGTTTAATGTAATCTTCGTTTTTTTCTGCTGTAGCACCTGCTAATGATAATTTCGCAGTTTCAATAGCTCCTTTTTTATCGCCTAATTTAAATTGAATTAACGATTTTAATCTGTAATACCAAAACGGAACTTTCTCACCTGATAAAGAAATAGCTTGATTCATCCAAAGTAACGCTTTATTTAAATCAGTATTTGATTGATAATAATATTGTGCACTTGCATAATAGTCTTTTGCAGAAGGACCATTCATAATGTCATCAATAGATTTTAAAACGGTTTTTTGAGTAGGTACCTCAATTTTTACTGATACCAAAGTTTTTTCCCAAGACAATTCTAAATTAGCAGCATCTGTTGTTACATTATTAAATGAAATAGTAAATGTTTCTACAAGTCGGTTTAAACTTTCTGGCTTCGCTGATGTTTTTAACGCAACTTTATCATCCATCCATTCTTCTGGTAAACCCCAATTATCGGTGTCTTTGTAAAATATAATATCCCAAGAATCTGCTTTTGGCGTAGTAAATAACGCATATGTTCCTTTCGATAAAGACTTACCATTAATTGTAACATCTTGCGAAAAAGTAACAGTTGTATTTTCGTTTGCACCTGTTCTCCAATTTTTCCCGTAAGGAACTAATTCTCCATAAACCGCTCTTCCTTTTGCACTTGGTCTGTGATATTCCACACTAATTTGTGTCAAACCAACAGTTTGGTCAACCTTAGATACCGGACTTGCTTGTGGTGTTGCAATCTGTGCACTTATTACTCCTGAAATAAGGAATAAACTAAATAAGATATATTTTTTCATAACTTTATATTTTTTTTGCTAAAATACTATTTTATTTTGTCTTTCAAAGTTAATGAAATAATAAATCTAAATATTTTGTTTAATATTTCAATTATAAGATTAAACAAATGTATATTTGCAGTATTAAATTTATTGAAATGAAAATATATACATTAGCATCAAAACAAAATTTACCAATTTCTAAAAAAGAAGCTTGGGAATTTTTATCAAGCCCAAAGAATTTAAAAGCAATTACACCAGAATATATGAGTTTTGATATTTTGAGCGGTGCAGATAGACCTATGTTTGCTGGTCAAATTATCCAATATATTGTTACGCCTTTGTTAGGAATTAAAACCACTTGGGTTACCGAAATTACACACGTAGTTGAAGGAGAATATTTTGTAGATGAGCAACGATTTGGACCTTACGCATTATGGCATCATAAGCATTTTATTAAAGAAATTCCTGGTGGTGTGGAAATGGAAGACATTATCGATTATAAAGTTCCAATGGGAATTTTAGGCCAATTGTTACATCCTTTTATTGTAAAACCAAAATTAGATGAGATTTTTGAATACAGAAGAAAAAAATTAATTGAACTTTTTGGAGAATTTAAATAATATGACACTTTTTTGGTTTAGAAGAGATTTACGTTTAGAAGACAATACAGCTTTGTTTTATGCTTTACAAGACAATGAAACGGTATTGCCTATTTTTATTTTTGACGAAACCATTTTGCAACATCTTGAAAAAAATGACGCGCGTGTAACATTCATTCATAATCAGCTGGAAAAAATAAATATTGAACTTGGAAAAATTAACAAGTCACTTGCCGTTTTTTATGGAAAACCAATTGATGTATTTGAAAAACTTATTATAGATAACCAAATAAAATCGGTCTATACCAATCACGATTATGAGCCGTATGCCAGAAAAAGAGACGTTGCATTAAATGAAGTATTCAAAGAAAATAAAATTGATTTTAAAACCTGTAAAGATCAAGTAATTTTTGAAAAGTCTGAAATTACTAAAGAGGATGGTTTACCATATGTAGTGTATACCCCGTTTTCAAATAAGTGGAAAGCAAAATTAAAAGAAATTAAACTTGTAAATTATCCTTCAGATAAGTTACTAAATAATATAGCATTACATTCCTACCCTTTTTTATCTTTAGCAGATATTGGTTTTGAGACAACTAAAATTGCACTTCCTGAGTATACAATTTCTGAAAAATTAATTTCTGAATATGAAGCTACAAGAAATTTTCCAGCTTTAAAAAACGGAACTTCATTAGTCGGCATTCATTTAAGATTTGGGACAATTAGTATTCGAAAATTAGTACAACACGCTTTAAAATTTGAAAATGAGACTTTTTTAAAAGAATTAATTTGGCGCGAATTTTTTATGCAAATTTTATGGCATTTTCCTCATACTCAAACCAAAAGTTTCAAACCTAAATATGATGAAATAAAATGGGTAAATGATGAAAAATTATTTAAAAAGTGGTGTGATGGACAAACCGGTTATCCAATGGTAGATGCTGGTATGAGAGAATTGAATACTACCGGACATATGCATAATCGCGTACGAATGGTGGTAGCCAGTTTTTTATGCAAACATTTATTAATAGATTGGCGTTGGGGTGAAACCTATTTTGCTTCAAAGTTATTAGATTATGAACAAGCCAGTAATGTTGGAAATTGGCAATGGGCAGCAGGTTCAGGAGTTGATGCCGCACCGTATTTTAGAATATTCAATCCTACAGAGCAAATTAAAAAATTTGATAAAGAACTAAAATACATCAAAAAATGGGTTCCAGAATTGGAAACATTACAATATCCAAATCCAATTGTTGAGCATAAAGAAGCAAGAGAAAAATGCTTACGTGTGTATAAGGAAGCCGTTGGATAATTTATTTCAAAATAGTATTGAAATCTAATTCTTCAAATCGATCTATAACTAAATTTGCCAAACTGTAATCTTGTTTTTTGGAATTTACACTTTTATAACCTACACAAAAAATTCCAGCTGCGTGGGCAGCTTTTATTCCGTTGGTACTGTCTTCAATAACAATACAATTTTCTTTGTTAGATTTTGATAACCTTATGGCTTCTAAAAAAATTGCTGGATTGGGTTTCGATTGAGGAAAATCTTCACCAGAAACAATATATGAAAAATAAGTATGCAAGTTAAAACGGTTAAAAACACGATTTATAGTTACTTTAGACGAAGAAGATGCTAAAATTAATTGAATGCCATTTTGATGTAATTGTTTTATTAATTCTTCCACGCCTTCTAATAAAAACAAGTCTGCTTTGGTGTCGAAAGCATTATTAAATAAACTTCGTTTTTTTTCAACTAAAGTGGGAATATCTTCAGCTACACCAAAATGATCTTTAATTTTTTGAAACACATTTTTAGTAGAATTCCCAGTAAAAGAAGCATACATTTCTGCAGAAACCTCAATTCCTAATTCTTTAAAATGTTGATAATACGCATAATTGTGTACGGGCTCTGTATCTACAATTACACCATCCATATCAAAAATCACTGTTTGTAACATCTTTTTTGTTTTCTTGCGAAATTAAAAAATTAAATGGTAATTAAACCTTTTTGTGTAACTTTAGTCAAATATTAAATTCGATTCCATTGCAAGACGAAAAAAATTTTATAGCACGATTAATTCAAACCAAAACGCAAAACGAAGCGTTTAAAGAATTGGTGCAATGCTATCAAAAACCTTTATATTATCATATTCGTAATATCGTTTTAAATCACGATGATGCAGATGATGTGCTTCAAAATACGTTCATAAAAGTGTTTTCAAATATTGGTAATTTTAAAGGTGAAAGCAAATTATATTCTTGGATGTATCGAATTGCCACAAACGAATCGCTTACTTTTATTGAGCAACGAGCAAAAAAGCAAGGAATTTCAAATATTGAATTACAGCAAAAGGCAATATTAAATTTAGAATCAGATGTATATTTTGAAGGAAATGAAATTCAAATAAAACTTCAAAAAGCTATTGCTACTTTGCCTGAAAAACAACAATTGGTTTTTAAAATGAAGTATTTTGAAGAAATGAAATATGAAAACATAAGTGAAATTTTAGACACCTCTGTTGGCGGTTTAAAAGCCAACTATCATCATGCAGTAAAAAAAATTGAAGAATATTTAAAAAACAATTAAACCATTTATAATAAAAGTAGTCTAAATATATAATGAAAACAGAATTAGAAAATAATAAAATTACAAACGGATTTACTATTCCATCTAATTATTTCGAAACATTTTCAAATGAACTATTCGAAAAAATAAATGGTGAAGTAATTACGCAATCGCTTCCTAAATCTACAGGTTTTATTGTGCCTGAAGATTATTTTGAAACAAATGAAGCTGTAGTTTTAAAAACAATTCAATCAAATCAATCAAAAATAATTAATTTAAAATCAACATTTTATAAAGTTAGCGGAATAGCGGCTGTTTTATTGCTATCTATAACTTCTCCATTACTTTACACTTCAAATGAGGTAAAAAATACCGAATTGGCTGAAATGAGTTATTTAGAATTACACTCCAACGAATTAAGTGTATACGAAGTAGGTTCTATGTTAGATGATAAAGAAATAATAGAATTAGAAAACGAACTGATTTACAATAATTTAAATAATATTAATTAAATAAAAAATGAAATGAAAAAATTAGTAATACTACTTGCATTTATTTTTAGTTTGAACAATCAAGCACAAGAAAATTCAGAGCAAAAAAAAGCAGAAATAGAAAAACGTAGAGCGCAATTAATTGAAAAAAAAGCAGAAATAGAAAAACGTAGAGCACAATTAATTGAAAAAAGAGAAGAAATACTTGCCAATAGAAAAGAAATGCTACAAGAAAAAAAGGATAAAATTAAATCATTAAAAATCGCTTTCATTTCTCAAAAATTGGCGCTTACTTCAGAAGTAGCAGAAAAATTTTGGCCTGTTTATAATAAATATGACGACAAAATAATGGCTTTAAAAGAAGCGCAAATGAAACTTCGAGTTGATAAAAAAAATGGTACGGATGAAGAAGCATTAAAAAAAATAGAAGAGGCTGAAGCTATTGAATCTGAGGTAATGCTGTTGAAAAAGAAAATGCGTGCAGAATTAATTCCAATTATAACTGCTGAAAAAGTTGTAGCACTTGAGCGTTTAGAGCACGAATTTCATAGAAAAATTTTAGAAAAACTAAAAGGACGTAAGGGCAATCACCCACCACCACCTCCAAGACGATAAATAGATTATTAATAAGCCATTTCTAATGGCTTATTTTTATTTTAGTTACTTTGTTTTTTCCAGCTAAATAAATGTTGTTTTTTCCACTGAAACGTAGCGTATAAAAATCGGTATCATTTAATATTTTTGTCCAATTTTCTCCAAAATTAGTAGAATAATAAACACCTGATGTGCCACAAGTATATACTACTTTACCACGACTATTCGGTTTGAATTGCACACAAGATGCATATCCAAAAGCTTTATCTTTTGATACAATTTTCCAAGTTTTACCACCGTCTTTAGTTATCGCTTTATTGATTGAATTATCTTTCTGATTTTCGTAATTTCCACCCACAATAATTCCTTTTCTTTTGTTGTAAAAATCCATAGAAAAAGCACCTGTCATCGCTTCACCTTGAATAATTGGCGTGTCAAAAACCTGCCAAGTACTGCCTTTGTCTACACTTGTAAATAACCTGGATTTTTTACCTCCCGAAATAATATAAATAACGCCATCAACAATTTTTACATTCGTATCGCTTGCCGCAAAAGCCGCCTCACCTTCAACTGTTTTTGGTAATAAATTACAGGAAATTTTCTGCCAAGTTTTCCCTGAATTTTCTGTTAAAAGCACAGATAAACAATCTTCTGTTGGATCTCCAATAACTATTCCTAATCCTGTTTTCGCATCTATAAACATACTATCATAAAATACTTTTTCTCCAGTTTCAGAATAAATTAAATTGGAAGCAGCACTATATCCAAAAGTATTTAATGCGTAAATATTTGCTGGACTTCCTGTATTTAAAACATATATGTTACTATTCGTATAGGCCATACTTCTAAAATCTGTAATTTCTTTCTGTAATTTTACGATTTTAGTTTCTGCTTCGTTTTGGAAACTTATAAATCCTGCTTTACTATTTGTACCTCCAAACCAAACTCCGTTAATAGTTGGATAAATAGCTCGAATAGAAAGAGAATCTAACAGAATATCTTTTCTTTCTAAAACTTTAAATGTTGATTTACAGGATAAAAAAACAAAAAACACAAACAAGGATAAATATTTCATAAACTACTTATTTTAGGCGAATATACAATTATTCAAAAAATGACGGCCTTTAAATATCTATATTTTTAGAATTTTATTAGTTTAAAACGAGCTATTTATAGCGTGAATCAACGCTTTTTTGTTTTTAATTGTTATCTTTGCAGGCATTTTTATATATAATACATGAGATTTCACAGAAACATAAGTTTTGCAGTAATTGACGCCTTAATGGCAATTTTTAACGAAGGCGAATATGCCGATAAAGTCGTAGCTAGGGCTTTGAAACTAGATAAAAGATGGGGAAGCAGCGATAGAAAATTCGTAGCAGAAACCATTTATGATATTGTTAGGTGGAAACGACTTTATGCTGAAATAGCTGAAATTAAAAAAGAACCATTTGACAGAGATAGTATTTGGAGAATGTTTGCGGTTTGGGCAACTTTAAAAGGATACACATTACCAGATTGGAAATATTTTGAAGGAACACCAGTAAGAAGAATTAAAGGAAAATTTGATGAATTATCAAAAGATAGAAAGTTCAAAGAATCTATTCCAGATTGGATGGATGAAATTGGTGTAAAGGAATTAGGCGAAACAATTTGGTCTAAAGAAATTACCGCTCAAAATGAACCTGCAAAAGTTATTTTACGTACCAATACCATCAAAACAACTAAAGAAGCTTTAAAACAAGAATTACTTCAATTAGATATTCATACAAATGTACTTCCTGATTATCCTGAAGCTTTAGAATTAGAGGAAAGAGCCAACGTATTTATGACCGACATTTTTAAAAATGGTTTGTTCGAAGTACAAGATGCTTCTTCTCAAATGGTGGCACATATGTTAGACATTCAACCTGGAATGCGAGTAGTTGATACTTGTGCAGGTGCAGGTGGAAAAACATTACATATGGCTTGTTTAATGCAAAACAAAGGGCAAATTATTGCTATGGATTTGTATGAAAGTAAACTAAAACAATTAAAAATTCGTGCCAAACGAAATGGAATTCATAATATTGAATATCGTGTGATTGATACCACTAAAGTGATAAAAAAACTTCACGGTCAAGCCGATAGGGTACTTATTGATGCGCCTTGCAGCGGCTTAGGCGTATTAAAAAGAAATCCAGATGCGAAATGGAAATTAAAGCCTGAATTTATAGACAACATTCGTAAAGTTCAAGCAGAAGTTTTAGAAAGCTACGCTCCTATTGTAAAACCTGGAGGAAAATTAGTATATGCTACCTGTAGTGTGTTACCATCTGAAAACCAAGAACAAGTGAAAAAATTCTTAACAACCGAAATAGGTAAGAATTTTACATTTGTACAAGATAAAAAAGTTTTAGCTCACGAATCTGGCTATGACGGATTTTATATGGCTTTATTAACAAGAAATAATTAATCCCCCTAAATTATGAAAATAAACCTACTATTACTACTTTTAATTACACAATTTGGCTTTGGTCAAGCTGGTATACCTGCAAGTCCTTATTATAATGGAATGAATTGGACGCTAACAGGTATGAATTTAAAAAATGCTTTAGCGACAAAAATCACAACCACTCACACTAATTTTCTAACTTATTCTCAAGATTGGAATGCCACTCAGGCTACAGATTTAAATCCTACAAACTCAAACAATGTTTTATTGTTATATGGTTTTAGTAGTTCAACATGCCCTGCTTCTATTTCGAATGATAATGACCATAGAGAAAGAAATACTATGAGTAATGGTGGTGGAAATTCTTGTGAATGGAACCGTGAACATGTTTACGCTAAATCATTAGGAACACCAGCTTTAGTTGATGGTGCACTATCTTCTGCTGATAGTGATGCCGGAGAAGATGCACATCATTTAAGATCTTGCGATGTAGATAGAAATGGAGACAGAGGAAATTTAAAATTCGCTGCTGGTTCTGGTAATTCTGGAACTGTAACAGGCGGTTGGTATCCTGGAAATGAGTGGAAAGGTGATGTAGCAAGAATGATGATGTATATGTATTTAAGATATCCTTCACAATGCTTACCAATTAACGTTGGAACTGGAGCAACTGTTTCAACAGATACA
>NZ_JBEIET010000068.1:0-10723 GCF_040382755.1 Flavobacterium sp.
GCAAATCCAATTAAAAATTGATTCTTTTTAATTTGACCTAAAGATAATAAAATATCTTTATTCTTTTCCAATTCTATAGTAAACGTAGCTTCATCCTTTTTTATTTTTTGAGAAGCAATATTTTTTGGTTTATAATCGGCAACTGCCGCAGCTGCGATTACGACATCTGTATTTTCAAAATAGTGATGACAAGCAGTAAACATTTCGTCAGCTGAAGTAACTCTGATAATTGTCACTAAACTATGTTGCAATTGCATATGAGTTGGACCTGAAACCAATACCACTTCTGCACCTAAATTAGCCGCTGTAAGCGCAATATCGTATCCCATTTTTCCTGTAGAATGATTACCTATAAATCGAACTGGATCTATTGCTTCATATGTAGGACCTGCGGTTACTAAAACTTTTTTACCTTTTAGTGGTAATTTACTTTCAATATCTTTTTCAATAAATTGAAGTATATTTTCTGGCTCGGCCATTCTTCCTTCACCGCTTAATCCGCTGGCCAATTCACCGCTTTCTGCAGGAATAATTGTGTTTCCAAAACCTTTTAAAGTTTCAAAATTCGTTTTCGTTGTGGGATGAATATACATATCTAAATCCATTGCTGGAGCAAAATATACCGGGCATTTTGCAGATAAATAAGTTGCTAAAAGCAAGTTATCACAAGCTCCTGAAGCCATTTTAGAAAGTGTATTCGCTGTAGCTGGAGCTATAAGCATAAAATCGGCCCAAAGTGCTAATTCT
The DNA here is from genome assembly GCF_040382755.1 of Flavobacterium sp. Classification (GTDB taxonomy): domain Bacteria; phylum Bacteroidota; class Bacteroidia; order Flavobacteriales; family Flavobacteriaceae; genus Flavobacterium. Next base: position 748 of record NZ_JBEIET010000068.1, read on the forward strand.
ACGTGGTTGTTCCAAGTTGCATTTTCTTCATCTTGATTATAAAAAGTAGAAAATACGGGATTTTTTGAAAGTGTTGATAACGTTAAGGGTGTAACAAAATCAACAGAAGCAGGTGTCATGACAACTTGTACATGTGCACCTGCTTTTATAAGTAATCTAACCAATGAGGCTGTTTTATAAGCTGCAATTCCGCCAGAAATACCCAGCAAAACATTTTTACCCTTTAAAACAGACATTAATTAAAGTTTTAATTATTTAGTATCTCTATGATAAATTTTATCTTCTAACCATTCTTGAACAGCTAAAGCGTGTGGTTTAGGTAATTTTTCGTAATATTTAGAAACTTCAATTTGTTCTTTATTCTCGAAAACTTCTTCTAAACTATCATTATAAGTAGCAAATTCGTCAAGCTTATCTAATAATTCTTTTTTAATTTCAGAATTTATTTGATTAGCTCTTCTTGCTATTATAGTAATTGCTTCATATACATTTCCAGTTGGTTCTTCAATTACACTTTTGTTGTAAGTTACTGTGTTTACTGGAGCATTTGTTTTCTTTAAATCCATAATAATGATTAATTTGTATATTGTTTCAATTCTTTTTCTACGGTTTCAAGCATTTTATTTGATTGTTGTAAATACTTGGTATCTGCTTTAAATTTCACTAAATTTTGGTAATACGTTTTAGCTGAATTTAATCTTTCTTGTTTTTTTGAAGGAACACTATTTGTTGCTAATTTATACATAGCATCATATTTATAAAATAAAGCATCTTCTTTATATTTTGAACCTGGAAAATTAAACACGAAATTGTCCAAAGCTATAATTGCAGCGTTGTAGTCTCTTGTAAATTCGCCAATTGTATTGTATTGTTTTGCAATTTCAAATGCTTTTAATTCTAATTTTTCTGACAATTCTTTTACAATTTCATTTGCTCTTGGTAAAAAAGTAGAATTTGGATATTTATTTACAAAAATCTGAATTTTACTTAATGCTTTATCTGTATCCACTTGATCTAAACTATATATCGGTGATACTTTACTGTAACATTCTGCCCCATAAAAAGCAGCTTCTTCAGCCAATGAACTAGATGGATAACTACTTGAATATCTTTCAAACTCGTATGCTGCAGAAATATATTGTTTAGTATTATAAAGTGCTTTCGCATAATTATAAAAAGCAGCTTCACCCTGAGGTTTTGCTCTTAATGCAGAAGCAAATTGCTCAAACAATCTGATGGCTTTAGAATACTTTTTCTTTTCAATTTGTTCAGTAAATACTTTTGTTTTGAATTCCACATCATCTGATTTCATAGCCTTTTGATACGGACTACAAGATGAAATTGAAAGTATTACTAAAAGTATATATATAAATTTGTTCATATTTGATGTTGCATTATGCCTTTTACGCAGTTTGAAAAAGCAACTGCAAAGGTAGATATATTTTTACGTTTTACAAAAAAGATTTTTATCCTAAGTTTTTAATAAAATTAGCTAATCTTACAGACAAATTTTCATCTACATTTACCAATGGTAAACGCACCGTGTTTTCAGATAAACCTAAGTGTTTAAAGACTTCTTTGATACCTGCAGGATTACCTTGTTCGAAAATCATATCAAAAGAATCGGCTAATTTGTAATGTAATTTATACGCTTCATCTACTTTTTTGTTTAATCCCAATCGAACCATTTCCGAGAATTCTTTTGGAAAACCTTCTCCAATTACAGAAATTACTCCTGCTCCACCAGCTAAAACCATTGGCAATGTAATCATATCATCACCAGAAATAACTAAAAAGCCTTCCGGTTTGGTTTGAATTAATTTCATTGCTTGCACAATATCGCCAGCAGCTTCTTTAATTCCAATAATATTTTTAAAATCGTTTGCTAATCGTATCACTGTAGCAGGCAACATATTACTTGATGTTCTTCCCGGTACATTATAAACAATAATTGGGATTGGTGATGCTTCAGAAACGGCTTTAAAATGTTGATAAATACCTTCTTGTGTAGGTTTATTATAATAAGGCGAAACAGACAAAATGGCTGCAAACTGCGACAAATCTCTTGTCTTTAATTCCTCAACCACTTTTGCAGTATTGTTACCTCCTACTCCTAAAACCATTGGTACTCTGCCTTTATTTGCAGTAACAATTGTTTGTATAACGACTTCTTTTTCTTCTGCATTTAATGTTGCGCTTTCTGCAGTAGTTCCTAATATTACTAAATACTCTACTCCGCCTTCAATTATGTGATTTGTAATTTTCGTTAACGCTTCTGTATCAACAGAAAAATCTTTTTTAAAAGGCGTTACCAAAGCTACACCTGTACCTATTAATGATTGCATATTATATTTTTTAAGTTTTTTAAAATATTTTAATAATTCAGAAATAAATTCAGAATAATTTTATAAATCATTGTAACTTTACATCTTGTACAAAAATAAAATAATCTATTCGAATAAATGACATTCAAAAGTAAAAATATGAAACCTCTTTACATAATTTTTGTTACAACTTTAACATTATTAGGAGCTGTTTCTTGTAAAACGAAAAAATATACCAATTATCAAATTGAAGGAAAAAAAATTGAAGTCGGTTCAAAATACACTTCAAATGAAACTATTGAATCTTATATTTCACCTTACAGAGCGCATATAAATACCGATTTAGATAGTGTAATTTCTTTTACCAATGAAACTTTAGACAAAACTAAAGGCGAATGGCAAAGTAATATTGGAAATCTTATGGCAGATGCGTGTATGGAATTTGCTTCTCCTGTTTTTAAAAAACAACAAAACAAACCAATTGACATTGTACTTTTAAATAGTGGCGGTATTAGATCGATTATTCCAAAGGGAAATATCAGCAAAAGAAATGCCTTTGAAGTGATGCCTTTTGAAAACAGCTTAATTGTTGTAGCCCTTAAAGGCGAAGAAATTATTGCAATGGCAAAACATATTATTAAAGAAAAAAAGCCACATCCACTCAATGGTTTAAAAATATTTTTGGATAAAGAAAATACTATTACTAAGGTTCTTTTTAATGATAAAGCCATCGAAAATAGCACAATTTATTATGTAGCAACATCTGATTATTTAGCAAACGGAGGCGACAATATGACTTTCTTTCTTAAAAATGAAGGTAGTTTTGATTTAAATTATAAAATGAGAAACGTATTGATTGATTACTTCTACAAATACAAAACTATTGAAGCTTCAACCGTTAAAAGAATCATTAAAGAATAACTCCTATGAAAAGAAGAAATTTCATCAAAAATACAGCTGCAACTTCAGCATTACTATCACTTAGCGGGCTTTCATTGTCAAGTTTTTCTTCTATAAAAGAGAAAAAAATAACCATCTTGCATACCAATGATGTGCACAGTCATATTGATCCATTCCCGGAAAATCATCCAAGAAACCCTTCTATGGGAGGTGTGGCAAGACGTGCAAATATTATTGAACAGATTAGAAAAGAAGAAGAAAATGTATTATTATTAGATGCTGGTGACATTTTTCAAGGCACGCCTTATTTTAATTATTATGGCGGCGAATTGGAATTTAAGCTAATGAGTATGATGAAATACGATTTGGCAACATTAGGAAATCACGATTTTGACAATGGAATTGATGGCTTTTTCGCTCAATTACCAAATGCTAATTTTGACTTTGTTTCCGCAAATTATGATTTTAAAAATACCGAGTTAAACGGAATTGTAAAACCTTACAAAACCTTTTTAAAAGACGGAATAAAAATTGGTATTTTCGGTTTAGGTATTGAATTAGATGGTTTAGTGGACAAAAAATTATATAAAGAAACCAAATACTACAACCCAATAGAAGTTGCTACAGACATTACCAAAACACTCAAAGAAACTGAAAAATGCGATTTAATAATTTGTTTGTCGCATCTTGGATTTGACTACAAAAATGAAAAAGACAAACCTTCGGATCTTAAATTAGCCGCTGCCACACAAGACATTGATTTAATTATTGGCGGGCACACACACACCTTTTTAGACAAACCTGTCATAAAAACTAATAAAGTGGGTAAACAAGTAGTTATTAACCAAGTTGGTGCTTACGGAATAAATTTAGGCCGAATTGATTTTTATTTTAGCGACGAAACCAAATACATTAGTAAAGAAAAAAACATTGTAGTGATTTAATTCTTAACCATTTATCATTTTTTGAAATTGGTATTCGTCAATAATTTCAATTTTTAATTGGTTGGCTTTTTCTAATTTAGCAGGTCCCATATTGGCTCCGGCGATAACATAATTGGTTTTCGCAGAAATAGAACTTCCTACTTTTCCGCCATAATCTTCGATGGCTTTTTTCAAATCGTCGCGAGAGAAAACTTCAAAAACACCAGAAACAACAAATATTTTTCCTTCTAAAATATTGGAAACAGCTGTTGAAATTTCATTTAATTCAAACTGAATGCCTACTGTTTTTAGTTTATTTATTATAGCTATGTTATCTGAGTTCTGGAAGAAATCCATCACACTTTGTGCAATTCGTTCTCCAATTTCATCTACTGTAACTAAATCAAGTAAATCAGCTTTAGCCAAGTTATCAATGTTTTTATAATGTTTGGCTAATTTTTTAGCGACTGTTTCACCCACATATCGAATACCTAATGCATACAAAACTCGATCAAATGTAATTGCTTTTGAATTTTCAATTCCTGAAATTAGATTATCGGCAGATTTATCCGCCATTCTTTCCAAAACCACAATTTGTTCTTTTTTCAAATCATATAAATCGGCATAATTTTTTACCAAACCAGCATTATATAATAAAGCGACAGTTTCACCACCTAAACCATCAATATCCATTGCTTTTCTGGTAATAAAATGCTGAATTCTTCCAATAATTTGAGGAGGACATCCATAAAAATTTGGGCAATAATGATTCGCTTCTCCTTCACTTCTTGTCAATTTCGTATCACATTCTGGGCAATTTGAAATATAAATGGTTGGATTTTCTTGATTTCCTCTTTTCGCAACTCCAATTATTTTTGGAATAATTTCGCCTCCTTTTTCAACAAAAACTTCATCGTTTACACGAATATCTAATTTAGAAATTTGATCTGCATTATGCAAGGAAGCACGTTTTACGATTGTTCCTGCTAATTGAACAGGTTCTAAATTTGCCACAGGAGTAATTGCTCCCGTTCGACCAACTTGATAAGAAATAGATTGCAAGACAGTACTCACCTGCTCTGCTTTAAATTTATACGCCATAGCCCAACGAGGCGATTTTGCTGTATAACCTAATTCTTCTTGAAAATGAATGTTGTTTATTTTCACAACTACTCCATCTGTTTCGTAGGGTAAATTGTGTCTGTTTTTATCCCAAAATTCAATAAATTCAAAAACTTCGTCAATATTTTTAGCTAATTTGCTCTGAGTTGGCACCTTAAATCCTAATTTTCTCGACAATTCTAAACTATCATATTGCGTTTTAATTGCTAAATTATTACCAATCATTCCGTATAATAAACATTCCAATGGGCGCTTTGCCACTTCGGCACTATCTTGTAATTTTAAACTTCCTGAAGCGGTGTTCCTTGGATTAGAATAAGGTGTTTCACCAATTTCAATTAAGTCTTGATTCATTTTTTCAAAACCTGCAAATGGTAAAATAATTTCACCGCGAATATCAAATTTTTCAGGAAAACCAGCGTGTAATTGTAACGGAACAGATTTTATTGTTTTGATGTTTTGAGTCACGTCATCACCTTTAAAACCATCACCACGTGTTACGGCACGAACCAATTTTCCGTTTTCATATGTAATGCTTATGGATGCGCCGTCATATTTTAATTCGCAAGTAAATTCTAAATCAACATCACCTAAAATTTTCTGACATCTTGTTTGCCAATCTAATAAATCTTCTTTAGAATAGGAATTATCTAATGAATACATTCTATATTCGTGTTCAACAGTATTAAAATTCTTTGTAACTGCTCCACCGACACGTTGCGTTGGTGAATTTTCATCGAAAAAAGAAGGATTGGCTGCTTCTAAATCTTGTAATTGCTTTAATTTTGAATCAAAATCAAAATCAGAAATCGTAGGATTATCTAACACATAATAATTGTAATTATGCGAATTTAATTCCGCTCTTAAAGATTGAATAGTTTCTAAAACAGTCATATTATGATACATTGATTAATGTAATTAGTTTACTATACAAGTCGCCTTTACTAATTATTCCTCCGTTTTCAATTATTTTAAAAACTTCTTCATTACGATTTTCGGCAACTTCTTTTTTTCCTGTTTGAATAGTAACTGCATCAGAAAAAAGATTATTCCCTAACCATTCTAATCCTTCTGTAGTAAAGAAATCAACGGAAACTTCTGAAGTATTTACTATTATAGATTCTAAAAAAGTATCGTGACATTTAAAAAGAAATATGTGATTTTTTGAAAAATGATCTACAAAACGAACATTAGTTATGGCTTTATCCCAAATTAAATCAGAAAACACGTCAATTTCTTGCAAAGCAATTTCTGGAGAATTGTCTTTAAGTTCATCCCATTCTTTTTTATCAATAGTCTGCGTGGCTAAAAAAGTAATAAACTCAGGATGAAGTTCTTCTAATTGTTCTTTTGTTAATCGGGTATATTTCATTTACGAATATTTAGTATCAAAACTTAAAGTTGCGTAAAAATAAAAAAAGCGTTGCAATTGCAACGCTTTTTTTAAAGAAATATTATAAATAAAATTATGCTTTTTCAGCAACAATTTCATAAGCTAATTCAATGATAACTTCTCTGTGTAAACGGATAGTAGCATTGTATTTACCTGTTCTTTTAACAATACCAGAAGTAATAAATTTTCTATCAATAGTTTGTCCGTTTGCTTCTAAAGCGTGAGCTATATCTGCATTAGTAATTGATCCGAATAATTTTTCACCACCTGCTTTTGCAGTAATTTTTATCTCTAAAGCTTTAAGTGCTTCTGCAGTTGCTTTTGCGTCTGCAACAACTTTAGCTTCCTTGTGTGCTTTTTGTTTTAAATTTTCAGCTAAAACTTTTTTAGCAGAAGAAGTTGCTAAAATAGCTGCTCCTTGAGGAATTAAGAAATTACGACCGTAACCATTTTTTACAGTTACTACATCATCTTTAAAACCTAAATTCTGAACGTCTTGTTTTAAAATTAGTTCCATTTTGTTGTCCTTTATTTTTATAAGTTAGTTCCGATTTTATCGGAACAACAAATGATTAATATTATTTTAATAAATCCGCCACGTAAGGCATTAAAGCTAAATGACGTGCTCTTTTAACAGCCACAGAAACTTTTCTTTGAAATTTTAAAGAAGTACCAGTTAAACGTCTTGGTAAAATTTTACCTTGCTCATTTACAAACTTTAATAAAAAGTCACCATCTTTATAATCGATATACTTGATACCTGATTTTTTAAAACGACAATATTTTTTTTGTTTGTTAGTATCAATATTTAAAGGAGTAAGATATCTGATATCTCCCTCTTTTTTACCGTTGTTAGCTATTGACATGATTAGTTTGCTTTAGTTTTTAATTTTTCTCTTCTTCTTTCTGCCCAAGAAATAGCATGTTTGTCTAAAGAAACAGTTAAGAATCTCATGATTCTCTCATCTCTTCTTAATTCAGTTTCTAAAGAAATGATTAATTCAGCTGGAGCTTGGTACTCAAATAAATGGTAAAAACCACTTTTTTTGTGTTGGATTTCATAGGCTAATTTTTTTAAGCCCCAATCCTCTTTTGATACCATTTTGGCACCCTTAGAAGTAAGAAAATCTTCAAATTTGCTTACTGTTTCCTTTACCTGAACATCAGATAAAACGGGATTCAAAATGAAAACAGTTTCGTAATTTTTCATTTGTACGTATTTTTTAAATTGGGTGCAAAGATATACAATTATATTTAATTTACAAATTCATCAAAAAAGTATTTATTTTTTATCAATATTAGTTTTCTGTTGTTTTTTTATATATTTTTATGCTGTTAATCAAATATTTTTTTAGTTTTACAAAAATTAGTTTTAAATAATTACATCATTTTAAATGTAATAAATACCAACATATGAAATTAAACACTATTGTTGTTGATGACAGTTCTATTCAACGTATTACTATTGCTAAGTTAATTTCTGAAAATCCTAACTTACTACTAGGTGGGGATTTTTCAAACGCATTAGAAGCAAAGAATTATATTACAAATAATACTGTTGATTTAATTTTCTTAGATATAGAAATGCCTCATATTACTGGTTTTGATTTAATTGATGGTTTAAAAGTTAAGCCATTAATTGTATTTATTACTTCAAAAGCGGATTATGCAGTTAAAGCATTTGATTATTCTGCATTAGATTTTTTACAAAAGCCAATTAAAAAAGCACGATTTTTAGTTGCTGCAAAAAAAGCAATGGAAATGCACCATTTAAAACATGACCAAACTCATGACGAAAACGGAACGCATCTTATTATTAAAAGTAATCTTAAAAAAATAAAAGTATATACCTCACATATAAAATGGGTGGAAGCTTTTGGCGATTACATTAAAGTTGTAACCTACGAAGACACCCACTTAGTATTATCTACAATGAAATCTTTTGAAATTGAATTACCAAAAGAAAACTTTCTTAGAATTCATAAATCGTACATTATTAATTTAGATAAAGTCGATCGATTTAATAGCAAACAAGTTGAAATAGACGGAGAAAAAATTCCGTTAAGCAGAAATAAAAAAGAAGAAATTATTGCTATTTTAGAAAATTATTAATAATCTACATTAATTGTTGTTTTTATTGCTCGATATTGTGAAGTAGCTTCAAAACTTACCAATGCTTTTTTAATTATTTTTTTTGTATTTACAAGATTGGCATTATTTGGGATTTTAATAAGAATGGTTCTAATATATTCATTTCGAATCCTATTAATTGCTGGTTCTTCTGGTCCTAATATAGGTACCGCTACATTTTGTTTTAACACGTTATACAACCAAGTAGCACCTTCACGAAGTTTTTCGTAATCACGATGTTTTAATTTTATTTGCAACAAACGGAAATACGGCGGATATTGAAAATTGCGTCTTTCGTATAATTGCTCATTAAACATCACTGTATAATTATTATTCACTACTTGTTGAATTGTATTATGCATTGGATTGTACGTTTGAATCACTACACTACCCTTTTTAGCTTTTCTACCCGAACGCCCAGCTACTTGCACCATCATTTGATACGCACGTTCATAAGCACGATAATATGGCTGATTTAATAAATTATCTGCATTTAAAATTCCAACTAAAGTCACGTTTTCAAAATCTAAACCTTTGGCTAACATTTGTGTGCCAACCAAAATATCAATTTCCTGATTTTTGAAAGCATCAATCATTTTTTCAAAAGCAAATTTTCCACGAGTGGTGTCTTGATCCATTCGGGCAATTCGTTTCTCAGGAAATAGCTTTATCAATTCTAATTCTACTTGTTCCGTACCAAAACCTTTCGCAGAAATATCTAACGAATTACATTGGTGGCAATGTGTGGGTTTCGCCATATTATGTCCGCAATAATGACATTTTAAATGATTTTTATACTTGTAATAGGTTAAACTCACATCACAACTTGGACATTGAGGTACGTGACCGCAAGTGGTGCATTCAATATACGGCGAATACCCTCTACGATTTTGAAACAACATTATTTGCTCATTATTTGCTAATGTTTCGTGCATTCTTTCTAATAATTCATCGGAAAAATGACCGTCCATTCGTTTGCGAAAATATTTATCTTTTAAATCAATCAAATGAATTTCTGGCAACACCACATTATTAAATCGTTCAAACAACTCAATTAAACCATATTTATTGGTTTTGGCATTATGATACGATTCTAAACTTGGCGTAGCACTTCCTAATAAAACTTTCGCATTATGAAATTTTGCTAAAACAATAGCCGCATCTCGGGCGTGATAACGTGGCGC
>NZ_JBEIET010000069.1:0-10663 GCF_040382755.1 Flavobacterium sp.
ATCATCTGATTTTGGCGTTGAGATTAAACTACCACCGGTGTTAAAAGTTGTAAATTCAGCTCTAAGATTACTTATTTTTAAAATACCACCATCATTACTTGCTAAAGCCGCTTTGTCTGCTCTAGCTCTTAAAGTAGCATCTATCAAATTAGCTGAATCAAAAAGTGATTTAAGTTTTTCTTTATCTGCATTTGCAGAAAAAGGATTAAATTTATGAATTTCTTTAAGTACGTAATATGCTGCTCTTGGATATAACTGGTAAAAACCTTTTTCGTTTGTTGGTCCTTTTGCACATATTCCAAACCATTCTTCATTCATATTGTTTTCACCTTCAATAAAATCTTTTTGGTAACCACCATTTGACCATGAAGCATTATTATCATGTAAATCTAAATTTGAAGTTTGTCCATATTTCCACCAACCATCACTAAATTGAAATGTAAATCCACCAATAGCATTTCCTGCTTTACCCATACCAGAAGCATTATTGTATATTTCATTCCAATTCCCTTTTAAATAAAAAGCTTGTGCATTTTGATCTTCTTGATTAGTTAAAGTATTAAAAGCATCTGAACCAAACTCCGTAAATAAAACTGGCTTTCCATATTCCTTTTTAACTCTTTCAAATAAATCACCAAAAGATACACCTCTATAAACGTTAGTTCCTAACACGTCAACATCTTTACATTCTGAAGCTATAATATCAAGGAACAGTAAATCACCATTACAAATAGCCATTGGATGATTTGAATCAATAGCTTTCATGGCAACAACTGCTTCGTTAAATAATTTATACATAGAGCGAGCTCTAACAGTAGATTTTCTGTCTTTTACAGGTATATTTTCTGTTTCAGCTCCATCCCAAAACAAACCATAATTGTTTTCATTTCCTAAAAGGAACAATAATAATCCTTTGGTATCTTTATATTCTTTGGCCATTTGAGTTACTTCATTTAGTAGAAGTTTTCTGGTTTTTGGGTCAGAATATTCCGTATTAGGTTTCCAAACACCATCTATAGTTAAACCGTATCTACCAAAAGAGTGATTTAACATGGTGTAAATACCAAATTTAGCATGAATATACTCTATCCATTTTTTAGGTATTCCAGAATAAACACGTATGGTGTTTACACCCATATTTTGAAGTAAACCCATTTCGTCATCAAGAGCTTGTTGAATAAAAGCATCTGGTTGATTCCATAGACTATATGAATAATTTGTACCAACTGGAAAATAATCCCAGTTCATTCCATTTATAATGAAATTCTTACCATCTATTGTTATGGTGTGTTCGGTATCTTTATTCTGAATAGCAATTTTTTCTGTTTGTGAAAAACTAGAAATCGCATTGCAAAAAATTAGTAAATAAAAAATTTTTTTCATTTAAGGTACTAGATTAAATTAATTGTTAGTTTTAGTTATAGTTATTTATAGATATTTCAAAAATACTGATGAAATTTAATTAATTAAAGAAAAAAAACCACAACAAAAAACATACATCATAAAAAAACGGGTGTATAGTTGTGAATTTATTGTTAAAACGAGGTTTAAAATAATAAAAATATTAAGTTTAAATCCATTTAAAAATTGTTTAAATTAATTTTGTTGAGGAAATGTATAGGTGTTTTAAAGAAACAAGTGTTGATTATATCGATAAAATATACTCAACTAATCCCTTTTCATGAGGTAAATCAATTTTTTTACGCAAACGATATCTTTTAATTTCAACACTTCGTACAGAAATATTTAAAAGTGGCGCAATTTCTTTGGAAGATAAGTTTAATCTTAAATATGCACAAAGTCTTAAATCGTTTGGTGTCAATGAAGGGTGGTTTTCTTTAACTTTTTTTAGAAAATTATTGTCTGCGCTATCAAAAGCTTCTTTAAATATATTCCAAGTGCTCTCTTCCTTTACATTACTATTTATAGTTGATATTACTGCCTTTATACTTCTATTTGTTGAGCTATCAGTTGAATTCTTCAAATCAGCTTTTATGATATTTAATAGTTCTGTTTTCTTTATAAGATTCATTGTAGAAACCGCTAATTCTTTACTTTTCTTATCCACATCTTGAGTTAGCTGTTCGTTTTTAATTTTCATTATTTTTTGATCATTTTCTAATTCTTTTAGCTCTAATAAAATATTGTTTTCAGCGATAATTCTTTGGTGTCTTTTTTCATGAAAAATGGTATAAAATTTATGAACATAATATCCTATTGCAATTAATAGAATAAAGTAAAATAATTTTGCCCAAGTATTCGCATAGAAAGGTTTAGAAATTACAAAAGAATACGATTCAATATTGTCTGTTAACGAATTTGCTACTTTAGCCCTTACAGAAAATGTATAATCACCTGCTGGTAAGTTTTCAAAAACAACTTTAGAATTAAAAGTCCAATCGCTCCATTTATTATTAAATCCATCTAATTTATATTGATATTCAGCATTAATATAATTATCATATTCTGGAACAGTATAATTAAATTCTATATTATTTTGATCATGCTCTAAATGTGCTTCGTCTTTGATTGAAATATTTAATGGTTTAGAATTGACTCCTGAATTTGAAATTCTAATTAACGATACTTTATAATTGCTAAATTTAAAATCAATATTCTTTAAAATGTAATATCCGTCCGTAGATCCAATCAAATAGTTCACATCATTTAATTGTAAAATATTTTCATATCCTGGCATAGAATTGGTCATTGAGGAAGGAATAGGTAAACTATTCTTTTTTAAATCTGTAGATAGTTTTCCTGAAGAAAAATAATGAATGTAGTTTTTGGTAAAGAACCAAAGTTTATTAGATTTATCTACAATCATTTTACCTGTTACATATTCGTCATTTTCAAATATTGTACTTAACGACTTGTCATTTACAAATTGTTTTGTTTTATTATTAAATTTGAAAATCCCGTCTTTAAATGCATAGTAAATCTTATTATTATATTTTACTAAACAAGCATTTTTACCTTTAATTGGGTTTTTAAATTTTATAACATTAGAAGATTTAGTTAATAAATTATCAATAGAAAATTTATAAACTCCTTTATATTCATGGCTTACGAAAATATCTTTGTTATTAAGTATCTCAAAATGTTTTGATGAATAGTTAAAACCTTGAATTTTGTTTTTAAAAGCCCATCCATTTGGTCTTTTCTCTAAAACTGAAATTCCGTTGTAATTTCCTTGTAATATAAAATGCTCTCCATTCAAATAGGGTTCAAACTTCCAAGTTCCAGAACCAGAAAAAATCTGATTGGCGGAAGATCCATTTATTATAAAAGTTCCCGAATCATGACCACAAAAAAGGGTGTTCTTATATGAAAATAAAGACCATACTTGTCCTTTAGTATTCTGAACAAATTCAAATTTAGAAGAAGAATTTAAGTCTTTATAAAAAAGTCCATGATTTGTTCCAATATATAACTTATTGTTGTGAGTAGCTGATGCATAAATTGCACCTAGAATTCCCGTATTATCAATATAACTATTTATGGGAGATTTTAAATTAATACAATTGATTCCATTATCTAAACCTATCCATAAATTTTTATCCACATCTTCAAATAATGAAAGTGCCGTATTATTACTTAATCCAGAATTTTGAGTAATATGATAAATTAATTTACCCTCTTTTGATAAAATAAAAATCCCATTTGAAATTGAACCAAGTGCAATGCTTTCATCAGATAATAATTGACTACTGTAAATATTACTTTGCTGTATTTCTGCATCAATATTGGTCTGGAATTTTGCTAATACACCATTTTTATATTTATAAACACCCTGCTTTTGTGTAACTAAAAGTAAGCCATCAGTTGTTTCAAAAATATTTATAAGTTTATTTTGATTTATAATATCATTACTTAAAAACAACTTGCTTTTACCTTGATCGATTTCAAACAAACCATTTGGTGTTTGAAAATAAATCCCATTAGAGGTTTTAAAAGCTTTGTTTATAGTACTTTTCGGTTCTATAATTGTAAATAACTTAGTTTTGGTATTGTAAGCGTAAATTTTTTCTAAAGATTGAAAAAGTATCCAATTGTCGAATGGAAAAATACCCCAAAATTGTTCATCATCATTAATTTTAGATTTGATAGATTTACTTAAAGATGTATAAAATAATTCGCCGTTATCTGCACGTTGCCAGTAACCAAATTCCATAAATGAACCCGTATATATTTTATTTTGAATACATTTTACGGAACGGATAATTGTTTCATTAGGTGAAGGATATAATGTCCATTTAGAGCCATTAAATTCTAATAATCCTTCATTATTTGCAAAATACATAAATCGCTGATTGTCTTGCGAAATCATCCAGTTTTGAATTCCCGCTTTATAAATATCTTTAGTATACTTTACTATCGGCGGTAACTGTTGGGCCGAACTAAATAAAGTAAACAGTAAAACGAAAAGTTTTATATGTATTTTAAAAAATTGCATTTAATAAATAATTTAAAAAATAAAGATATATATTAAAACTATAATAAAAAAATGATTTAAAAAAAAGACTGCCATTTCTGACAGTCTTTTATATGTAATATGCTTAAAATTATTCTTTTATAAATTTGGTAGATGAAACTTTTCCATCAATTATAGATTTAACTACATAAACACCTTCACTTAAACCAGAAACATCTAAACGAATTGAAGATTCATTTGTTGATTTGTTTACAACTTCTTGTCCTAAAATATTAAAAATTGAAACATTTTGAATAGTTCCTTCTGATTCAATATTTAAAACATTAGATGTTGGATTTGGATATAATTTCACATTTGAAACTGCAAAACTATCTGATGATAACACTGTATTTTTGTGGAAATATAAATTATCAAAATAAATAAATAAAGCTTGTTGATTATCCGCACGAGCTGCAGTTAAAACAATTTCTTTAATTGAATTTCTAGCTAAATTTGCAGGTGCTGATGCCGCAACAAAGTTAGCAAGTGGTATATCTAAAGAAACCCATTGACCACCTTGTGGAACTGGTAAAGTTTGAATCCCACTAGTTTCTCCAGCTTGTGCAGCATGATTAGATAATTTAATACTTAATGCTTGCCCTGTTGGAAGAGGATTTGCAATCCAATAATCAACATGAAAATGAGTAAATGAAGTTAAATCATAATAAGTTCCAAGAACAATACCCGCAAAAGTTTGACCACTCGCAATATTTATCTTTTTAGTAGGATTTCCAGCAATAGGATTATCGACTATCGAAGACGAAGTAGGTCCCCAACTTGCTCCCCAAGTTGTTACAGCTACATTTGTATAAGCATCACTAAATAATGAAACAACATCAGCAGCTAACCTAGCTGGTGGTGTAGGTGCAGCAACTGTTGGTCCAGAAGGTAAAATTGGAGACTCCTCTGCTCTTATATCATTTATGTAAAATGTTAATGGCACAATAGGATTGTTAAAGCCATCATTAGTAGCTTTCCAATTTCCAAAGAAGATGATTTTTTCATATTCACCATTGGCAACTGCTGTATTATCCATAGGTGTAGCAAAATTAAAAGTTAATGTTTGCCATTGCCCTGGTGTAGTATAAGCTTGTCCATTTGCAGATGCTGGACCTCCAATATCTACTTTTGCTAATAAATTAAAAGCTTGTGAACAATACACATTTACTGTCATTGTTTTATTAGTAGTTAGCTTCGCTTTTTTAGCAGTTTGTACAAATTCAATACCTTGCCAAGCATCACCTCCAGGCCCTTGAACACCTTTTAATACTTGCCCATTAGTACCACCAGTAGCAGGATCAGCAACAACTGATGCAACCGCACCACTAAAAGATGCCAAAGAAGTATAAGTAACAGGTGTTTCAAAATTTTGAATAAGAGGTAAAACTACAGGAATAATCGCTTCCTCTGCTCTAATATTATCAATATAAAAAGTTAAAGGCACCACAGGGGAATTAAATCCATCGTTTGTTGCTTTCCAATTTCCAAAAAAGATAATTTTTTGATATTCTCCATTTGCAATAGCTGTATTATCCATAGGTACTGCAAAATTGAAAGTTAATGTTTGCCATTGTCCTGGTGTAGTATAGGCTTGTCCATTTGCAGAATTTGGCGCAGTTCCACCTTGCTCAACTTTTGCTAATACATTGAAAGCTTGTGTACAATATACATCAACAGTCATTGTTTTATTTGTTGTTAACTTCGCTTTTTTTGTTGTTTGCACAAATTCTATACCTTGCCATACATCACCACCAGGTCCTTGAACACCTTTAAATACTTGCCCATTAGCCGCTCCTGAAGCAGGATCAGTAGCAACTGATGCAACAGCACCACCAAAAGATGCCATTGAAGTATAGGTTACAGGTGTCGCAAAATTCTGAATAAGTGGTAATAACTCAACAACTGAAACATTGTCAATAAATACAAATCCCGTAGCGTTACCCATATCAAAAATTACTCTATCTGTAACCGCTTCTCCATAGTTAATAGTAATATCAAAAGAAAAAGTTTGAGGCGTTGAAGTTAACACTGAAGTTGAAGTTAATGACGCAAAAGGTGCGGCTGTTTGACCTAAACCTGAAATCAAAGTTCTTGTTCCTGTTGCTGCAGCTGTAAAAGCATCAAATTTTAATTTATAGGTTTTACCACTAGTTAAGTTAACTACTTGACTTAAGTTAACATCCCAAGGATTTCCTGCTGCCGTCACGTTAGCTTGATTAACAAAGTTTGAAGCACCTAAGTCAACAACATTGGCAGCATTACCTGTCCAAGGTGCAGCTGTACCGGTTTGAAAATTTCCATTTGTAACAAGATTTTGAGAAAAACCCCAAATGGAAACTAATAATGTAAATAAATACGTAATTTTTTTCATAATATTAAATTTAATTGGTTAAATATTGATAATTGTAAAATTAGCAGAAAAAAAATATGGTCCATTTTAAATATATATATAGAAACTATACAATGTGGTTTTTTTTGAAAAAAAAATAAGAAATATTATTTAATACATAATTACCTGTAATACAGTGATTTAAATTATTATTTTTAGGTATTTATTAAAAAATGTATAGTTAATGTATAGTCGTAAATCTAAATAAAAATACCAACTACAACGATTTCAGAGGTAGTGTTTAGGAATTTTTAATCATCTGAAAGAAGAATTGTTACTTTTAGTATTATAATTAATTATCTTTGCCATTCTCATTAAAAACACAATGATGCAATCCGATTTTTCTTCTTTAGAACCCAAAAAATTTATCTTGATAAAAGGGGCACAATTGCACAATTTAAAAAATATTGATGTCGCCATCCCAAGAAATCAAATGGTTGTGATTACTGGACTTTCTGGGTCTGGAAAATCAAGTTTAGCCTTTGATACGCTGTATGCAGAAGGACAAAGACGCTACGTAGAAAGTTTATCATCCTACGCACGTCAATTCTTAGGGAAATTAGACAAGCCGAAAGTAGAATACATTAAAGGAATTGCGCCTGCCATTGCAATTGAACAAAAAGTAAATACCACAAATGCACGTTCCACAGTAGGAACTTCCACAGAAATATACGATTACTTAAAATTACTTTTTGCCAGAATTGGAAGAACGTATTCGCCAATTTCAGGTGAAGAAGTAAAAAAACATACCGTTTCTGATGTAGTAAAATACATACAATCGTTAGAAATGGACTCCAAATGGCTTCTATTGGCTCCGATTCATTTAGAAAAAGGCAGAAAATTACACGACAAACTGAATGTGTTATTACAGCAAGGTTTTGCACGTGTTTTGGTAGACAATCAAACGGTACGTTTAGATGATTTTGTTTCGACATTAGAAATGATTGATGAATCTACAATGGCTAACAAAGAAATTTTATTAGTTGTTGACAGAATCGTAGTACAATCAGATGAAGAATTTTTAAACCGAATAGCTGATGCCTTACAAATAGCTTTTTATGAAGGAAAAGGCGAGTTGTATTTACAAGAACCCGAAAAATCAAATCGCATTATTTTTAACTCTAATTTTCAATTAGATGGTTTGGATTTTTTAGAACCAAACATACATTTATTTAGTTTTAACAATCCGTATGGCGCTTGTCCTAATTGCGAAGGCTACGGAAGTGTAATTGGTATTGATGAAGAACTTGTTGTACCAAACACCGCGCTTTCTGTATATGAAAACGCCATTTTTCCTTGGCGAGGTGAAAGTATGGGTTGGTACAGAGACCAATTGGTAAATAATTCACATCATTTTGATTTTCCTATCCATAAGCCTTATTTTGAATTATCAGACGCTCACAAAGCACTTATATGGAATGGAAATAAGTATTTCACAGGATTAAATGCCTTTTTTGCCGATTTAGAAGCCAATAATTATAAAATTCAAAATCGTGTGATGCTTTCGCGTTACAGAGGTAAAACAAAATGCCACGCTTGTAACGGCAAACGATTACGTGCAGAAACTAACAATATTAAAGTTGCAGGAAAAACCATTTCTGACTTGGTAGATTTACCTATTATTAAACTAATTCCGTTTTTCAACACAATTGAATTATCGGAATACGATTTAAAAGTTGCGAAACGATTACTTTTAGAAATTAAAAACCGTCTGGCATTTTTAGATAACGTAGGATTAAATTATTTAAGTTTAAACCGGCAATCCGCATCGCTATCTGGTGGCGAATCGCAACGAATTAATTTAGCCACTTCTTTAGGAAGCTCGTTAGTGGGTTCTATGTATATTTTAGATGAGCCAAGTATTGGTTTACATCCAAAAGACACCGAAAAATTGATTGAAGTATTACTGAATTTAAAAAAATTAGGGAATACTGTTATTATTGTAGAACACGACGAAGATATTATGAAAGCCGCCGATATGATTATTGATATTGGTCCAGAGGCGGGAACTTTGGGTGGTAATTTAGTCGCGCAAGGCACGTATAAAGAAATTTTAAAATCAGATTCTTTAACGTCAAGATATTTAAACGGAAAAGAAAAAATTGAAGTCCCAAAAGTTCGAAGAAAATTCAAAAATCATATTGATATTATTGGCGCAAGAGAAAACAACTTAAAAAATATTGATGTCACTTTTCCTTTGGATTGCTTAACTGTAATTACAGGTGTTTCTGGTAGCGGAAAAAGTACGTTAGTAAAAAAGATATTGTTTCCCGCTTTACAAAAAAAACTAACTGGTATTGGCGATAAAGCAGGTCAATTTACAAGTTTAGAAGGCAGTTATTCGCACCTTAAAAACATTGAATATGTTGACCAAAACCCTATTGGAAGAAGTTCGCGTTCTAATCCCGTTACTTATATAAAAGCCTACGATGATATTAGAGAATTGTATGCCAAACAAACCACTTCAAAATTAAGAAATTACCAAGCCAAACACTTTTCATTTAATGTAGATGGTGGACGTTGCGAAGTTTGTAAAGGCGATGGCGAAGTAACTATTGAAATGCAATTTATGGCCGATGTGCATTTAGAATGCGAAACCTGTAACGGTAAACGTTTCAAAAAAGAAGTGTTGGAAGTTAATTTTGAAGGCAAAAACATCGACGATTTACTAAAAATGACCATTGATGAAGCGGTTGCCTTTTTTGAAACGCACGGGCAAACCAAAATCACACAAAAACTACAACCGCTGAAAGAAGTTGGATTGGGATATGTACAATTAGGACAATCGTCTTCTACGCTTTCTGGTGGTGAGGCACAACGTATAAAATTGGCATCGTTTTTAGTGAAAGGTGCTACCAAAGAAAAAATGCTATTCGTATTTGATGAACCTACTACTGGTTTGCATTTTCACGATATCAAAAAATTATTAAAATCATTTGAAGCTTTAATAGATAAAGGACATTCCATAATCGTAATTGAACACAATTTAGAACTTATAAAATGTGCCGATTATATAATCGACATCGGACCTGAAGGCGGTGAGAATGGTGGGCAATTGGTCGCTTTTGGAACTCCAGAAGAAATTTCAAAAAATAAAAAATCCTTGACAGGAAAATATTTGGCTGAAAAACTGAGTTGATTTACGATTTACGATTTACGATTTACGATTTTGGATTTACGATTTGGAATTTGGCATTTTATTTACGATTTTTGTTTGATTATAAGCCATATAAAATATTTTAGTTATGAAAGAGATAATGAAAAATCGAACAAAAAAATTTGCATTAGATTGTTGGATTTTATGTTCAAAACTTCCGAAATCAAGAGAATTCAATGCCTATGTTTCTCAATTAATTAGATGTTCAAGTTCTGTTGGAGCAAATTATAGAGCGCTCCAAAGAGCAAAATCAAATGCTGACTTTATTAATAAATTAAAAATTATTGAGGAAGAAGCCGATGAAAGTCATTTTTTTCTTGAATTACTATATGATGTTTCTTCGTTGCAAAATTTAAAATTAGATAACGAATTCATTCCTTTAACACAAGAAGCAAATGAAATAACAGCCATCATTGTATCCACATTAAAAACAGTAAGAAATAAATCGTAAATCCAAATCGTAAATCCAAATCGTAAATCCAAAATCGTAAATCGTAAATCCAAATGAAATTCCAAGTAGTATCCGATTACGTTCCCACTGGCGACCAGCCTCAAGCAATTGAAAAATTAGCTAAAGGCATCATCAATGGCGAAAAATACCAAACCTTATTAGGGGTTACGGGTTCAGGAAAAACATTTACGG
>NZ_JBEIET010000070.1:0-10521 GCF_040382755.1 Flavobacterium sp.
AATTAATCGTACCATCAAAATTAGTTTTAGGTGCCGGTTTAGGAAATAGAAAGTGGTTTTTAGGTGGAGATGTTGCATTTTCTGGATCAGGAAATCAAGTCAATCGTTTTGAAAATTATTCAAATGTATCATATGAAAATGCTGTAAAAGTTGCAATTGGAGGATTTTTTATACCAAAATTTGATTCATTTAATAATTATTTTCAAAGAGTTACTTACCGAGGTGGTTTCAAGTTTGAAAACACAGGACTTGTAATTAATAACACAGCCATAAAAGATAAATCTGTTACTTTAGGATTTGGATTACCTATTTCTGGTACTTTTTCAAGTATGAATTTAGGTATCGAATATGGTTCAAGAGGAACAACAAGAAATAACTTAATTAAAGAAGATTATTTTTCAATAAATATTGGCTTGTTATTTAATGATAAATGGTTCAGAAAAACATTATATAATTAAAATAATGAGAAAAGGGGTTGGATATATTGCTTTTCTTTTAGCGATTTTGTTTCTGCAAAGTTGCGAAAGTAACCTAAAAGATGTTCAACGAATTTATAAAACAACATTTGTTCCAACAGGCGAAGCCGATTCGATTAATTTAAAATATTCTGATTCTGGAAGAGTAAAATCCATCTTACAGAGTTTAAAAATGATTGATTATTCAACTGCAAAAAATCCGTTTGTTGAATTTCCAAAATCCGTTTTAGTAACGCTTATTGACGCAAATGGAAATAAAACTACAGTTGTAGCAGACAAAGCTATTTCGTACAAAAAAACAGAAGTAATTGATTTGATTGGAAATGTAAAAATTCAAACCTACGATGGTAAAGTTTTAGTGACCAACCAATTGTATTTTGATCAAAAAAACGAATGGTTTTTTACAGAAGAAGCATTTACTTTTAAAGACGCTGACGGAAGTTATCTTCAAGGAATAGGAATTGATTTTAGTAAAGATTTTAAAATCTTTAACATGCAAAACAACAACGGAGAAGTTAATAACATGTAATATATAAACTATGAAATATTTTAAATACACCCAATACTTATATTTAATAGCGTCACTACTTTTTTTGATATCTGTAATCGATAAAGCAATCAAGAAACAAGATTTTATTTTACAAGCAATTATTGCTGTAGGATTTGCTATCATGTTTTTTGTGCGCCGCAGTTTTGTTAAAAAAATGGAAAACAACAAAAAAAACTTATAAAAAATCGACAATACTTTTTTATTATTAAATAGATAATTGTATTTTCGCCCTCTGAATAAAAAAAATCAATATAAAAATGGCAATTTTATCAAAAATTAGACAACGTTCTATCTTATTAGTTCTAATCATAGCATTAGCATTGTTTTCATTTGTATTAGCAGATGTAATTAAAAGCGGTGGATTTGGCGGCGGTTCAAATACAATCGGTTCTGTTAATGGAACCAAATTTGAATATCAAGAATTCATGAATAAGGTAGCTAACGCTCAAAAATCGCAACAAGGAGCTAGTAACACGCAAGCTTTAAATTCAGTTTGGGAACAAGAAGTTAGAAAAGTATTATTAACGGATCAGTACGATAAAATTGGTTTATTATTAGGTAAAGAACAATTATTGGCGGTTATCAAAAACGACCCTCAATTGTCAAAAACACCTCAATTCTTAAATGCAGCAGGTAAATTTGATGACAAAAAATTTGCTGAATATATCAATTCTTTACAAAGTGCTCCAGATCAAACCCAATGGAACAGCTGGAAAGCTTATGAAGTGCAAATTGAAGATTTTGCTAAAGAGCAAATATATAACACGTTGATTAAATCAAGTGTTTATACTACAAAGGCCGAAGGAAAATTAAAATACGAAAGAGACAATAATAAAGTTGATTTTGATTATGTAGCGTTAGCATTTTCTACAGTTAGTGACGACCAAGTTAAGGTAACTGACGAGGAAATTATGGCATACATGAAGAAAAATCCTAAAAAATTCAAATCTGACAATACAAGATCTGTAGAATATGTATTAGTTGAAAACAAACCATCTGCAGCTGATGAAGCCGTAATGAAATCTAAAATGGATGGATTTCTAAATGGTAAAATTGAATTCAAAAACGGTGTAAACGACACTATTGCTTCATTTCGTGCAGCAACAAATGTGGCCGATTATGTAAATAAATATTCAGAAATTAAATTTGATTCTACGTATTTAGCTAAAAAGGATATTAACCCTCAATTTGCAGAACAATTATATGCATTAGCACCAGGACAAGTTTTTGGACCTTATACAGATAATGGATATTCAAAATTATCAAGAGTAGCAGGCAGAAAATCTGGCGCTACAGCAAAAGTTAGTCATATTTTAATTGCCTATAAAGGGGCAATGCAAGCCGCTCCAACCGTTAAATTAACTAAAGAAGAAGCTAAAGCTAAAGCAGAAGGTTTATTGGCACAAGTTAATGCAAATCCTTCAAGTATGGCCATGTTAGCCATGGTTAACTCTGACGACCAAGGTTCAAAACAAAATGGTGGCGTATATGATAATGTGGCACCAAAACAAATGGTTAAACCTTTTGATGATTTCTTATTTGGAAATCCAGTAGGGAAAACGGGTGTTGTAGAAACTGATTTTGGTTTCCACGTAATGAAAGTGGATGGAAAAAATGATGCGGTTTTATTAGCTACAGTTGCTTTAAAAATTCAACCGTCAGAACAAACAGAAGAAGTAAATTATAACAAAGCATTAAAACTAGAATCTGATGCTACAGCAAGTGGCCTTGAAAAAGCAGCGAAAACAGCAGGTTTAAAAATTGCACCAGTAACTAGTGTGAAAGCTTATGATGAAAATGTGGCCAATTTAGGTTTACAAAGACAAATTGTAACTTGGGCATTTAAAGATGATACAAATATTAATGATGTAAAACGTTTTGATATTGCAAATCAGGGATTTGCAATTGTAAAATTAAAATCGAAAAATGACGAAGGTCTTTTACCTTTAGAATTAGCAAAACAGCAAGTTGAACCATTAATTAAAAATGAGAAAAAAGCTGTAATTCTTAAAAAGAAAATGACAGGTACAACTTTAGAAGCAATTTCAAAATCTACAGGTTCTACTATTGCACCTGCGGTAGGAGCTACTATGGCATCTCCAGTAATTCCTAATTTAGGTTATGAACCAAAAGTGGTAGGAACTGCCTTAGGATTAGCTTCAGGAAAAACATCTAAAGTAATTGAAGGAAATTCTGGATTATTTATGGTAAGAACCAAAACACTTACTAAAGCGCCTGTTGTAAAAGATTTCAAAACACAAATTGATCAGTTAAACCAACAAACAAAAGGTTCTGCTCCGTACAGAATTGTTCAAGGATTAAAAGATAAAGCTAAAATTGAAGACAATAGAGCTAATTTCTAATAAATAAATCTTAAATAAAAAAAGGGCTGATTATATCAGCCCTTTTTTTATTTTTGTAAAAAGTAAATATGACACTATTTCAATCTTTATATAACATATTTGGTAAATTTACTAATAACAATACAAAAGATAAGGTTTTAAACGAATCGTCAAAAATGAAAAAATTTTTAATAGTAGGCTTGGGTAATATAGGTGCAGAGTATGTTAATACTAGGCACAATATTGGATTTAAAGTTTTAGATTATTTTGCCAATCAAGAAAGTATCTCTTTTCAAACACAAAAATTAGGCGATGTAACTGAATTTAAAATAAAAGGTCGAACAGCCATTTTACTAAAACCAAACACTTTTATGAACTTAAGTGGAAAAGCGGTTAAATATTGGATGGAAAAAGAAAAAATTGAGAAAGATAATTTATTAATTATTACTGATGATTTAAATTTATCCTTTGGAAGTATTCGAATTAAAACAAAAGGCTCTGACGGGGGACATAATGGTCTTAAAAACATACAACTTTTATTGAATTCCACAGAATATCCCCGTTTTCGATTTGGAATTAGTGATGCGTTCAAAAAAGGCAAACAAGTAGATTACGTATTAGGCGAATGGTCTACCGAAGAAAAAGAAGCTTTGAAAGAAAGATTAAGCATTTCTTCTGAAATAATAAAATCGTTTGTTTTAGCGGGATTAAATACTACAATGAATGCATATAATGGCAAATAAATAATCTCATTTCTTTGATTAATATTATAAAATAATTAATATTATGTTATATTTGTTTCTCATTAAACCAAATTCTTAAATAAAATGAAAAAAATTACTTTAGTCCTTTCGTTTTTAATTTGCTTCAGCACAATTGCTTTTGCTCAAATTGAAAAGAAAGAAAAAACTGTTTTCGGTAAAAAAATTAATCCTGAATTTATTTCACCTTCTGGGCATGTAAGATGTGTATCTACTGAATATGATCAGTATTTAAGAGAGCAAAATCCAAAAACAGAATCCGTGGCCCTTTTTGAAAAATGGATGGATAAAAAAATTAAAGAACAAAAATCTTTACAAGAAGTCGCATCTCAAAGTGGAGGCATAATTTATATTCCTGTAGTAGTTCATGTAATTCATAATGGAGACGGTTATGGATTAGGTGAAAATATTACTGATGAACAAGTTCAGTCTCAAATTACTGTAATGAATCAAGATTACAGAAAATTAACAGGAACTCCTGGGTTTAATACAAATTCAGTTGGAGCAGATACTCAAGTAGAATTTGTTTTAGCTAAAGTAGATCCAAATGGTAATCCTACTAATGGTATAAATAGAGTGAATTTGTGTCAAGCATCATGGTCTACAACTGCAATAAATTCAACTGTAAAGCCTACCACAATTTGGGATCCTACTCAGTATATGAATATGTGGTCTGTTAATTTTACTGATAGTACATTATTAGGTTATGCACAATTTCCAGAATCTAGTTTAGGCGGAATGGCTACAACAGCACAAAATCCAACCACAGATGGAGTTGTAGCAAATTATACGACCTTTGGTAGTTCTGCTTTAGCTAGTGGGAATTTTTCTCCACCGTATGATAAAGGAAGAACGATGACGCATGAAGTTGGTCATTTTTTAGGATTAAGACATATTTGGGGAGATAATTCGGCATGTCCTGCAACTAACACTGCTTTAGACAAAGATTTTGTTGCTGATACACCTGCAGCAAATTCAGCTAATTTCGATTGTCCTACTGGAACCAATAGTTGCCCTTCAAATCCTGGTAATGATATGATTGAAAATTACATGGATTATACGGATGATTCATGTATGAATATTTTCACTTCAGGACAAAAAGATAGAATAACTACCGTTTTAAATAATTCTCCTAGAAGATCTACCTTAAAAACTTCTGTAAAAGATGTTGCTATTCCATTATTTGCTAATGATGCCGAAGTTAAAATTGAAAATTTATGTAGTACAACATCAGCAACTTGTACAAATACTAACCCTGCATCACCTTCAAAAAATATTTTACTTTATAATAGAGGTACCTCTAACTTAACAGCTGCAACATTAAGTTATAATTTTAACGGAGGAACAAATTATACTCAAAACTGGACTGGAAATTTAGCGCCAAATAAATACGCTATAGTTACATTAACAAACTCAACATCTAACGGATTATTAACAGTGACGGTTTTAACCGCTAATGGTGTAACAGACCAAAGAGCTTCAAATAATGTAGCAACAAAAACTTTTGGTTCTGTATTATCTTATGCTAATGCAACTACGTTTACCTTTACTCTTATTGGTGATTCTTATGGTACTGAAACTACATGGTCATTAAAAAATCAAGCTGGTACAACATTATATAGTGGAGGCCCTTATTCAGATATAACTACTGGGACACAAACCTTAGTAAATGCAGAAGTTTGGACATTACCTGCAAATGGGTGCTATTATTTAACCGTAAACGATTCATATGGTGATGGCTTATATGATGGTGTAAGTCAAGGTTCATACACAATTACAGCTGGGACTACAACTGTTGTAAATGTAACTGATTTTGTTGTTTTAGGAAATCCAGCCAATACGCTTGTTTCTAGACAAAGTTATTTTACAAATAATGCTGCATTAGAATCTGATTCTTTCGAGTTATTTGATTCAGTTTCTTTATATCCAAATCCAGCAAAAGACAGAGTTACAATTTCTATCCCTCAAGGTATAGAAGTAACAGGAAATTTTGATGTGTATAATGCAATTGGTCAAAAAATTACTTCTAAAAATGTAACTACTGAAAGCGATTTGACTATTAATACAAATAGTTACCAAGCAGGAATGTATTTTATTAATTTAACAATTGGAGAATACTCAAAAACATTACGTTTTATAAAAGAGTAATTTTTTAATATTTTTTCATAAAAAGGATTGGTTTTTGCCAATCCTTTTTATTTTTGCATAAATATATAATTGACTTTGAAAATATATCAATCTCTTAACGAATTTAAGCCCTCTAGAAAAACAATAGTAACCCTTGGAACTTTTGACGGCGTTCATTTGGGACACAACGTTATTTTGGATAAAATTTGTAACATAGCCAAACAAGAAAATTTAGAAAGTGTTCTGCTCACATTTTTTCCTCATCCGCGATTAATCGTTTCTAACGATTCGGAAATAAAAATGTTAAATACAATGGCTGAAAAAGCTATGCTTTTAAAACTAAAAGGCATTCAAAACTTTATAATTCATCCATTTGATAAGTTGTTTTCTGAATTATCACCAAGAGAATTTGTAGAAAAAGTTTTGGTAAAACAATTAAATATTCAGAAAATTATTATTGGATATGACCATAAGTTTGGAAAAAACAGAGCTGCCGATTTTAATGATTTAATTGCTTTTGGTAAAGAGTTTGGTTTTGAAGTAGAAGAAATTCCTGCAAAACAAGTCGATGAAGTTGCTGTAAGTTCAACAAAAATTAGAAATTCGCTTTTAGAAGGTAACATTTCATTAGCGAACGATTATCTTGGATATTCATATATGTTGTCCGGAATCGTTGTAAAAGGCAATCAATTAGGAAGAACAATTGGGTTTCCTACCGCAAATATTCTAATTTCAGAAAATTATAAACTAATCCCTAAAAATGGGGTTTATATAGTAACTGCAATTGTGAATAATCAAACTATTTTTGGGATGATGAATATCGGAATTAAACCTACTTTAGGTGATAATGTTCCGACAATTGAAGTACATTTATTAGATTTTTCAGAAGATATTTACGGTCAAGAAATTCAAATAAATGTAATTGAGCGAC
Organism: Flavobacterium sp.; assembly: GCF_040382755.1. Classification (GTDB taxonomy): domain Bacteria; phylum Bacteroidota; class Bacteroidia; order Flavobacteriales; family Flavobacteriaceae; genus Flavobacterium. Next base: position 7,188 of record NZ_JBEIET010000070.1, read on the forward strand.
TTAGAGACGAACAAAAATTTGAATCTTTCGAAGCGCTTAAATCGCAATTAGAAATTGATAAAACAAATACACTTGACTATTTTAAAAATTTGAACTCGTAACTAATTAATTTACAAGATTGTCTGTTTTTTAAATCCGCTTCTTCCTTATCTAAATTAATAAAAACTTAGCGCATAAATTTTTTCTTCAAATGTAAATTAGTACTTTTGAGGCATTAATTTATGATTTTATGAGTCTTACCAAACATAACTGGACGAAAGAAGAAATAATTGCTATTTACAATAAACCCTTAATGGATTTGTTGTTTGAGGCCGCTTCAATTCACAGAGAGCATCACGATCCTAATACGGTTCAAGTGTCTACACTTTTATCTATAAAAACGGGTGGCTGTCCTGAAGATTGTGGATATTGTCCGCAAGCGGCAAGATATCATACCGATATTGAAGGAAATGATTTAATGTCTGTTTCACAAGTTAAAGCACAAGCCTTAAGAGCCAAATCTTCAGGTTCTTCTCGTGTTTGTATGGGTGCGGCTTGGCGAAATGTTAAAGATGGTCCAGAATTTGATCAAGTGTTAGAAATGGTTCGTACCATTAATAAATTGGATATGGAAGTATGTTGTACTTTAGGTATGATAACTGAAAATCAAGCACATCGTTTAGCAGAAGCAGGATTATATGCTTACAATCACAATTTAGATTCATCAGAAGAATATTATAAAGAAGTAATTTCAACTCGTGGTTTTGAGGACAGACTTGAAACTATTGAAAACGTTAGAAAAACTAATGTTACAGTATGTAGCGGTGGAATTATTGGAATGGGTGAAAGTATTGAAGACAGAGCAGGTATGTTAGTTGCACTTTCTACATTAAACCCGCAACCAGAATCGGTGCCAATTAATGCTTTAGTTGCGGTTGTAGGTACGCCACTTGAAGATGAAAAACCAGTTGAAATATGGGAAATGATACGAATGGTAGCTACCACAAGAATTATAATGCCTGAAACGCAAGTGAGATTATCTGCAGGAAGAACCAATATGAGTAGAGAAGGACAAGCGATGTGTTTCTTTGCAGGTGCCAATTCTATTTTTGCTGGTGATAAATTACTTACTACACCAAATCCTGATGTAAATGAAGATATGAAAATGTTTGAAATGCTTGGATTAAATCCGCAAAAACCATTCATTAAAAAAATGCAACCTGAAACAGTAGAAGCACAAGATTCTAAATTTGAAGCTTTAGGTGAGAAACCAAAATGGAGCCGACCAGAGCATAAAATTGAAAGAAATTTAGAAGCTTCTGGAAAAAAGTAAGCTATAAATTCTAAAGAAATATAAAATCCCATGCCTTTTTAGGTATGGGATTTTTTAATTATCTGTAAAAAATTTACTGCGTTACAATTTGCAACGTTTCGCGGCTAATTTGTTTTACTAAAACGTTCTTGTCTTTTTCAATTACTTCTGCAGAAATGGCATCAAAATGACGAATGGTATATAAAGAAACGTTTTCATTATAAGAAACTTTGAATTTTTTTGATAAAATAGTTTTCAAATCTTTAAATTTATCAAAGGTGTCTTCAATACAAACGGAAAAACTAATAGCTGTATTTTGAATTAAACTCACTTTAATTTTATGTTTATGAAATAAAGCGAATATTTCACTAATATTTTCTTCCATTATAAATGAAAAATCAATTGAGGAGAGCGATACTAAAATTTGATTTTTCTTTACAATAAAACAAGAAGTCTTTGGTTCTAAATCTACGCCAGTTCCTACTTTTGTTCCAGGTAATGTAGGGTTTAGAAATGATTTTACATACAACGGAATTTCTTTTTTCTGTAAAGGTTGTAACGTTTTTGGATGTATTACACTTGCGCCATAAAAGGCCAATTCAATTGCTTCTCTGTACGAAATTTGATTCAGCAACACCGCATTTTCAAAATACCTTGGATCGGCATTTAAAACACCTGGAACGTCTTTCCAAATGGTTACACTTTCAGCACCTAAGCAGTAAGCAAAAATGGCAGCCGTATAATCGGATCCTTCACGACCTAACGTAGTGGTAAAGTTATTTTCATCTGCACCAATAAATCCTTGGGTTATAAATAACGATTTTTTTCTATTTATTTTAGAAATCAATTTTTGAGTGTATTCCCAATTTACATTAGCATCTCTGTAATTAGCATCTGTTTTAATATAATGACGCACATCTAACCATTGATTTTGAATCCCTGCAGCATTTAAATAATGACTCACAATAGTGGTAGAAACCATTTCTCCAATACTAATAATTTGATCGTACACAAAAGGATAATTTGGCGATTTATTGCTTCTAACAAAATATTCTAAATCATCAAAATGCGTATTTACGTCAAAAAACACCTCGTGCTCCTCATCGTCAAATAAATCTAATAAAATTTGATTGTGATATTTTCTGATGTCTTGTAAAGAAGCATATAATTCGTTGGACTTTTCAAAATAATTTTTAATTACTACTTCAAGCGCATTTGTAGTCTTTCCCATAGCGGAAATCACTAACATTACATCTTCGTACCCAACGGTTTGTAATACATTTAATACGTTTTTTATTCCTGCAGCATCTTTTACAGAAGCGCCCCCAAATTTAAATATTTTCATAACTTATTAATTACAATAGTAAAAATTCTAAACTCTAAACTCCAAATTCCAAACTCCAAGTTTATATTTTATTAATAATTAGTTGTTTTTTCTATATTATTTATAAATGTGTCAATTCCTATTTCATCCATATGAACCACTCGCCAATCATCTAAAACAGTTGCCCCGCTTTTTTTGTAAAATTCAATAGCAGGTGTGTTCCAATCTAACACGTTCCATTCTATTCGTCTTACGTTATCTTTTTTGCCTTGTTTTATAATTTCGGTGTATAATGCGAATCCAGCGCCAGTTCCTCTGTTTTTTTCTTTAACAATTAAATCTTCTAAATGAATGGTTTTTCCCTTCCAAGTTGAAAATCGATAGTAATACAAAGCTACACCAATAATTTCATTTTGCACTTCTGCTACAAAAGTATGAAATAAAGGGTTTTCAGAAAAGCCATCTCGCACTAAATCTTCTACAGTTACAACCACCGCATTCGGTTCTTTTTCAAAAATAGCTAATTCTGTAATTAAAGCCAAAACTTCTGGCATATCTTCTGGTATTCCTTTTCTTATAATCATTTTTTCTTGAAGCTATTTCCTGCTTTCCACTATATCTTTTTATTTTATGTTGCCTTCGAGAACCTCAGTAAAGATAAAATAATAATGATGCCGTTACACGCGAGCACATCGAACTGTCGCAGTAGTCAGGGCTAT
>NZ_JBEIET010000071.1:0-10504 GCF_040382755.1 Flavobacterium sp.
ATTATCAGAAGATAACAAAACAGCCATTAACTTAGCTTTAATTGAATTAAAAATGGCTTACGAAGCAAAAGATGTTGCTGCAATTACGCCTGCTTTAGAGAAAATCAATACAGCTTGGACAAACGCATCTGCTGAAATGTATAACACTGGAGATGCTCAAGGGGCTGCACAAGCAGAACCACAAGCTTCAGGTGATACTACACAAGATGTAGAATTTGAAGAAGTAAAATAATTTACGAGTTACGAAGTAAGATTTACGAGTAAAACTTAAATTTAAATAGCAAAAAACCGAGTAAGAAATTACTCGGTTTTTTTTATTTTAAGTTGCATGAATAAAATTACCAATACATGCGGAAATGTTATTGCAGCTAAAAACACAAAAAACAAAGCATTGAAATGTTTAATGTCGTTAAGAAAAAAATAGAAAATAGCCAAGCCTATTAATGAAACAAACCAATACAAGGCTGCAGCCTTAATGTACTTTATAAAATTTAATTTTGAATAGTCTCCATACAAAAACGTAATTTGATCAAATATAGAAGGTAAACTATGCCAAAGAATAAAATAAATTGTAAAACCCCAAATTAGAGATGATACTTTAAAAATTATTATAAATACTAATAGAAAAAACAACTCCTTAAATAAAGTTTTAGTTAGATTTTTAAATTCTACAAATAAATATAGGCATCCGAAACTAAATACTATCAAAATACCATACAAACTATATGTGATATAATTTGGAGTAATTTCAACCGAAGTAATATCAAAAATAATATCTCGAACTTGTTTGCTATGAAATTCAAACATGAAAAACAAAATTAATAAACCATGAAACAATTGAATACTTTGAATTATTATTTTGTTTTTATGATTATTTAAAAACCGTAATTGTTGTTCTCCAAAATGATAACCACTTACCAAAATAAACAAAAACAGTATTACAGCAGGTATCAAATAAAATAAAAAGGAACAAAAACTAATTATCGCAATGTAAAAACATAGAATTTGAATAAAAGAATACGCTTTTTTTTGTAACAAAATGTTCTTTGCAATCAAAATATCGTTACCGCCATGTAAGATTCCGAAGGTCAAAATTAAAGAAAAACCCGTAATTATCTGATTTTCAATTGAAAAAAAAGAAGTCAGCCATAATCCAAAGAAGCTAAGTATAATGGCGATTTTATAGTAATTTTTCATTTTTGTTTATCTTTTTTTTAAAAATAATAAACAAAAAGTTTGTTTATTAAAAATTGTTTTTTTAACTTTGAAATAACAAATTAACATTTATTATTAACTAAAAACAAAAAATTATGAAAAATTTATTATTAATGAAAGAAATGTTATCAAATGATTACGTAGGCTTTACTTTCTTTGTAGGATGTATGGCAATGATGGCAGCATCTGCTTTTTTCTTTTTATCATTAAATCAATTTGATAAAAAATGGCGTACATCTGTTCTGGTTTCTGGATTAATTACATTTATTGCCGCAGTTCACTACTTCTACATGAAAGAATATTGGGCTGAAGTTGGACAATCTCCAACATTTTTTAGATACGTTGACTGGGTTTTAACAGTGCCGTTGATGTGTTTAGAGTTTTTCCTAATCTTAAAAGTTGCTGGTGCAAAAACAGATTTATTATGGAAAATGATCGGTTTATCAGTAGTTATGTTAGTAACTGGGTACTTAGGTGAAACGGTTTACAAAGATTCAGCTGCTTTATGGGGTGGTATTTCAGGATTAGCATATTTTGTAATTGTTTACGAAATATGGTTAGGGTCTGCTTCTAAATTAGCTAAAGCTGCTGGCGGAAACGTATTAGCTGCTCACAAAATCTTATGCTGGTTTGTATTAGTAGGTTGGGCTATCTATCCTTTAGGATACATGATGGGAACAACAGGATGGTACAACTCAATGATTCCTTCAGGAAATATTGATATTGCATACAACATTGCTGATGCTATCAACAAAATTGGATTTGGTTTAGTGATTTATAACTTAGCTGTTCAATCTCAAAAAGACTAATTCTTTTAAAATATAAATTAAAACCGGTAAGAAAATTCTTGCCGGTTTTTTTTATGAAAATTATTTTGTACTTTGGTAACACCAAATACTTAAAAATTTTCAACATGAAAAACGTACTACTTGCTTTACTACTTCTATTAACTACTGTTAGTTTCGCTCAAAAACCTAAAACACCAGTAAAAGCAACTTCCACCGCTTTAGCCACTTTTGAAAATTTAAAAGCCGAAATTATCATGGAAGGTGGCAAACAGAAATTAGCGATATTACTTGACAATGCTGGAAAAAAGGAAACCATTATCCTTAAAGAAATAACTGCAACTGACAAAACACAACAGCCAACGAATTTTAAAATCAAATCGTTTACTATTGGGAATGTAAAATTATATCACTTTAGTTATACTGAAAATATATTGACGGAAACCAAATTAAAAAAAGAGAATGCATTAATCACTTCGAATGAAATTTGGGAATTAGCCACCACTAAAATAAAAATATTAGGTAATATTCAAACCGTGAGTCAAATTAAAGAAACTCAATTTTTAGATAAAAACAAAACGGCCTCTCAAACCGTTGATAAAACAAGAAGAGAAGGCTTTGAATTTACTTTAACCAAGGATTACGAAGTTCATTTATCTACAAAAACTCAAACAAATAAATATAAGTTTAACGAAGTTACACGACGTTACGATCCGAAGAAATAAATTAAACTTTAGATTTAAGATAAAAGAAAATAGATAAAAGATTTTACCTACATACTTTTTATATGCACGCCTATTATTTTTAGTATATTTGAATAAACTTTACAATCATGTCAAAACCACAATTAACCGAAATTTTAAATTTAAAATACCCTATAATCATGGCGCCTATGTTTTTGGTATCCAATACTAAAATGGTTATTGAAGGTATGAAAAGCGGTGTAGCAGGTTGTATTCCTGCCTTAAATTATAGAACATTAGAAGAATTACGAAGCGCCATCATCGAATTGAGAAATGCAAAAGTGGATGGCGGCAGTTTTGGTTTTAATTTAATCGTAAATAAATCGAACCTTAAATACAAAGAGCAATTACGAGTTTTATGTGAAGAAAAAGTCGATTTTATATTAACGTCATTAGGTTCACCAGAAGAAACGATTAATCAAGCACACCAAGTAGGTGTCAAAGTATTTTGTGATGTTACTGATTTAAGCTTCGCTAAAAAAGTGGAACTTTTAGGTGCAGATGCATTAGTAGCTGTAAATAATGAAGCCGGCGGACACAGAGGAAATCTTTCACCTGAAGTATTAATCAAACAATTAAACGAGGGTACTTCCCTACCCGTTATTTCCGCTGGTGGAGTAAGTAAAAAATCTGATATAGACAAAATGCTTGCTTATGGTGCAATTGGTGTTTCTGTTGGAAGTCCGTTTATTGCTTCAACAGAAGCTGGCGTTTCACAAGAATACAAACAAGCCTGTGTAGATTATGGCGCTAAAGACATTATAATGACTGAACGTATTTCAGGCACTCCTTGTTCGGTAATCAATACGCCTTATGTTCAAAAAGTAGGCACAAAAACTACTTGGTTGGAACAAGTTTTAAATAAAAACAAAAGTTTAAAAAAATGGGTCAAAATGATTCGTTTTTACATCGGAATGAAAGCAACTGAAAAAGCAGCAACTGAAGTAACTTATAAAACAGTTTGGGTTGCAGGCCCAAGTATTGAAGACACGCACGCCATTTTACCCGTTGCGGAAATTGTAAAAAAACTAACGGTTTAATATGTACGAAACGCTTTTTACTTTTTTAAGTAGATATTTTAAAAAAGCTACACTTTTCAAAGTAGGTTTTAACCTTTCGCCTATGTATAAAAGAAGTTGTGGAAAAATTATATTCGCTTCTGAAGATTTACATGTAGTAAAAATCAAAATTCCTTTATCCTACAAAAATAAAAATTATGTAGGTTCCATATTTGGTGGCAGTTTGTTTGCTGCAACTGATCCAATTTATATGATTCAGTTAATGCAAATTTTAGGAAAAGACTACGTAGTTTGGGATAAAAAAACGGATATCAAATTTAAACGCCCAGCATATGAACACGCCTTTGCAACTTTTGAATTTACAACTACAGAAATTAACGAAATCCTACAGAAAGTAAAAGCTGAAAACGAAATAGATTATATGAAAACCCTTCATATTACGGATAAAAACGGTACCATTTTCGCGGAATTAGACAAAACGCTATATATTGCTACAAAAGCGTATTATAAGCAGAAAAGAGGTTTGAAAGTTTAAACGCAAAGTACGCAAGGATTTTCGCAAAAAACGCAAAATCAAATATTAAACCTTTCAAACTGAGTAAAAAAACTATCGAAACCAATTACCAATTTTACGGAAAGTTCTGCCGAAGAAAGTGCGTTTTCTAACTAAACCAACGATATGTAATTCATTAACAATAGGAGCCATAGTAACATTATATACTTTTCTATTATCTACGATTTGAATTTTTCTTGATTCAACATCTAAAAAACTAAATTCTAAAACATCTCCTATATTAACTTCGATTGAATATTTTCCTAAACTATCTGAAATTACTCTGATTTTAGAGTTCATTTTTATAATATTAACACCTTCAAAAGGTTTACCATCCATATTAACATACCCATTAACAGTAAACTTATTTACAGAATCCGTAGCTTTATTCAAATATTTCAAATCCGTTTGTTCCTGTACTGGTTTTTCTTGAGCTACTGCACTTTCAATTCCTAATCCTAAAAAAGCTAAAACTGAGGTGGCTAAATAACCAAAATAATTAGACGTTCTTTTGGTTTCGATTAAATTTCTATTGAGTTGAGAAGTGTTTATTCTTACACATAAATTATCATTCTTGTTAACCAAATTAATAATTTCATTATCAGATAAATGTGTAAAATCTAAAACTGTTTTCTGACAAGACGCACAAAACCGACCTTTTTCAACAGGTGTCATATTTTGCCAACCTTTATGGCAAGGTTCTGGAATGGATATTTGAATTTTATGTCTCATAATATAAAGATACAAATTAAAAATAAAGTAGAAAAATATTATTTTTAATTAACGTAATATATTTAACCGCAAAGTACGCAAGGTAATTCGCAAAGAGCGCAATTAAAATCATACAAATCTGCGTACCTATTCAAACAAAAAAAAGCCTGTAAGAAATCCCTACAGGCTTTATTATATATAGTTAAAAAGGGTTTATGATAAAACCGCTTTTAAGTCGCCATTCATAGCTCTAACTGCTTCTGCAGATTTTGCAAAAGTTGCTTTTTCGGCATCGTTTAATTGTACGTCAACAATTTCTTGTACTCCGTTTTTACCAATAATACAGGGTACACCTAAACAAATATCTGATTGTCCGTATTCACCTTCTAATAAAACAGAACAAGCAATCATTTTGTTTTGGTTATTTAAGATAGAATCTACTAAATACGCTACAGAAGCTCCTGGAGCATACCAAGCTGAAGTACCTAATAAACCAGTTAATGTAGCACCACCTACCATAGTATCCGCAGCTACTTTGTCTAATTCGTCTTGTGACAAATAGTTAGACACTGGGGCACCATTATAAGAAGCCAAACGTGTTAATGGAATCATAGTAGTATCACCATGACCACCAATAACCATACCTTGAACGTCGTTTGATGGTTTGTTTAATGCTTTTGATAAATAATATTTGAAACGTGAGCTATCTAAAGCACCACCCATTCCAATAATTCTGTTTTTTGGTAAACCTGTAGCTTTTAACGTTAAATACGTCATCGTATCCATAGGATTAGACACTACTACGATTATGGTATTTGGAGAAAATTTTAAAATGTTTTCTGCTACAGATTTTACAATTCCAGCGTTGATACCAATTAACTCTTCACGAGTCATACCTGGTTTTCTTGGAATTCCAGAAGTAATTACTACCACATCTGAATTAGCTGTCTTAGAATAATCATTAGTTACTCCAGTCAATTGTGTGTTAAAGCCTGTAGTTGTAGCACATTGCATAATGTCCATTGCTTTTCCTTCAGCAAATCCTTCTTTAATGTCTAATAAAACTACTTCACTTGCAATTCCTCTGTAAGAAATTACGTCAGCACATGATGCACCTACATTTCCTGCACCTACTATTGTTACTTTCATTGTATAAATTATATTGAGTTGTTATTTTTTTACAAAAATATTGATAATGAAACAATTTTACGTTATTTCACGATTATTTTTTTTATGATTTGTTCATCATTTGTGTTAATTTTAACAAAATACATTCCTGCTTGAAAAGAAATAGGAATTATTTGGTCTTCAATACCTGTTTTTTCAAAAACTTTCGTTCCCAACACAGAAAAAATTTCCACCTTAGAAAAATTCGTAATACCTGAAACAAAAATATGTTCTGTAGCCGGATTTGGATATACTTTTACATCTGTTGTTTCAAAACTTTCATTTGCCAAAGCCGCAAACCAAGGTTGTCCGAATTGCGCACCAAAAATATAATTCGCCAATAACGGATAATCGATAAATGGATTTCTATTGTATTGCCAAGTTTGTATATAATTGTTTCTATTCATTTCAAAATCGTCTCTCGGATCCGAAAGGTTCCAACTTAATAAAGTTGCTAAATCGCCAATATTTCCTGAAGGATTTGCGCCATTGTTTTCGCTTGGATCGCCATTTACAACATTTAAACCGTTAAATCGAACAGCCATATAAAAACAAGCTCTGGCTACATCACCACGCCAAGAACCTTGAGTACCAGTAGCTCCGGCATAAACAGTTGCGGAATTCACCGTGCCATAATTTTTATTATTTCTGGATGAATTTTCTTGTCCGTTTACTGCTCTTATATGATGTGCATCAGAAACACCATCAACTGTGGAAGCCGCACTTGTAGAATTCCAAACCCCAATTCCATCTGCCGAATCATTATTTGCCACCACAAAACCACCTCTCGATTGACAAAAAATATGTTCCCTATTCCATTTACCTACAATACTGGAACTTTGTTGTTGGTCTATTTTAGACATCGGTTGTTCTAAGTAAATTTCCCATATTTGCCCACTATTCATAGGATTTTGATCCGAAGTTTTTAAGATTTCCCAAATGTCTGCATAACTATGTAATCGTACCACAGACGGATTCGCAATTATATTTTGAAGGGCTTGTTTTAATGCCGCACCAGATAAACCCTCTAACGAAGCGTAATAAACCGCTAGATTAGTACTTGCAGTCAAGTTGTAAGAAGGTGCTAAAGGCGTGCCAAAATTTAAGACTTGAAAATCCGTATCTGCCACACGTCTTACAATCGAATTATTACTCGAAACTACATTTACGGGTAAACCCGAAATAAAAAGGACAAATTCTTCATCGCCTTCTTCCAAAGTATCATCAATTAAAGTAATTATTTTTGTAACTGAAGTAGCACCAGAAGGTATGGTTACTGAATTAGTAGTATCAAAAGTATAATCTGCTGAATTGAAATTTCCATTGTTTAAAGAAATGGAAAAAGTAGTAGTTGCGGTTACTGGCGTATCTGTAGTAAATGTAATAGTAACGGTTTGTCCTTCAGTATACGTATTCGCATTAAAAGTGGTAGTCATATAATTTAAAACAATTCCTGAACCGTCATTATTCATACCTGGTGTGGGTGCTTTTACTTCATACGTGCCATCAACTTTTCTTTGAATTGAATGATTGGCCGCATTTGAAGTGGCATTTTCGTTTACACAAACCGTTAGATTTAAAATAGTCATTAACGCGGTTGGTTGTGTAGAAGCTGTATTTGAATACGCAATGGCGTGAACCAAACCCGTGGCTGTTGCAGGAGTATTTAAAGGAAAATCGGTATCATTTGCTTGATACAATGCAATAGCATCAGGTCCGTTTTGAAGCGTAGCATCTAACATAGACAAGGCAGGTGTTGGTGTAAGCAAAACATTGCCGACTAAAAAATTCCCATTTACATCTGTAGTATAACCATCTAAATCAATAGCGTTGTAACTTAACGTTCCAGCATAAGGACTTGTACTTGAAGCATTAAAAAAAACCAATACATATCCATTTAATGAAAAATTAGCAGTTGCCGATTTTAATTCAATAAATTCTTTTTGATCTGTAGAAGGGGTATCAGGGTCTATTTCATTAATTACAACCTGTGAAAAAGAGAAATAGGAAGTCAGAAATAATAAAAATAATTTTATTTTCATTTAATTTTCATTTGAAAAGTTACACAAAACTAGTCATAATTAAGGTGATTTCTTATGATTATTTCCTTTTTTTTAGTAATATTGACTTCTTTAAAGAAAAAATGACAAAAATTAGAATCGTATTTTTTATTTTATTTGCGCTACAATCCTTCTCACAAAATGAGATTACTATTGATGCGAAAATCCTTGAAAACGGAAAGAAAATTGCTGTTTTTGAAGAAATTACGATTAAAAATACATCAAAAACTGCGCTTTCAGAAATTGTCTTAAACGATTGGAATCACGCTTTTTCCAGTAAAAGCTCAGCATTAGCAAAAAAGTTTTCAGATGAATTTAATAGAAGTTATCACCTTTCAAGCAATTCGGAACGTGGTGGAACCAATATAATTTCAATTACTAATGAAAATAAAAAGTCATTATCGTATTTCAGAAAACCAAATCAAATCGATATTGTTATCATTCCTCTCGAAAAACCTTTGGCTACAGGAGAATTTACAACTATCAAAATAGCATATGAAATCACGCTACCAAACTCTAAATTCACGAAATTTGGCTACTCAGAAAACAGACTGTATTTGAGAAATTGTTTTTTAATGCTTTCTAAGTTAGATTCCGAAAGTCAAAGCGAAGAAAATAGTGATGATTTAACTTCAGAAATAGCGAGTTATACTATTCAAATACAGCATGATAACTACACTATTAATTCTGATTTGGAAGTAGAAAACACGACACCAAACGCTTCAAAATTAAGAGGTAATTTACGTACTAATTTTGCAATTGTATTAGAAAAGAAAAACAGCTACGAAACTTATAAAAATAAGGAAACAATAATTGTTAGCAATTTAAAATCTGTCGATTTAAGCCAAAACCAAAAGAATCAAATTATTGATAAAATTACCAATTATGTAGCTGATAATCTGGGAAAATCTCAACAAAACAAAATAATAGTTTCGCAGGAAGACTATGACCGAGAGGCGTTTTATGGATTGAATGAATTGCCTTCTTTAATATCTCCATTTAACGATGATTTTGTATTTGAATTGAAATTCTTAAAAACCTATTTAAATAATTATTTAATGGCGAATTTGAAAATTAATTTCAGAAAAGACCATTGGATTTTAGAAGGCATTCAGCATTATTATCTTAAAAAATACATAGATGAAAACTATCCCGAAACTAAAGCTTTTGGAAAATTAGCTCGATTTAAAATTCTAAAAAAGTACAAGATAATTTCTATGAATTTTACCGAACAATTCATTTATAATTATTTATTAATGGCGCGAAAAAATATTGATCAACCCGTTGGAACAGAAAAAAACACCCAAATAAAATTCAATGAAAGAATAGCCGGAAAATTCAAATCTGGGCTTTCGCTTCATTATTTGAACGCTTATTTAGGAGAAAATTATGTAGAAAATTCAATTAAACAATATATAGAATTAAATAAATTCAAATATACTGATAGTCAAAATTTTAAGTCAATTTTAGAATATAATTCAAAACAAGATTTAAATTGGTTTTTTAACGAATTAATTTATTCCAGAAATAAAATTGATTACAAAATAATTCAAACCAAAAAAACAAACGATGCTATAGAAGTAACAATCAAAAATGTAGGCGATGCCAAAGTGCCTATTTCTATTTCTGGCTATCAGAAAAACAAATTAATAAGTAAAAACTGGATTGAAAATCAATCCGACATTTTTACATTTTCAATACAAAACGATAGTATAACAAAATTCGTTTTAAACGATACGTATGAAATTCCAGAATTAAACAACAATAACAATTCGTACAAATTAAAAAATCGATTTTTAGGAAACAGAAAAATTAGATTTACCTTTTTTAAAGACATTGAAAATCCAAAATACAACCAGGTGTTTTTCGTTCCAACTGCCGAATACAACTTATATGACGGCTTGTTATTGGGTATGAATTTCAATAACAAATCGGTAATTGACAGGCCATTTAATTACGATATTTCGCCTAATTTTTCTTCTAAAACTGGAACACTTGCTGGAGGCGCTGGATTTAGTTTTAACGATATTAACCGCAACAGTACTCATTTTAACACCCGATATGCTGTTTCAGGAACCCGTTTACACTATGCACCTGATGCCTTTTATACTAAAATTACACCAAGTGTAAATTTCAGATTTAGACATCCAAATTTTAGAAAAAACCAAGGTGAAGGCTTATTAATACGACAGGTATACGTAAACAGAGAAAAATCGAATTTTGTTTCTACAAAAAATTCAGAAAATTATTC
>NZ_JBEIET010000072.1:0-10400 GCF_040382755.1 Flavobacterium sp.
AAACAAGCGGGTTTGAAAGTTGAGAAAGAAAAATCAATTCCATTGATTTTCGAAGAAGTTAAACTTGAGAGTGGCTATCGAATTGATTTATTAGTCGAAGATAAACTTGTTATAGAGTTAAAAAGTGTTGAGATGCTTTCCGAACTTCATTTTGCCCAAACTTTAACTTATTTAAGGCTTGGCAAGTTCAAACTTGGCTTACTTTTAAACTTTAATTCCGTTCTTTTGAAAGAAGGTATTAGACGAGTTGTGAATAAATTATAATTTTCACGACATTTGTACTTTAAATACTTAAAATCGCTTTAGCGAAAAACTTAAAATTACTTTGTGAAGCTTTGCGAAAAACTTTGCACCTTTGCGTTAAAACAAAAAATTATGTTAGAAAATCCAACTCGAGGCAACGCCGAACTGAGCGAAGCTAAAAGATATACCATTACAGCGGCACTTCCTTACACCAATGGACCCATTCACATTGGGCATTTAGCAGGAGTTTATGTGCCATCTGATATATATTCAAGATATTTACGATTACAAGGAAAAGATGTGGCTTTCATTTGTGGAAGCGACGAGCACGGTGTAGCAATTTCAATGAAAGCTAAGAAAGAAGGCATCACACCTCAACAAGTAATCGATAAATATGACGGAATTATTCGTCAATCTTTTTTAGATTTTGGAATTTCTTTTGATAATTATTCCCGAACTTCCTCGGAAATTCATCATAAAACAGCTTCGGAATTTTTCAAAAAGCTTTACGATAACGGAGATTTCATCGAAGAAACTACCGAACAATTATACGACGCAAAAGCAGACCAATTCTTAGCAGACCGTTTCGTTACTGGAACGTGTCCAAAGTGCGACAACCCAGAAGCGTATGGCGACCAATGTGAAAAATGTGGTTCGACTTTAAACGCAACCGATTTAATCAATCCGAAATCGACTATTACTGGAGAAACGCCTATTTTAAAATCGACAAAACACTGGTTTTTACCTTTAAATCGTTACGAATCGTTCCTTAGAGAATGGATTTTGGAAGGTCATAAAAACGATTGGAAACCGAATGTTTACGGACAAGTAAAATCGTGGGTTGATGGTGGTTTAGAACCAAGAGCTGTTACACGTGATTTAGATTGGGGGATCGATGTGCCTGTTCCAGGTGCGGAAGGAAAAAAATTATACGTTTGGTTTGATGCGCCTATTGGTTACATTTCAGCAACTAAAGAATGGGCGGCTCGCGAAGGAAAAGATTGGGAACCTTATTGGAAAGATGCCGATACAAAATTGGTTCATTTCATTGGGAAAGACAATATCGTATTCCATTGTATCATTTTCCCAGCGATGTTAAAAGCGGAAGGAAGTTATATTTTACCAGATAATGTTCCTGCAAACGAATTTTTGAATTTAGAAGGTAACAAACTGTCTACTTCTAAAAACTGGGCAGTTTGGTTACACGAATATTTACAAGATTTTCCTGATAAACAAGATTCGTTACGTTATGCGTTAACGGCAAATGCGCCAGAAACAAAAGACAACGACTTCACTTGGAAAGATTTTCAAGCCAGAAATAATAATGAATTAGCGGCGATTTTTGGAAATTTCATCAATCGTGTGGTGGTGTTAACCAATAAATATTACGACGGAATAGTTCCAACACCAAACGAATTTTCAGAAGTTGACGAGCAAACTTTAGCCGAACTAAAAGCCTATCCAGCAGTAATTTCAAGTTCAATTGAGCGTTATAGATTTAGAGAAGCGTTGGGCGAATTAATGAACGTGGCCCGTTTAGGAAATAAATATTTAGCCGACGAAGAACCTTGGAAAATGATTAAGGAAAATCCGGCAAGAGTACAAACGCAAATGTATGTAGCATTGCAAATTGCTTCTGCATTAGCAATACTTTCTGAACCGTTTTTACCGTTTACATCTGCTAAATTGTGCAACATTTTACAGATTAAAGTCAATAATTGGAATTTAGAATTTGAAAATTGGAATTTGACAAAACCTGGGAATCAAATTGGTCAAGCCGAAATTTTGTTTGCCCAAATTGAAGATGCAGAAATTCAGAAACAATTAGATAAATTAGAAGCAACTAAAACCGCCAATCAAGTGGAAAACGCAAAAGCTGAACCGCAAAAAGAAATCATCACTTTTGAAGATTTTGCCAAAGTAGATTTACGAATCGGGACGATTATTGAAGCCGAAAAAATGCCAAAAGCCAACAAATTATTGGTCCTAAAAGTAGATACAGGAATTGATGTAAGAACCATCGTTTCTGGAATTGCAGAGCATTTTACACCAGAAGAAGTCATTGGAAAACGCGTAACGGTTTTAGTAAACCTAGCACCAAGAGCATTACGTGGTGTGGAAAGTGAAGGTATGTTATTATTAACCAATACTGCCGAAGGAAAATTGGTTTTCGTAAATCCAGATACTTCGACTTCTCTCAGCACTAGTTCAGAAGGTGTGATTAATGGCGCGATGATATCTTAGTATGACCCCAAAAATAATCGCATTCGATGCAGACGACACCCTTTGGCACAACGAACCTTATTTCGATGAGGCGCAAGAACGCTTTTGTGTATTGTTTCAAGATTATGCGTCGCATCAAGAAATTTTAGGATTAATTTTAAATCATCAAGTCAATAATTTGCCGTTGTATGGTTTTGGTATCAAAGCGTTTACATTATCGATGATTGAAACCGCTTTAGAATTGACTAATCATCAAATTTCGGGTAAAGGTATTGAGCAAATTTTAGCTATTGGAAAAGATTTATTGCAAAAACCAGTAGAACTATTACCAAACATCACCGAAGTTTTAGAACAATTGCAAGGAAAATATAAATTGGTCGTAGCCACAAAAGGCGATTTAAAAGACCAACATAGAAAATTACACGATTCGGGAATTGGTGCTTATTTTCATCATATTGAAGTGATGAGCGACAAAACCGAGTTGGATTACGAAAAAATGTTGAATCGCTTAGATTGCAAAGCCGGAGATTTTTTAATGATTGGAAATTCCTTAAAATCCGATGTTTTACCTGTGTTAAATATTGGCGGACACGCTATTCATATTCCGTATCATACGACTTGGGAATACGAAAAAATTGATTTTGAAATTGAACATAAAAATTTCAAATCCGTTACCCAAATTACTGAAATTTTACCCTTACTAAAATGAAGCAAATAATAGACCTCGCGACCTGGAACCGAAAAGAACATTTTGAATTTTTTTCAACTTTCGAAGAGCCATTTTTTAGCATAACAACTCCTATTGATATGACTATAGCTTATGAAAAGGCAAAAGCTATGCAAATTCCGTTTTTTGTTTACTATTTGCACAAAACAATTGTTGCGGTTAATCAAGTGGAAAATTTCAGGTATCGAATTGAAGGAAAAGAGGTAGTGCTTTATGACGAAATAGATGCTTCATCAACCATTATGCGTGAAGACAAAACGTTTGGTTTTTCATTCATGAAATTTCATTCTAATCTTCATGAATTTGCTAAAATTGTACAAACGGAAATTGAACGCATTCAACGAACACCTGGACTATTTACACGAGAATTTCCTGAGAATATTATTCATTTTTCTGCTATTCCTTGGATCAACTTTACTGGTCTAACGCATTCTAGAAGTTATACGTTACCCGATAGTTGCCCAAAAGTTTCGTGGGGGAAATTAATGGATGAAAACGGCAAAAAAACAATGTCGGTAGCAGTTATGGCGCATCATGGTTTGGTAGATGGTTATCACATGGGATTATTTGTAGAGGCTATACAAACCGAATTAAACAAATAAACCACTGATTGCTCAGTGGTTTATAGAACCAAAATTTAATTGAATTACTTACCTAATAACAACAACTCATTTACTAAAATTTCGGTTACATAGCGTTTGTTACCGTCTTTATCGTCATAACTTCTGTGCGATAGTTTTCCTTCGATGGCAATTTCCTTACCTTTGACAACATACTTTTCAATGAGTTCGGCAGTTTTTCCCCAAGCCGTAATTTTGTGCCACTCGGTTTGTTCTACTTTTTCACCTTTTGCATTGGTATAATGCTCGTTTGTTGCCAAAGTAAGGTTTGCAACTTTTTTGTCGTTAATTGATTTAACCTCTGGATCTTGTCCTACATGTCCGATTAATTGTACTCTGTTTTTCATGGCGTGTAAAATTTAAATATTTATATAAATTAAAATTTGTTTATCGACTGAACTCGTTGTTTCATTTCGACAGTGCAAAGATGTGGCAAGAAAAAAACGTTACTCGGTTGTTATTCATTTAAAATCGATTGTAATTGTTTGTTGTCGTTTGTAAATGGAAAATAAAAAATCTAAAAGCATTCAATATTTCTATTTTTTTACTACTTTTATTGGACCTCAAATAAAAATATTATGAATAAAACTTGTTTAGAATGTCAAGATAAAATTGTAGGGAGAGAAGACAAAAAGTTTTGCAGCGATGGTTGCCGAAACGCCTACAACAATAAAATGAATAAAGATCAAACCAATTTGATGCGAAATATAAACAACAAATTGCGTAAAAATTATCGAATTTTAACCGAATTAAACCCAGAAGAAAAAACCAAAACAACCAAAAATAAATTAATTAGTAAAGGTTTTGATTTTGAATTAATTACTTCAATTTATACCACAAAAACTGGAAATGTATATTATTTTGTATACGATCAAGGTTATTTGGCGTTGGAAAATGAAAGTTATGTATTAGTAAAAAAATAAAATGAAAGTATCTATATTAGGTTGCGGCTGGTTAGGCTTCCCTTTAGCTAAAAAGTTAATTGATAATGGTTTTGAAGTGAAAGGCTCTACCACTTCTGAAAATAAATTAGCTGTTTTGAAATCAAATAAAATAGCGCCTTATTTATTGGAGCTTTCTGAAACTAAAATTAGCAAATCAATTACTGATTTTTTAAACGATTCTGAAATTCTAATTATAGATATTCCGCCAGGTTTAAGAAAAATTACAGAAACCACTTATGAAAAAACGTTTGTAAATAAAATCAAAAATTTGATTCCTTTTATTGAAAATTCAACTGTAAAAAAAGTGCTTTTTATTAGTTCCACTTCTGTCTATGCTGAAACTGCAACTATTCCAACTGTTAATGAAAAAACTGTTTTAAATCCAAATACAGAAAGCGGAAAACAATTAATGGAAGTCGAAAATTTATTGCGAAATAACTATAATTTTCAAACCACAATAATACGTTTTGGTGGTTTGATTGGCGAAGACAGAAACATAGTAAAAATGTTAACTGGAAAAACCAATGTTGCCAATCCGGAAGCTCCGATAAACTTAATTCATCAAGAAGATTGTATTGAAATTATTTGCGAAATACTAAAACAAAACTGTTGGAATGAAACTTTTAATGCCGTCGCACCAATTCATCCTACACGAAAAAAGTATTATACCGAAAAAGCTAAACAGTTGCATTTGATTGCTCCAATATTCACAGAAAATGAAACAAATTTTGGGAAAATTGTT
Organism: Flavobacterium sp.; assembly: GCF_040382755.1. GTDB lineage: Bacteria > Bacteroidota > Bacteroidia > Flavobacteriales > Flavobacteriaceae > Flavobacterium. The sequence goes on from NZ_JBEIET010000072.1 coordinate 5,500, forward strand.
TCAAGTGAAAAATTAGAAACAATTTTAGATTATAGATTTAGGAAATTAGACTTATAATCAAACTAATTTTTCATTAAAATAATCCATTTCCAATCTGCAGGATTTCCTACTCCAACGCTTGGCGTATATAAATATAAATGTACCACTCCAGTAGGATTTGAGATTAAATACTGTCTCACTTTTACCAAGTTTTGCACAGCCATCCATACCTGATTGTAATTATTAGATAAATTGGATTGAGGTAAAATATGATTGAAGCTTGTTGATGGAAAAACAACGTCAGCTGTTAATACTGCCTCAAATTGATTGGCCGTTAGCATATTTTGTGGATGATGAATTTGTCCTAAACCCATCCAAATAATATCACCATCAAAAAGAATTTGATTAATTTCATCATATTTCAACTTAATATTTCCAAAATCAGTAGCAGGAACAGATTGATGAGAAATAGTAAATGAATTTGAATTTTCGGCATACGTAGTTTCTTTACCGCCCTGAAACGTATTTGTTAAATAATCTACTTTAAGCAGTAAAACTTTGTTAGGTTCATTTTGAGTTTCCTCAGTAGGTGCGTTTTCTTCTGAACAAGATGAAAATAATGAAACGAAAATAAATAAAATAAAAAGTAACTTTTTCATAAAATTATTTTTTTTATATATATGCTTATTAATGAATTACTTATGTAAAAATAATGATTTTTTATTAAATAAATTAAACTAAAATCATTTCATCATATGTTAAAATAGTTTCGTACCCTTTCGAATTAAAATAAGGTATTGGATTTTCTTTTGAGAGTACCATAACGAAGTCGCCGCCCCAGGCACCTAAACTTTTAATAGTCCCATTAAAATCAGAAAATAAACGCTCTTTTACGGTTTCTAATTCTAAAATATCGCTTAATATAATTTCGTGATGCACTAATAAATCTTTGGTCGTTTCTAAATTTAGCGAAAGCAGCATTCTATTAGTAATCTCAGAAATGGTTGCTGTTTTTTTGGTTAAAAACTGTTGCTTATTCATATAATTTTGAATCGCGTGACGGCTGTTTTGTTTTTTATTTAAATATACAAAATAAATATTTTCCTTATATTTCGGATAAAAATCAACCACCTCAACAATGGGTTTTTCGTTTTCATCTAATTGATACGTTATTGGAAAATTATTACTGGCGCAAGCTATATCATAACCGCTACCACCAAAACTTTTCCTTAGTAATTCAAACGCATCAATTTGTAACCATTGTGCAATATTATTAATTAAAGTAGAAGATGTACCTAAGCCCCAATTTCTTGGAAATGTGACCTCTGTTTCAATAATATATCCCGTTTCCGAAGTTAGAAAATTTGGATTTTGAAGATGGGCTTGATGTAAAATTTCAACTAAAGTATGTTTTATGAGATGTTCTTCTTGAAAATTTTTAGCTGTAAGAATTTCCTCAAAAGTGAATTCAGTTTCAAACCAAACGCTTTTGTCAGCATCCAAACTGGTCCAAAATATTTTTTTTTCTACACTCGAAGCAACGCGTAAATATTGACCAAATTTCGTTGGCAAGGCTAAAGCTTTGGCACCATTTAAGACCAAATATTCTCCAGTAATTAGGAGTTTCCCGTTAGAGTAGAATGTGTTTTTGTTAACCATATAAGTCATATAAGCTTTTTCTGTTTATCTAAAACTTTATAAAGTAGGTTTAAGTTTTTACTTCGTAAATTTAAGTGATTTTATTATTTAAATTTTTAACTTATATTTTAAAATAGTAATTCTATTCCGGTAATAATCTATAAATTTCATTTACAAAAGTTTGCTGACCATCATAAAAAATATTATTCACATTAAAATTTATTAATAAACCAATTGGAACTTTTAATAAATTCATATAAGTTAATATTTGTGCTTCAAATATGGAATTAACTTCTGAAACCGACTTTAGTTCTACAACTAAAACATCCTCAATTAAAAAATCGCATCTCAATTTTGTTTCTAAAAAATGACCTTTATACACAATTGGAACTTGATTTTCAGAAATATATTTAATGTTTCTTAATTCAAATTCTTTTAATAAACATTGATGATAAACGGATTCTAACAATCCTGGACCTAATGATTTATGAACTTCAATGGCAGCACCATTAACTTTATAAACTAAATTTTTTAGTTCTTTTTTTGATACTTTTTTCATGGCTTGTATTATTTAATTTATGGCTTGTATTACTATGTTTAATAAATTTCGTTAAACGAAATACTTATATGAACTTTAATTTACACTTTAAATTATAATGTATTTAAAAACTTATATGACTTATATGTTTAATTTTTTCTCAATGCTTCTAAAAAGTTAACCACTAAATTATGTGCAACCGTTTGATTTTCAAAATGTGCTATAACAAGTTGTTTCTCTTCTTTTGTAGCTTGGTGCTGATTTAAGATATTATTCAAATGCATTTTCATATGTCCTTGTTGAATTCCAGATGTGGTTAACGAACGTAGTGCGGCAAAATTTTGAGCCAATCCAGCAACAGCAACAATTTCCATTAATTCTGTTGCAGAAGGATTGCCTAACATTTCTAAAGAAAATTTGACTAATGGATGTAAATTAGTTAAACCGCCAACAGTTCCTAATGCTAAAGGCACTTCCAACCAAAAAGTAAATATTCCGTTTTCTATTTTAGCGTGAGACAAACTTGTGTAGCTTCCGTTTTTACTTGCAAATGCGTGAACACCGGCTTCTACAGCACGGAAATCGTTACCTGTTGCTAAAACCACCGCATCAATTCCGTTCATAATGCCTTTATTATGCGTTACAGCTCTGTATGGCTCTACTTCTGCGATTTTTACAGCGGTTAAAAACTTTTCTGCAAATTCACTTGACGTGATGTTGGCATCTTCATTAAGTTCTGAAACTGGACAAGAAACTTCGGCACGAACTACGCAATTTGGCACAAAATTACTCAAAATACTCATCACAATTTGAATCGATTGGATTCCAAATTCTTCTGATTTGTTTTTAAATGTTTTTGCAAATTGTTCTAAACAAGAATTGATAAAATTCGCTCCCATGCTGTCCTTAGTCTGGAAAGTAGCGTGCAATTGGTAATAATTGTCTAACGCTGCCGTTTTATCTATTAGTTGAATATCTGAAATTCCGCCACCACGCTTTTGCATATTTTTGGTAATTCCTTCCGATTCAGAAAGTAAAAAAGGCTTTACAAAATTGAAATATTCAATAAGTTTTTGTTTATCACCTTCATACATAAAATGAACTTGACCAATTTTTTCAGTGCCTAAAATAGTCGTTTTAAATCCTCCTCGTGCTCCCCAAAATTTTGCAGCTTTACTTGCGGCTGCTACAACAGAGCTCTCTTCAATAGCCATAGGTATGGTATAATTTTTACCATTAATTGTAAAATTTGGTGCGACACCTAACGGCAAATAAAAATTTGTTAAAGTGTTTTCAATAAATTCGTCGTGTAGTTTTTGAATTGAAGCATCAGAATTCTGATAGCTTTGTAATACGGCAATTGCTTCTTTTGGATTGGAAAAATGCTTTTCAGCGATCCAATTTATCTTTTCTTCTTTAGTTAGTTTTGAAAAACTTGTAGTATTTAGTGCCATTAATTTCGGATTGATTGACAAAGATAATAAAAGTAATTTTTAAAAAAATAAAACTTAGAAAGTAAAAAATTCAATATTTATTATGAATATGTCGTAAATTTTCACTAAAATTGGAGGTTTTTACAATCAAAAAATATGAGAAATTTTACAAGTATTCTATTATTGTTACTAACCTCTTCAATATCAGTTGTTGGGCAACAAAAATTGACTTTAGAAGAAATTTGGGGCGGCGCGTTTAGAACAAAAGGCATGGACGAATTGAATGCCATGAAAAACACCAACCAATATACAGTTTTGAATTTTGATAGAAATTCTAAAAGTATGCAAATTGATTTATTTGATTATGCTACATTAAATAAAGTTGCAACTCTTATTGATACGAAAGATTTTGCGGCATTAACTTCTATTGATAGTTACACATTTGATCAGGCAGAGAAAAAAATATTAATAGCAACAAATACCGAATCCATATTTAGACGTTCATTTACAGCAAATTATTTCGTTTATGATATTGCATCTAAAAAATTATCGAAATTTACCGATAAAGCCATTCAAGAACCTGTTTTTTCTTCAGATGGAAATAAAATAGCCTATGCTTTCGAAAACAACTTGTATGTTTTTGATTTGTTGTTAAATAAAGAAACGCAAATTACTTCAGACGGAAAGAAAAATAGCATTATTAATGGAATTACAGATTGGGTTTACGAAGAAGAGTTTGCTTTTGTAAGGGCTTTTGATTGGAATGCTGACGGAACTAAAATAGCCTTTATTCGTTTTGATGAAACGGATGTTCCAGAATTTTCAATGGATATGTATAACCAAGGTTTATATCCTACACAAGCTGTTTTTAAATATCCGAAAGCAGGAGAAAAAAACGCAGACGTTTCTTTACATATATACGATGTAGCTTCGACAAAAACTCAAAAAATTGATTTAAGTACTTATTCCGATTTTTATATTGCAAGATTAAAATGGACAAGTGATAAAAATGTATTGAGTGCGCAAGTGATAAACCGTAATCAAGACAATTTAGATGTGTTATTTGTAGATGGAAATACGGGTGCTAAAAAAGTAATTTTAAATGAAAAAGATAAAGCTTACGTCGATGTAACGGACAACTTAACCTTTTTGAAAGACAATAGTTTTATTTGGACTTCAGAAAAAGACGGTTTCAATCATATTTATTATTATGACAAAACCGGAAAGTTGAAAAACCAAGTTACAAAAGGAAATTGGGATGTAACCGCTTATTATGGATTTGATGAAAAAAACAAAACAATTTATTATCAATC
>NZ_JBEIET010000073.1:0-10267 GCF_040382755.1 Flavobacterium sp.
AAAGACACAAAATATTCGGTATCCAAAAAATATGGAATTTCAATTGAAGAGTTGGAAAAACTAAATCCAGAAATAGGAACTGAGTTTGAAATTGGAACCGAAATTCGATTAAAAAAAGGAGTTGTTTTGTCTTTGCCAAAATCTGTAAAAAATATAGTTTCCTCAGAAAATATTATTTCTCATGAAGTAGAAGCAAAAGAAACGCTGTATAGCATTTCGAAAAAGTATAATTTATCTGTAGAAGAAATAATTGCGAAAAATCCATCAGCAAAAGAGGGTTTAATAGAAGGTTCGTTGTTAATTTTACCAATGAAAAGTAGTATTGGCACCATAAAAGATTCAATAATTTTAAAGAAAGAAAAAGTAAATTTATTAGAAACCGTAAATAAAACCAAAAAAAGAAATTTAGTTTTATTAATGCCATTTAATATCAATAGAATTGAAAAAGATTCTTCTAAAACAAAAATCGAATATTTAAAAACAGATAAATTTTTAAACATAACATTGGATTTTTATGCAGGTGCGTTAAAAGCTATTGATTCAGCTAAAGTATTGGGATTGCCATTTAATGCGAAAGTATATGACACCGAATCTTCAAAATATTCATCTAATGTTGCTACAATTATAAAAAATAATGATTTTTCAAATATCGATGTAGTAATTGGACCTTTTACCAATTCTTTCGTAGAACTTGCTGGGCAATTAGTGGATAAAAAAACAGCTGTTATTTCTCCTTTAACGAATGATGTTGGGGTAGGTGGATCGAATGTTTTTTATGCTATGCCAAATGAAACCATTCAAAAGGAAAAATTAATGGCGTATTTGCAAACTAAATCGGATGCTATTTTCGCCATTCATTCCTCATCAAAATCAAAATTAAGTACTTATTTTTCTTCTAATTATCCTGGAGTTAAATCGTTTTATTTTAATGAAAAAGGAATTTTTGATTATGCGATTTTAAAATCTAATTTGCAAAAAGGGAAAAAGAATTTTGTGATTTTAGATTCAGATAAAATTATCCAAGTACTTTCTGTAGTCAATAATTTATTAAAACTTAAAAAAGAATTTGACATTCAACTGGTGGTTGTTGAAAGAAATGATGCTTTAGATTTTGAAGAAATTCCATCTAAAAATTTAGCTGCATTGCAAATGTTGTATCCTTCCGCTATTCGTGAGAATGAATCATCAGAGGCATTAATTTTTGCAAAAGCGTATAAAAAAGATAATAAAGTACAACCAAATCAATACGCAACTCGAGGTTTTGATGTGACTTTTGATGCTATTTTAAGAATGTGTCAGGAAGACGGATTTTTAAAATCTGCTGAGAGTCAAATTTCGGAGCAAATTGAAAGTCAGTTTAATTATTCTAATAGCAATAATTACGGCGTGTATATGATGTATTATAATTCTGATTTAACCATAAAACAAGCACAATAATGGCAACGACAAAAGTAACTTATTTAGGCGATTTAAGCACATCATCGATACATTTAGCTTCTGGTTCAGAAATTATTTCAGATGCACCTATTGATAACAATGGAAAAGGAGAAGCGTTTTCACCAACTGATACGGTAGCTAATGCTTTGGCAAGTTGTATGTTTACCGTAATGGGCATTAAAGCACAAGATTTAAACTTAGATTTTTCTAATTCTACAGCTGAAGTAACTAAAATTATGGGAACCGAACCAAGACGAATTGCAGAAATTCACGTTACTTTTTCGATGAATGTTGAAGTAACGGACAAAGAAAGAATCATCTTAGAGAAAACGGCAATGACTTGTCCGGTATTGAATAGTTTACATCTAGATATTAAAAAGGAAGTGGTTTTTAATTGGAAGTAATTTAAAGTTAGAAAATAAGCATACATTTATATTCTATACTATATTTTCTATATTCTATTTTCTATACTCTATATTCTATATTCTCAAAAAATGACCAACCAAGACCAACTCATCAAACTCGCTTATACGATAATGCCTTATGGAAAATTTAAGGGGCGTTATCTTATTAATTTACCTGAACAGTATGTTGTTTGGTACAAAAATAAGGGCTTTCCTGCTGGAACTTTAGGCGAACAACTTAAATTGGTGTACGAGCTAAAACTAAATGGATTAGAAGAATTAATTCATACTATTCAAAAAAAATATCCAAAACCCTAAAATTTAATACATAATTGACAATTTGACTTATTGATAATTGGCTAATTAATATTATCTTTGCGTGTTTTTAAATACAATATCAGAGCGAACATTTTGTATGTTCCTCAAAACAACACAACAAACAACAATATGAATCAAACAAAATACATTTTCGTTACAGGTGGTGTTACTTCTTCATTAGGAAAAGGAATCATAGCAGCATCTTTAGCAAAATTATTACAAGCCAGAGGTTACAGAGCAACTATTCAAAAATTTGACCCGTATATTAACGTAGATCCAGGAACTTTAAATCCATACGAACACGGCGAATGTTATGTAACAGATGATGGAGCAGAAACAGATTTAGATTTAGGACATTACGAACGTTTTTTAAATGTACCAACGTCACAAGCAAATAATGTAACTACCGGTAGAATTTATTTATCAGTTATTGAAAAAGAACGTCGTGGCGAATTTTTAGGTAAAACGGTTCAAGTTGTACCTCATATTACCAACGAAATAAAAGAACGTATGCAATTGCTTGGTAATTCGGGCGATTATGATATTGTTATTACAGAAATTGGTGGAACAGTTGGTGATATTGAATCGTTACCTTACATAGAATCTGTTCGTCAATTGGTTTGGGAATTAGGTGATACTAACGGAATTGTTATTCATTTGACGTTAGTGCCTTATTTAGCGGCTGCGGGTGAATTAAAAACAAAGCCAACGCAACATTCAGTGAAAACTTTGATGGAAAGCGGTATTAAAGCTGATATTTTAGTGTGTAGAACTGAACACGAATTATCTCAAGATTTACGTCAGAAATTAGCTTTGTTTTGCAATGTGAAAAAAGAAGCAGTTATTCAATCAATTGACGCTTCAACTATATACAAAGTGCCAAACTTTATGCAAGAAGAAGGTTTGGATAAAGTAGCACTTAAAAAATTAAATTTACCAGAAAAAGCGACTCCAGATTTAAAACAATGGAACGAATTTTTATATAAATTAGAAAATCCAAAACACGAAGTAAACATAGGTTTGGTTGGAAAATATGTTGAATTACAAGATTCATACAAATCCATTTTAGAAGCTTTTATTCACGCGGGTGCTACGCAAGAAACGAAAGTCAACGTGGTGAGTATTCATTCTGAATTTTTAGATAAATCGAATGTAGCTGATAAATTACAAGGATTAGATGGTGTTTTAGTAGCTCCTGGTTTTGGTGGAAGAGGTATTGAAGGTAAAATTGAAGCGATTAAATATGTGCGTGAAAATAATATTCCTTTTTTAGGAATTTGTTTGGGAATGCAAATGGCTTCTATTGAATTTGCAAGAAACATACTTGGTAAAAAAGATGCCAATTCAACAGAAATGAATGAAAACACAAGTTATCCGATTATCAGTTTAATGGAAGAACAAAAAACAGTTACTGAAAAAGGAGGAACTATGCGTTTAGGTGCTTGGAAATGTTCAATTAAAGAAAATACTTTAGCACACAAAATTTACGGAAAAACAAATATATTAGAGCGTCACCGTCATCGTTTTGAGTTTAATGGTGATTATTTAACAGAAATGGAAGCAGCTGGATTAGTAGCTTCTGGTTTAAACCCAGATACAGGATTGGTTGAAATCATTGAATTACCAAATCATCCTTTCTTTATTGGGGTGCAATACCATCCAGAATATAAAAGTACAGTTTTAAATCCACATCCATTATTTATGGGATTAGTGGCTGCAGCTGTTAAAAACAAATAGAATTGCTATATTGTAACGATTTTATTTAAACGCATACAAATTATAAATTTAATTCAACTCCGTTTGAGTTGCACATTCATATTATGGAAGAAAAAAAGTTTGACATTAAGTCGTTTATTGGTTTCACATTAATCTTCGGGATTTTAATGTGGATGATGTATTCAAACCAACCAACAAAAGAAGAATTAGCTGAAACTGCCAAAAAAGAACAAGCCGATAAAGAAGCAAAAACACCTAAAAGTGTAAAGCCAACTACAACTCAATTGGTTCAAAAAACAGATTCTACTGGGAAAATTTCACCAGAAGCTTTATCTAAATTAGGTGCTTTCGCTTATGCAGAATCATTACCTTCAGCTAAAGATAGCGCTACTTTATTAGCAAATAATGTATTGCGTTTAAACATTGCCAACAAAGGAGGGTACATTTCTGAAGCGACTATATTAAATGAAGAACAATTTAAAAAAGGTTCAGGAAAAGCGGTTCAAATTATCAAGGATAATAATGCGAACTTCAATTTAACTTTAACAACAAAAGACGGTAAAGTTATCAATACAAAGGATTTATACTTCGAACCAAAATATACGAAAGTAGGAAAAAATCAGGTAGTAACGATGCAATTAAAAACAGGTGAAAATCAGTTTTTAGAATACCGTTATGTAATGAAAGAAAACGATCATATGTTGGATTTTTCTATTCGTACACAAGGTTTGGAAAATGTATTAAATACTTCAAAACCAACCGATTTAGAATGGAATTTAAAAACCTATCGTAACGAAAAAAGTGTATCATACGAAAATAGATATACCGAATTAATTTACGAATTTGATAACGGAAAAGACGATTATTTAAATGCCGCTTCTGATAAAGAAGATACTGCGGAATCAGTTACTTATGTAGCTTTTAAACAACACTTTTTTACTTCTGTTTTATTAACAAACACACCATTTAAGAAAGTAGATTTAAAATCGGACAATTTAGTAGATGATGAAAAAGTAGATACTGTTTTTACTAAAAACTTTACAGCTAAAATGCCTTTAGAGTTTAAAAATGGCGCTTTAAATTATGATATGAATATGTATTATGGTCCTACCGACTATAAAACATTAAGTGCTTATGATAAAAACTTAGATGAATTGGTTTCATTAGGTTGGGGTATTTTTGGATGGATTAATCAATTTGTATTTATTCCATTATTTGGTTTGTTATCAGGATTTATGCCTTATGGTTTTGCTATTATCATCTTCACGATTTTAATTAAAATTGCGATGTCGCCTATAACTTACAAATCATTTTTGTCGCAAGCCAAAATGAAAGTATTAAAACCAGAAATTGCAGAATTGGGTGAAAAATTCAAAAATAACCCAATGAAAAAACAACAAGAAACAATGGCATTGTATTCTAAAGCGGGTGTAAATCCAATGGCGGGTTGTATTCCAGCATTAATTCAATTACCGTTTATGTATGCCTCGTTTCAGTTTTTCCCTTCTGCTTTTGATTTAAGACAAAAAAGTTTCCTTTGGGCAGACGATTTATCTTCATACGATTCTATTTATAAATTACCATTTAATATACCTTTTTATGGTGATCACGTAAGTTTATTTCCAATATTAGCCGCTATTGCTATTTTCTTCTATATGAAAATGACAACAGGCGACCAAGCAATGCAAGCGCCTCAACAAGAAGGTATGCCAGATATGGGGAAAATTATGAAAATTATGATTTATCTTTCTCCAATTATGATGTTGGTTTTCTTCAATAATTATGGTTCTGGATTGAGTTTATATAACTTTATATCTAATTTAATTACTATTGGAATTATGTTAGTGATTAAAAAGTATGTTGTTAACGAAGAAAAAATTCACGCACAAATTCAAGTAAATAAAACGAAACCAAAAACGGAATCGAAATTTCAAAAGAAAATGCGAGAGATAATGGAACAACAAGAAGCTCAAAAGGCATTAAACCAAAAGAAAAAATAAATTCTTTAAAAACCTGTTCTTGTTGAGAACAGGTTTTTTTATACTATTTTTGTAAAACAAACGTTGTATTATTTTAGTTAACACACACACTTAATCAAACTATAATAACATATGAAAAAACTAATTTTTATTACTTTTTTAGTACTTGCAAATTTGGTTTCAGCACAAGATAAATTAAATCAATTTGACGAACAAGGCTTACGTAATGGTTTTTGGAAAGGCGTTCACGAAGAAAGTAAACGTCCAAGATACGAAGGCACTTTTGAACACGGAAAAGAAGTTGGTACTTTTAAATATTTTGATGATACTAAAGCAGGTACATTAATTGCAACTCGCGATTTTTCAAAAGCAGACGGTTCTTGTTATACTATTTTTTTCGATCAAAAAGGAAATAAAGTTAGTGAAGGTGTTGTAAAAAACAAACTTTTTGAAGGGCAATGGAAATATTACCATCAAGAATCTAAAGATATTATGACGCTTGAAAATTATAAAAACGGGAAATTAAATGGTATAAGAAAAGTCTTTTATAAAGCTAATAAATTAGCTGAAGAAATAAATTACACAGATGGCAAGAAAAATGGCATTGCTAAAACATTTGCTGAAAATGGAAAGCAAATAGACCAACATCAATACGTTAATGATTTGTTTGAAGGTGTTGCTATTTATTTTGATGGGAATGGAAAAAAATTATACGAAGGAACCTATAAAAACAATGTAAAGGTTGGAATTTGGAAATTTTACGAGAACGACAAAGTTATAAAACAAGTTAAAGCGGATAAATTTTCAAAGGAATTAAAAAAAATGGAACAAAAATTAGCCAAAAAATTTGCTAAAAGTACTCCTGTAGAAAAACCAGTTGAAGAATAATAACAAAATATAAATGAAACGAGTAGTTGTAGGACTTTCAGGTGGAGTAGATTCAAGCGTTGCAGCCTATCTTTTAAAAGAGCAAGGTTATGACGTTATTGGACTTTTTATGAAAAATTGGCACGATGATTCCGTTACTATTTCAAATGAATGTCCATGGTTAGAAGATAGTAATGATGCTTTATTAGTGGCTGAAAAATTAGGAATTCCATTTCAAACCGTTGATTTATCTGAACAATATCAAGAGAAAATTGTTGATTATATGTTTTCAGAATACGAAAACGGACGAACGCCAAATCCAGATGTATTATGCAACAGAGAAATAAAGTTTGATGTTTTTATGAAAATCGCCGTTTCGTTAGGTGCAGATTATGTAGCAACCGGACATTATTGTAGAAAAAACACAATTGAAGTTAATGGAAAAGAAGTACATCAATTATTAGCTGGTAAAGATGACAACAAAGATCAATCGTATTTTTTATGCCAATTATCACAAGAACAATTATCAAAAGCATTATTTCCAATTGGTGAGTTAACCAAACCAGAAGTTAGAGAAATTGCCACTAAAATGGAATTGGTTACGGCTGAGAAAAAGGATTCTCAAGGCTTATGTTTTATTGGAAAAGTGCGTTTACCAGAATTTTTACAACAAAAATTACAACCAAAAGAAGGTACAATTATTGAAATTCCTTCTACTAATGAAATTTATAATTCTATACTTCCAAATTTTGAAAACACCGAAGCATCATTAGCTTTTTATGCTAAAAATAAAGACTATTCAAATGCAAACGGAATTGTAAAAGGAAAGCATCAAGGGGCTCATTATTTTACAAACGGACAACGTCGTGGTTTAAATGTTGGTGGTACAAAAGAAGGATTATTTGTCATTCAAACGGATGTAATAAATAATATTATTTATGTTGGAGAAGGCGCCAATCATCCTGGTTTATTCAAAAACACCTTATTCATAAAAGCAAACGAAGTACATTGGATTCGTAAAGATTTAAAATTGAAAACAGGAGAAACTAAAAATGTAATGGCACGAATTAGATACCGTCAGCCTTTGCAAAAAGCAACTTTACATCAATTTGAAAGAGGTATGTATGTACAATTTGAAAATCCTCAATCTGCAATTACCGAAGGACAATTTGTAGCTTGGTATATGGATGATGAATTGCAAGGTAGTGGTGTAATTTCATAAAATAAATTTGCTATATTTGAATACTAATTTTTAATATGAAAAAAATATATCTTTTATTATTTTTAGGAATTATCAACTTGAGTTTTGCTCAAATTGAAGATGCCTGGGTATATTTTAATAACAAGCCAAGTGCAGCAACTTATTTAGCTAATCCGCTAACAATTCTAACACAACGTGCTTTGGATAGAAGAATCGCTCAAAATATTTCTTTAGATGTTACAGATGTTCCTGTGGAGCAAAGTTATATAACTCAAATTGCGGCATCAACAGGTATAACAGTTATGGCAAAATCAAGATGGATGAATGCGTTGCATATTCGTGGTACTCAAACCAATATTCAAGCTTTAACAAATTTAAGTTTTGTGAATCACATTACTTTTGCCAATCATTCCTTAAATCCTGGTGGAAGAGTTTCTCAAAGCAATAAAATTTCAGCAGTAAACAAACAATTAGATACTCAAGTAATTTACAACTATGGTAATTCTCAAAACCAAATTGAAATGCTTAACGGGCATTTATTGCATCAACAAAATTATACTGGACAAGGAAAAGTTATTGCCGTTTTAGATTCTGGATTTTTAGGAGTTGATACAGCACTTCCATTTCAAAATTTAATTACAAACAATCAAATATTAGGAGGTTATAATTTTCCTGATCAAAACACTAATTATTTTTTCAGACACAATCACGGTTCAAATGTATTATCCACTATGGGCGTATTTGCAGAAGGGCAATTAGTTGGTACAGCTCCAAATGCAAAATATTATTTATTTATTACAGAAGATATCAATTCCGAAAATCCTGTAGAAGAATCCTATTGGGTGGAGGGTGCTGAATTAGCAGATTATTATGGTGCAGATGTAATTAATTCGTCTTTAGGATATTTTGGTTACGATAATCCTAATTATTCTCATCAATATGATGATATGATTGGGAATAAAACATTTTCTTCCCGTGGTGCCAATATGGCATTCAATAAAGGAATTGTAGTTGTAATTAGTGCTGGAAACTCAGGTGCCTCTAACGAGCCACATATTGGTACACCAGCAGATGCTATTGGTGCATTAACCATAGGTGCTGTTAATAGTTTAGAACAATATGCAACATTTAGTTCAATAGGCCCTTCTTATGATGGACGTGTAAAGCCAGATGTATGTGCAAAGGGTTTAGGCACAACCGTTTGTTCTCCAACAGGAACAATATACGCTTCAAACGGAACCTCTTTTTCGAGTCCTGTTATGGCAGGAATGGTAGCGACATTTTGGTCGGCTGTGCCCAATTTAACAGCTCAGCAAGTGGTTCAGTTCATTAAACAATCATCAGATAATTATAGCAATCCAACCATACAGAAAGGATACGGAATTCCAGATTTTCAATCGGCATTAACTGCGGCTTTAAATATGGAAATAATTGTTGATGAAGACCCAAAATATTTTACAGTATATCCAAACCCAACAGAAAATCTTATGTTTTTACGTCTTGAAGATGCTTCAGAAAAGGGTATGATTGAAATCATTAATACCTTGGGACAAAAAGTGGCTGAAAAAGGATTTGAAGGTTCTTATAATGCTTTTATAGATTTAGAAGATTTACCAAAAGGTATTTATTATTACAGGTATTTATCTACAAAAGAGCATATTGGTAAAATTATTAAAAAATAAGCAGATCAATTAAATGAATAAAATCACACAATTATTTGGAATTTCTTATCCGATTATTCAAGGTGGAATGATTTGGAATAGTGGTTATAAATTAGCAAGTGCAGTAAGTAACGCAGGAGGTTTAGGTCTTATTGGTGCCGGTTCTATGTATCCAGAAGTTTTGCGTGAACACATTCAAAAATGTAAAAAAGCAACATCTAACCCTTTTGGTGTAAATGTTCCGATGTTATATCCAAACATTGAAGAAATTATGCAAATTATAGTAGAAGAAGGTGTGAAAATTGTTTTTACTTCTGCTGGAAATCCTAAAACCTGGACCAGTTTTCTTAAAGAAAATGGAATTATTGTGGTTCACGTCGTAAGCAGTTCTAAATTTGCTTTAAAAGCACAAGAGGCAGGTGTAGATGCTGTTGTAGCCGAAGGTTTTGAAGCTGGCGGACACAACGGTAGAGAAGAAACGACAACACTTACTTTAATTCCAATGGTAAAAGAAAATATTTCTATTCCATTAATTGCAGCTGGTGGAATTGCCACGGGTAAAGGTATGTTAGCCGCTATGGTTTTAGGTGCTGATGGCGTTCAGATGGGAAGTCGATTTGCCGCTTCAATAGAATCAAGTGCGCATATTGACTTTAAAAAAACAATCTTAGAAACACAAGAAGG
>NZ_JBEIET010000074.1:0-10117 GCF_040382755.1 Flavobacterium sp.
AAATTAATCACAAGATTATGTCAGTAAAAATTAGATTACAAAGACACGGAAAAAAAGGGAAACCTTTTTATTGGGTTGTTGCAGCAGATGCAAGATCAAAAAGAGATGGTAAATTCTTAGAAAAAATCGGAACTTACAATCCAAACACTAATCCAGCAACTATTGATTTGAACTTAGAAAGTGCTGTTCAATGGTTACACAATGGAGCTCAACCAACCGATACGGCAAGAGCAATTTTATCTTACAAAGGTGCTTTATTAAAACACCATTTAGATGGAGGAGTTCGTAAAGGTGCTTTAACTCAAGAACAAGCAGATGCTAAATTAGCAGCTTGGTTAGATGAAAAAGCAAATAAAGTTGATGCGAAAAAAGCAGGATTATCTAAAGCGGATGAAGCAGCTAAAGCTAAAGCTTTAAAAGCTGAAAAAGAAGCTAACGCAAAACGTATTGCAGCTCAAGCTGAAGCAGCGAAAGTTGAAGAAGTAGCGGAAGAAGCTCCAGCGGTTGAAGAAACTGTAGTGGCTGAAGAAGCTCCAGCAGTTGAAGCAGTAGCTGAAGAAACTGTAGCAGTTGAAGAAACTCCTGAAGTTGAAGCAGTAGCTGAAGAAGATCCAGCAGCTGAAGAAAGCAACGAAGAAACAGAAGCTTAATCATACAGCGATTCCATGCGTAAAGAAGATTGTTTCTATTTAGGTAAAATCGCAAAAAAATTTAGTTTCAAAGGGGAAGTATTAGCGTATTTAGATACCGACGAACCCCAATTGTATCAAAATTTGGAATCAGTATTTGTTGAACTCAACAAAACACTGGTTCCATTTTTTATTGAAAGTAGTTCGCTTCATAAAGAAAAATTTCTACGCGTTCGTTTTGAAGATATTCAAAATGAAGAAGATGCTGACGAAATTATGGGCAGCGAAATCTACCTTCCACTTTCTATATTACCCAAATTAGAAGGCACCCAATTCTACTTTCACGAAGTAATAGGATTTGATGTGATAGATACTAAACATGGTAACATTGGAAAAATTGCAGCCATTAATGATAGTGGTGCGCAACCCCTTTTTGAAATTGACAAAAACGGAATAGAAATTTTAATTCCGCTAATTGATGATTTCATTATTGCTCTTGACAGAGAAAACAAAACCATTACTTTAGAAACTCCGGAAGGATTGGTTGATTTATATTTACAATAGTTTACAGTCGCAGTCTCAGTTTACAATTTTTTAAGTTGATTAAATTCTAACTTTATTCATTTTGTTCAAATTCAAAAAATTTTCCGTTAATCAAGACCAATGCGCTATGAAAATTGGCACAGATGGTGTTTTGCTTGGTGCTTGGACTCCGATAATTAATAATCCTTATAACATATTAGATATTGGTGCTGGCACTGGAATTTTGTCTTTAATGTTAGCGCAAAGAAGCAACGCTGAACAAATTGACGCTATCGAAATTGACGAAGAAGCATACGAACAATGTGTTGAAAATTTTGAAACTTCAGCTTGGAGCGATAAATTATTCTGTTTTCACGCAGGATTAGATGAATTTGTGGACGAACCTGAAGACGAATACGATTTAATCATTTCCAATCCGCCTTTTTATGCTGAAGATTTTAAAACAGATAATTCGCAACGTGACTTGGCACGATTTCAAGACGCAATGCCTTTTGATGAATTAATTGAAGCAGCAGCTTTATTACTTTCTGATAACGGAATATTTTCTGTGATTATTCCTTTTAAAGAGGAAGAAAAATTTGTTTCAATGTGTAAAGAATTGGATTTATTCCCATTCAAAATTACACGAGTAAAAGGAACACCAACCTCCGAAATTAAAAGAAGTTTATTGGCTTTTTCTCGGATAGAACAAACCCCTATAATAGATGAACTCACTATTGAAATTTCGCGTCATCAATACACCCCTGAATATATCGATATGACGAAGGATTTCTATTTAAAGATGTAATTTTAAATTATAACATTCGTTCATTGATTTGTTAAAAATCTTTACTTACTTTTGTTACTTTCAAAACGACAATTATGAAACCAGACTTATTTCAATCGCCAGATTATTATTTATTAGACGAATTATTATCTGACGAACATAAAATGGTGCGTGATGCTGCACGTGCTTGGGTTAAAAAAGAAGTTTCTCCTATCATTGAAGAATATGCACAAAGAGCAGAATTTCCGAAACAAATCGTAAAAGGTTTGGGTGAAATTGGAGGTTTTGGTCCTTATATTCCTGTTGAATATGGCGGTGCTGGATTAGACCAAATTTCGTACGGGTTAATCATGCAAGAAATTGAAAGAGGAGATTCGGGTGTACGTTCGACTTCTTCTGTTCAATCTTCACTGGTAATGTATCCAATTTGGAAATATGGAAATGAAGAACAACGCATGAAATATTTACCAAAATTAGCAACTGGAGAATTCATTGGATGTTTTGGTTTAACAGAACCTGATTATGGTTCAAATCCAGGTGGAATGGTAACTAATTTCAAAGATATGGGTGATCATTATCTTTTAAATGGTGCTAAAATGTGGATTTCAAATGCCCCTTTTGCTGATATTGCAGTAGTTTGGGCGAAAAATGAAGAAGGTAGAATTCACGGATTAATTGTAGAACGTGGAATGGAAGGTTTTTCAACACCAGAAACACATAATAAATGGTCGTTAAGAGCTTCTGCTACTGGCGAACTTATTTTTGACAACGTAAAAGTTCCGAAAGAAAACTTGTTGCCAAACAAATCTGGATTAGGAGCACCGCTAGGCTGTTTAGATTCAGCACGTTATGGAATTGCTTGGGGCGCTATTGGAGCTGCTATGGATTGTTATGATACTGCTTTACGTTATTCAAAAGAACGTATTCAGTTTGACAAACCTATTGGTGCAACACAATTGCAACAAAAGAAACTAGCTGAAATGATTACCGAAATCACTAAAGCACAATTATTAACTTGGCGATTAGGCGTTTTAAGAAATGAAGGAAGAGCAACAACTGCTCAAATTTCTATGGCGAAAAGAAACAACGTGGATATGGCTTTAACGATTGCTCGTGATGCACGTCAAATGTTAGGAGGAATGGGAATTACTGGAGAATATTCTATTATGCGTCATATGATGAATTTGGAGTCGGTTGTAACATATGAAGGTACACACGACATACATTTATTGATTACAGGAATGGATGTTACTGGTTTTCCAGCATTTAAATAAGGCATTTTTAGATTAAACAATAAATAAAATTGATATAAAATGCTTCTCTATTTGGAGAAGCATTTTTACTTTTGTATCCGAAAGAAATACACTTAAAATTATAACATTTTTAAAATGAATACAAATTCGATAAAAACCAAAATTGAACCGTTAAGACAAGAGTTGTTAAATCATCCTTTGTATGCTAAAATTCATACTATTGAGGATTTACATGTTTTTTTAACGCATCACGTCTATGCGGTTTGGGATTTTATGTCGTTGTTAAAAGGGTTACAAATTCATTTAACTTCGGTTTCTATACCATGGACGGCTTCACCAAATCCAGAGTTGCGCTATCTGATTAATGAAATTGTGGTAGCAGAAGAATCAGATTTGGCGTTAGACGGTTCACGTCAAAGTCATTTTGAAATGTATTTAGATGCTATGAAAGAATGTGGCGCCACTACTCAACCCGTTTTAGATTTTTTAGAAAAAGTGGCGAGTACGAAAAACGTTTTTGTTGCGATAAAAAATGCTAATTTACCTGACGAAGTTAAAGACTTTTTAAACTTTTCATTTATCGTTATTGAAACTGGACAACCACATAAAATTGCATCGGCATTTACATTTGGTCGCGAAGATTTAATTCCGAATATGTTTACTGAAATTGTTAAAAGTTTCCAGAAAAACTTTCCAGAAACAAATGTGTCTAAATTAATTTATTACTTTGAAAGGCACATTGAGTTGGATGCAGATGAACACGGACCAATGGCTATGAAAATGATTGATTACTTATGCGGTGATGACATCAAAAAATGGCAAGATGTTGAACAAGTTGCACAAGAATCACTTCAAAAACGAATAGGTTTGTGGAACGCTATTGAACGTTTAGTTGTTACTGAATTGGTTTAATTTATACAGAATAAAAAAAGGGGTCTAAATTTAGACCCCTTTTTATTTATACACTTATTTCTTATTCTTTTATTAATTTCTTACTAATTGAAATCGCATCAGAATTGGTAATTTTTACAATGTAAATTCCTTTAGCTAAGTTAGAAATATTTATTTCTTTGTTTGCAACACAATTATTTTCGGTTTGAATTAATTGTCCGGTTAGCGAATAAATTTCAACTTTTTTCGCATCTACAGAAATTTGAAATGCATTCGTACTTGGATTTGGGTATAGTTCTACTTTAGAAATTGCTTCAAAACTTTCATTAGATAATGCGGTAGAAAGTTGATTACCAAAAATTCTAAATTCGCCTGGACCTAATGTAATTTGCATGTTAGTTGCAGTTACATTTGTTGTGGTAGTATCCATCAAATTATACCACGTTCCGGTGTATGGAAAATCGGCAACTATATTTTGGTTACTTGTGTACAAATTTGCTAAAATAACTACATTTTTTAATTGCGTTGCAGGCAAAGCATTATCATAAATATAAATTCTTTGCTTTAAGTTATCAGACCCATCTGGAGCAATTGCATACTCTCCACTAAAAGCGGCTTCTCCTTTTTTTAGTTTAGTAAATTTAACATAATTGGAATAAATAGCACTTCTTGGGGTTGTTGTTAACCAGTTTTCTACCCATTGTGGTTGTGGCTTAATATCTAATTTACAATTTCCTGGTGTAGCATCAGTTTCGCTGTTAACAGAACCATTTTCACAAGTATAAATAGAATCGTCCATTCCTAATTCTTGAAAATGCCAAATCATTTTTGGACCAGGAATCAGCATGCTTATTGCGCCTAATGCAGACATTCTATTTATTGTATTGGTTTCGTTATTAAAGACTGGACTTGTACCAGAATTATTTCCATATGTTTTTGCTTCGTACATTAATCGGTCTTTGTCATGACTTTCAGGGTAACCTATTAAACGTTTACCTGAAAATCCTCTACTCACGTGACCCATTCTATTAATGTTCCCAGTGGTATTAGAATACCCCATTGCAAGCTCTTTGTATTGGGTAAACATTTCACCCCACATCATAATTCCTTTACCTTCAGATAATCTGTAATTTGCCCATTGTTGTTCTTCAAAATCTGAACCTAAATGTTCAAAAATAACATAATGATTTGGATCTAAAGCCCAAGAATAATCAGCATATAATTTTAATACTTCTACGCGATCTGTTTGATAACCATTAGTACACGATTCATTAGTACTTGAACAATTTTGAGTAAACCCTTTGGTTAAATCCCAACGGAAGCCATCAATTTTAAATTCTGTTATCCAATGTTTAAGCGTTCTATTTACGTATTCACGTGTAAAAGTACTGGTATGATTAAAATCTTCTCCAACACTATAACTATGCAGTGCAACGGTGTTAAAATAAGGGTTATCCGTGTTTGGTGGTCCCCAGCCATCTTGTACACCAGAATTAGTGTCATTCATCCACATTCTTATTAGAGGATTTCTTCCAAAGGCATGATTGAAGGCGATGTCTAGAATTACAGCAATTCCGTTTTGGTGGCATATATCTACAAATTCTTTGAATTTATTTTCAGTCCCATAAAATTTATCTAAAGCCATATGAAATGAAGTGTTATATCCCCAACTTTCATTTCCTTCAAATTCCATATTAGGCATTAATTCGATAGCATTGATTCCTAAGTTTTTAAAATAATCAATTTTATCAATTAGATCCTGATAATTACTATCTGAGTCAAAATCTCTTACAAGCACTTCATAAATAATTAATTTGTCTTTATTTGGTTTTGTAAAGTTTGTATTTTGCCAATTATAAGGTATTTTGCCTGTTTGAAGCACGGTTACTTCCCTTTCTTGACCTACTGGATAAGCTGGCAAGTTTGGATATGTTGATGCAGGTATCCATTGATCATCATAAGGTGATAATACCAAAGTGGAACAAGGATCTGCAGTTTTTACTAAATTTGGTGAATTAGTTGTTGGAGTTTGGTCTACTACCCAATATTGATACGTATATACTTGACCTGGTGTAAGTCCGGTTAATTCTAACCAAAATTTACTCCCTGTTGTATTTTTTTTCATTAAGTGCGTAGCATTAGGTACCCAATTGTTGAAACTTCCTGCAACATATATAAAATCTTTTCCTGGCGCTTCTAAAACCAATGTGGCTTTTGTAGCGTCTGTACTATTATAATTTATACCAATTTCTAATCCTGTTGGTAATAAAGCTGAAGGAACTACAGAAGGTGCCACAATCACACTAAACGATTTAGTTAATGTAATAGTTCCTTGTGTAACTTCTAAAGTAAAATTTGTGTTTGTTGTAATATTTGATGCAGTATAGCTGTAGCTTGTTGCTGCGGCATTTAAAGTATTAATAGTTGTTCCATTTGCTTTTAATACATAATTTGCTGCTCCGTTGGTATGATTTGCCGAAATAAATATGCTCCCACCAGAATTTAATATGGTATTTAAATTTAAAGGAGTTGCTATATTAAAATTAAATGCACCAACTTCTGATGTTATATCTTGAGATTTTTTATCCCCAGTTCCGTTTTTTGCCTTAACTAGAAAACCAATTTTTCCAATTCCTGTAAATCGGTTATAAAATGCATTTGGCGTAAGTGTATAGGTGTAGGTGTCTGTTCCTGAATTATAGACTAATTTATTTGTTTCATTTGAATCTGTCCAGGTTCCATTAGTTGGACAATCTAAAATATTGCTATCATTGATATCAAACGACCAAGCCCATAAATATAAATTATTCCCAGACGCCCAGGCAGATTCATTTACTGAATTTCCATTAATGGTTATGGTTATAGATTGATTGTCTTCAAATGTTGTCGGGGTTATCGAATACGTAATCGTTTGTAGTTGTGCAAATAAGAATGGAGCAAACAACAGCAGTAGTATACTTGTAATTTTTTTCATTTGTAATTTTTTTCTAACGATTATTAAATGTTTAATGATAAATATATTCGATTTTTTTAAATTAAAAATGAGCTATATGAAGTTCATATAGCTCATTTTCTTTGTATTATTAAAATTAATCTACAGATATAACTTTAGTAGTAGTATTAATTTTTACCAATCTTACTCCTGTAGGACCTGTATATCTAAAATTACTATCGCCATCTGCTGCATTAATTAATTCTGAGTCAATGGTGTATCCATTAGAAACATACCAAGGGAAATTTCTATTTGTACTTCCCCAGCTGTCTCCACCATCATTAGCTTCCCAAACTCTAAAAGTATCATTATTGGTTAATCTAACTGGTACTTCGTAAATATTATTAGATACAACTGGTAATTCAGTTTCGTTATTTCCAGTCCATGACCATCCACCTGGAGTTGCAGCTCCAACTAACCAGAATGAACTTGGTTCAATACCAGTTGTAACTGTACTTTTTGCAATACCAATAGTTTTAGTATTTTCATCAATTTTTACTCTATAAGTACCAGGAGTTCCTGTAAATCTGAAGTTACTATCGCCGTCATTAGCATTTACTAATACACTCACAATTTTGTATCCTAAGCCACTGTAGTATGGATAATTTCTTCCAGAACCCCAGTTACCACTTTGAGTAAAGAAACGGAATGTATCATTAATTAATCCAACTCTCATAGTTAATACGTTATTATCGCAAATTAAATTTGCAGGTGTATTCCATCCCCACCCAGCAGAAGGTATTCCAGCTCCAACAGCAAATTGACCTAAACAACCAAAAGCAGTTACATTATAGGTAATTACATTAGAATATAATGGTAATTGCCCTGCTACTGTAGCTTTAATTCTGAAATCTAATGGAGTAGAAACAAACGGCACAGCGCCTGCAGTTAATGCAGGAACATTTAATTGACCAGCTGTAATTGTTACATTTCTATTTGTAGTCGTTGATAAATCTTGTGCATTTGAAAAATCAGAACCATTTGGTGCTAATTGAACAGTATATGTTACACTTGCTGGTGTAGTATATTGCGCTTGATCCCATGTTAATGAAATTGCAGGATTATTTAAAGCGGTAGCACTTAAAATGGCACCTTCACCAGTTGTTGGTGTAATGATTTGAAATGATGCATTTGCTGCTGGCTGTATGTAAGCCAAGTTGCTTTCTTCTTCACAAGAAGATAATCCAGCAAATAAAGCGACTGTTAAAATTGATTTAAAAATATTTTTCATAACTATTAAATTTATATTGATTAATAACCTGTGTTTTGTGTTAAATTAGGATTTGATGCTAAACTAGTTGATGGAATAGGGAACACTTTGAAGTGATTAGAAATAGCTACTCCGCTTGAACTATTTCCTTTCCAAGTCCAGTTATAACTTCCGCCAACATATTTATTGAAACGAATTAAATCCTGTCTTCTGTGTCCTTCCCAATGTAATTCTCTTGAGCGCTCATCTAAAATAAAATCTAGAGTCAAGTCAGTTTGACTAATATTATTTGCTGTACTGTTGTTTGCTCTTTCTCTTAAATTGTTTACATAAGTAACTGCTTGAGTCATTGTTGCGTTTGCAGCACCTCTTTTAGCACATTCAGCATACATTAAATACACATCACTTAATCTGAATAGAGGGAAATCAGTATCCACAAAAGTCTGATTAGCACCTGCTACACCTGTAGACGTTTTATTTGAAAATTTACCTAATACAAATCCTTGACCTTGAAGTGCAATGTTTGTAATTTCAATTGGTCTAGAACCTGAAATGATAGTATTTCTTTCATCGGTTGAGAAAGTACTACCTGCAAATTTTTGAACAAATTGTTTTCTTAAACGTAGTGCGCCTCCCCAGCCACCAACACCAAATGTTGATCCGTTGTTTTCTACAGAACCAACTTGACCGTTAAGAATAACTGTTGTAGGCCCGTAATTTTGAGTAACTATTCCATCAGACTGTAACGTGAAAATCATTTCAGTTGAAGTATGATTGTCAGCAGTAAAGTTGTGTAAGTAGTTTGCTTCTAACGTATAACCACCACCTATTACATTATTACACATCGTTACACATTGGTCATATTTGTTTTGTCCAATATATACTTCAGCATTTAAATACATTTTAGCTAAAACCATCCATGCGAATGCTTTATCTACTCTTCCGTATTCATTTGTTCTTGGTGCTTTTAATGTTTGAGCAACAGCTAACATTTCTGTTTCAATAAAGTTAAACAATTGTTGTCTACTGTATTCAGGACCTGCTACACCTACCGCTTCATTTTCTGTATTAAACGGTGCTTTACCAAATAAATCCATTAAGTTATAATACGCATACGCTCTTAAAGCTCTTGCTTCTTCTCTGTATAAAGAAATATCTGCCAATAATGCAGGATTTGTTACGCCTCTTGCGCTTAATTTTGCTGGACTTGTTTGTCTTAAATATTCATTACAAAAAGCCACCTGAGCCATAGTTCTAGAGAACATACCTAAAATAATTGGATTACTAGTAGTCCAAGTATTTCTTTGTAATTCTGCTAATCCTGGGTCATTTTCATAACTCCAAATTACTTCATCTGTAGTTAAATTTTGTAGATTCCATAAACAACGTCCAAATTGACTTGTTCCGGCATCTAATCCTTGAATATTAGACGACCCAGCACCAGTTAATCCGGTTAACGATAAGTTGGCATATACACCACCTAATCCTGTTTTGTAGGATGCAGGAGAGTTAAAATATGCTTCTGTTAAAAATACATCATCATCTTCTGGCGTTATATTTAAATCATCTGTACAAGATGTAAATAACGCAAAAGAACCAATGACAACTAATAAATTAAATTTTATCTTTTTCATAATTCAATTTTTAAAATTTCATGTTTACTCCAAACAAAAATTGTCTTTGTCTTGGATAAATTGTGTTATCAATTCCGCTAAATACCTCTGGATCTAATCCTGAATATTTAGTAATTACAAACGCATTTTGAACGCCTGCGCTTAATCTTACTGAAGCTTTTCCTTCTAACCAATTAGGGAATGTATATCCTAATGTAAT
>NZ_JBEIET010000075.1:0-9814 GCF_040382755.1 Flavobacterium sp.
AAACCTTAGCAATATAACATTAGAAGAAGTTTTAGATTTATTTTTATTACCAAAATCTTTAGGAACTTATGAAGGGGAAGAAATTGAAGTAAACAATGGCCGTTTTGGACCTTATGTAAAATTTGGAACACAATTTATTTCGCTTTCAAAAGGCGAAGAACCTTTAGATGTAACAATGGAAAGAGCCATCGAATTAATCGATGAAAAAACGAAGGCAGATGCACCTATTGCTACCTATGATAATTTACCTGTTCAAAAAGGCGTAGGCCGATTTGGACCTTTCTTAAAATGGAATGGTATTTTTATCAATGTAAATAAAAAATACAATTTTGATAATTTATCTCAAGCTGACATCAATGAATTAATTGAAGACAAACAACAAAAAGAAATCGAAAAAGTACTTCATTATTGGAAAGAAGAAGGTATTAAAGTAGAAAAAGCACGTTGGGGAAGATCTGTTATTACAAAAGGGAAAATTAAAATTGAACTGAGTAAAGATATAGATGCTACAAAATTAACTCTTGAAACAGTAAAAGAGATGATTGAGAAAAAAACACCCGCTAAAAAAACAGCGACAAAAAAAGCGCCAGCTAAAAAAACTGTAGCTAAAAAGAAATAATTTTATGATATTCGAATATTTACAACCTGTATCTGAAGAAATTCAGGAATTTACAACTCAATTATCTAATCAAACATTAGGTAAAAAAATTGTAATGCATACAGCTACCGATTATCCTAATTTAGAAAACATATCCATCGCACTTATTTGTGTTAATGAAAATAGAGGTGCAAATTTAAACAACGATTCATTTGACTTTACCAACTTCCGTAAAGCATTTTACAGATTATTTCCTGGAAATTGGAACAAAGGCATTGCCGATTTAGGTGATGCATTAGTTGGAAACGAAACAAGTGATACTTATTTTGTGTTAAAAACCATTTGTGCCAGTTTAATCAAACAGAAAATCATACCTTTGGTCGTTGGTGGTTCGCAAGATTTAACTTACGCTATGTATCGTGCTTTTGATCAATTAGACCAAATGGTAAATTTAGTCGCAATTGATAATAAATTCGATTTTGCAAAAGATGAAAAATTAGAATCTGATTCGTATTTATCAAGAATAATTGTTGAAGAGCCAACTAATTTATATAATTTCTGCAGTATAGGATATCAAACGTATTACACTTCTCAAGAAGAAATTGATTTAATTGAGAAATTGTATTTTGACACCTATAGATTAGGCGAAATAAGTAAAAACCCAGCTATTGTAGAGCCTATCTTTAGAGATGCGGATATTATTAGTCTTGATTTAAAGTCTATAAAATCATCCGATTCAGGAAATACGACAGAATTTTATCCAAATGGATTTGATGGTAGAGAAATCTGCACTTTAGCACGATATGCAGGAATAAGTGATAAAGTAAGTGCTTTTGGAATTTTCAATCAATTTTTCAATACCAACGAAAATGAAATCATTGCACAAATTGTATGGTATTTTATTGAAGGATTTCACTTAAGAAGTTACGAATATCCTTTTGAAGACAAAACAAATTATAATAGATACATAGTTTTAGCTGAAGAAGAAGAATTGGTTTTTTATAAAAGTAACCGTTCCGAACGATGGTGGATGGAAATAAATTATCATACCATATACAATAAAACAGTTAAAAAAACGTTATTACCATGTACAAACGATGATTATGTAGCCGCTTGTAACGCTGAAATCCCCGAAAGATGGTGGAAAGCGCACAGAAAAAGCTATTAAAAAAATCGTTAAAAGCATAGCAAAAATCGATAAAATACACTTTTTTTTAGATTATTTTACATTTGCTATTGTATATGTCAAAATAAATAGATAGGTTTGGAGCCTAAAATAAAATAAAATTTTATAACCCAATTAATATGAAAAAGTTTTTAGTATTATCGGCAGCATTAGCTTTACTTACAAGCTGTGGAAAAGGCGATAAAGGTGAACTAGTAGGAGTTAAAGGAAAAAAATGGTTTTCAGAAAAACCGTTTGGTATGACACTTATCCCTGGTGGTGCATTTATCATGGGTAAGTCTGATGATGACATTGCCAATGTACAAGATGCGCCTACTAAAACTGTTACTGTGGTTTCATTTTACATGGATGAAACTGAAATTACAAATAGTGAATACCGTCAATTCGTGGAATGGGTGAAAGATTCTACGATTAGAACACGTTTAGCTGTTAAAGCAGATGAAGATGGTGCTAAACCGGCTGCAGGTGGAAAAAACACAGGAAGCATTGGTGATTTTGCATTTGCTGATGCAGATCCAGCAAAAATGACAGCATATGACAAATATATGTATGAAAACTATTATAGTGTAGGCACAGATGACGATCCATACGCTAATAGAAAAACAAATAAAAAAGTAAAATTAATAAAAGAAACTGCTAAATATCCAGATGCGGCTTATGTAGAAGTAATGGATTCGATGTATTTACCAGAATCAGAATCGTTTAATGGGTTAAAAACGATGGATGTAAGTAAATTAAAATTCAAATATAATCAAGTTGATTTAAACAAGGCAGTAAAGAAAAAAGGACGTAAAAACTTCTATGAAGATGCTAAGCCTTTAGAAATATATCCAGATACAACAGTATGGATTAAAGATTTTGCGTATTCGTATAATGAACCAATGCACAATAGCTATTTTTGGCACCAAGCGTATGGAGACTACCCAGTAGTAGGTGTATCTTGGGATCAAGCAAAAGCATTTTGCGCTTGGAGAACATTGTATAAAAACTCGTATGTAAAAAAACAAAAAGGAAGAGATCAAGTAAATGCGTTCCGTTTGCCAACTGAAGCAGAATGGGAATATGCTGCAAGAGGTGGAATTGAATCAGGTACGTATCCATGGGGTGGACCTTATGCTAAAAACGACCGCGGTTGTTTCTTAGCGAATTTCAAACCAATGAGAGGAGATTATGCAGCAGATGGTGCCTTATATACTGTAGAAGCTAAATCATTTGAACCAAATGATTTCAATTTATACAACATGGCAGGAAATGTAGCTGAATGGACAGATTCTTCTTACGATGCAGGTGCCTATGAATTTGTTTCAACTATGAATCCAAACGTATCAGATAAAGCAAACCAAAGAAAAGTGATTCGTGGTGGTTCATGGAAAGATGTAGGATTTTTCTTACAAGTATCTACACGTGATTTTGAATATAAAGATTCTGCAAGAAGTTATATTGGCTTTAGAACCGTACAAGATTACATGGGAACACAAGTAACAGGAAAAAAAATAAAATAAACAAGAATTTAACTTAACTAATAATTATAACTTAACTAACTAAAATTTTAAATTATGGCAATTTTAAGCAAAAAAGCAATGAATTTCGCTTACGGTATGGGAGCAGCAGTAGTAATCGTTGGAGCACTTTTCAAAATTACTCACTTTGAATTAGGTCCGTTAACTGGAACTGTTATGCTTTCTGTTGGATTATTAACTGAAGCATTAATCTTTGCATTATCTGCTTTTGAACCTGTAGAACATGAATTAGATTGGTCATTAGTGTACCCAGAATTAGCTGGTGGTGAAGCTAAACCAAAATCAGGAAAAAAAGAAAACCCTGAAGAAGCGCAAGGTTTATTATCTCAAAAATTAGACAACTTATTAAAAGAAGCTAAAATTGATGGTGAATTAATGACAAGCTTAGGAAATAGCATTAAAAACTTTGAAGGTGCTGCTAAAGGTATTGCTCCAACTGTTGATGCTATTGCTTCTCAAACAAAATATGCAGAACAAATGGTTAGCGCAGCTACTTCATTAGAAGCGTTAAACAACTTATACAAAGCACAAATTGATGGTGCTCAGAAAAATGCAGATGCTAATGCAGAAATTGCAGAAAATGCATCTAAATTAAAAGAACAAATGCAATCTATGACATCAAACATATCTTCATTAAATGCTGTATATGGTGGAATGTTAACTGCAATGCAAAACAAAGGATAATTAGTTTTATCAAAATAAATTTAATTTAATTAACTAAACTAATTATTACAAAATGGCAGGAGGAAAATTAACCCCTAGACAGAAGATGATTAACCTAATGTATTTGGTTTTCATCGCAATGTTGGCAATGAATATGTCAAAAGAAGTATTATCAGCTTTTGGATTAATGAATGAAAAATTCGAGTCTGCTAACAATACATCTAAACAAACCAACGAGCAAATGTTGGCAGCATTAGACGCAAAAGCAGCTGAGGCAAAAGGAGAATTTGCTGTTGCAGCAGCTACAGCTCATAAAGTTGAAGCGGCAACAAAGAAATTTTATGCTTTTGTTGAAACTATCAAAGCTGAAGTGTTAAATGGCGTAGAAGTAAATGAAAAAACAGGCAAATTAGATTATGAAGCAATGGATAAAGCTGATAATTTAGATAATAGTTTGTTTAATGGAGATGGGTACTCTAAAAGAGGTAATGAAGTAATTGCAGCTATAGAAACTTATAAAACTGAAATGAAATCAGCTCTTGGAAACGAGAAAAAATATTCAGCAATTTTAAATGAGATAATTAAAAAATTTGATTTAGCTGATGTTGCAAATAAAGAAGGTTTAAAAGATAAATACTTAAATTATCATTTTAAAGGATTCCCAGCTGTAGCATCTTTAGCAAAATTAAGTGCTTGGCAAAATGATGCAAAAAAAGGAGAATCTGATGTAATCAGTGCTGCTTTAGGAAAAGCGGCGGTACAAGCAGCTTCATATAGCAATTATCAAGCAATTGTAGTTTTAGAAAAAAATGCATATTTTCAAGGTGAAAATGTTAAAGGTAAAGTTGTTTTAGGGCGTTATGACGAAAACACTAAACCTACTTCATTTCAAGGACCAGGTAGATTAGAAAATGGTCAAGCAGTAATATCTTTAACAGCAGGTTCTGTTGGAGAACAAACAATTAATGGATCTTTTTCATTTTTAGAAGATGGAAAAACAATTCCATTACCATTTAAAGGAAATTATGTAGTTGTACCTCGTCCAAACTCTGCAACTATTTCTGCAGACAAAATGAATGTTGTATACCGTGGTGTTGCTAATCCAATGACGATTTCATTTGCTGGTGTTGCGAATAATAAAGTAAAAGCTTCTGCTCCAGGAATGTCTGGTTCAGATGGTAAATACGTATTAAAACCAGGTGCAGGTAACAGCGTAATGGTTTCAGTTTCTGCAACATTACCTGACGGAAAGGTTGTTACTGACAAAAAAGAATTTAGAATTAAAGGAATTCCTGCTCCTACTGGTAAAATTAGAGGTGAAGTTTCGGCATCAGGATCTAAATCTAATTTAGAAGTTTGTACAATAACAGCAGATTTAATTGATTTTGATTTTCCAGTTAAAGCTCAAGTTACTCAATTTACTATTAAAGTTCCAGGACAACCTTCAAAAGTTGTTAGCGGAAGTAAAATGGATGCTGCTGCAAAATCTGCAATTGCAAAAGCTTCGAAAGGAGATGTTGTTAGTATTTTTGATATTAAAGCGAAGTTTGTTGGAGGAGCTGAAGGACAGCTTGTTAAACAAATTTCACCATGTTCTTTTGAAATAAAATAAAATTTAATAAAATAAAAAAATGAATTGGAGAAATTTTTTATTAGTAACGGTATTTGGTTTGAGCACACTTTCGTTTGCACAATCTAATTTACTAAATGCAAAAACGCCTGCTGAAATCGGTAAGAAAACTGAAGCAGAAAAAAATGCAGATAACGACAAACCATTACCTTATGGTTACATTGGAGATAGAGATGTCTTTATGGGAAAAACCGTTTGGGAAATTATTGATGTGGATCAAAGAGTAAATTTTCCAATGTATTATCCAGTTGAAGCTAATCTAAGTCCAGATAGGAAACCTCTTTATGATGTGCTAAAACAGGGAATTAGAGATGGTAAGATAACTGAAGTTTATGATTCTGGATATTTTACAACTAAAAAAACTTTAGATGAAATAGAAAAATCATTAAAAAAAATTGACACAACTGATGGAGGTAAAGAACTAATTAATGCTGGTGAAAAATTAGAAGCGGATTCTGAATTCATTAATGTAACTGAGATTTCAGCTTATGATGTCAAAGGATACAAAATTAAAGGTTTTTGGTATTTTGACAAACGTCAAGGGGACTTAAGATACAGATTACAAGGTATTTGTCCTTTGGTGCCTGATGTAAACACAATGGGTAAAGATGAAAACAAAAACGATGAACCAGTTGAGTTGTTTTGGATTTATTTTCCATCAGCGAGAGATATTCTTCATAGCGCTAAGGCCTTTAATGAAAGAAACTCTGCTATGCCATTTACATTTGACCATTTGTTAAATGCACGTCGTTTTAATGCCGTAATTTACTTAGAAGAAAATGTGTACGGTGATAGAGAGATAAAAGATTACATGAAGGAAAATGCACAAATGCAATTATTAGAATCAGAAAGAGTAAAAGAAAAAATACGTAATTTCGAATTAGATATGTGGAATTACTAATTAAAATATTTCTCCAATCATAAAAAAACTCTTGCTTCGGCAAGAGTTTTTTTTGTTTAAATTTGTAACCTACAAAAACACTTTTTTTGTCATTTCGACTTAAGGAGAAATCTCATAATCATAATTACTTTATGGTATTTTCCATACGTCGAAATGACAATATTGAAAATAAATTATTATAATAATTTATACATTAATACAATATCAATCGATTTCATTTTTTAAATAAATTTTATAATTTTCTAAATCAATTTTATATATGTTTAATTTATTTAAAATATTCATTCCCAATAATGGCATAATATTGTTACCTTCCATTACAGTAAAATCAACATCATTTATTTTTTTTCCACCAATAATAACACTTGGTATATTCCAAAACTCTACTAAATGTTTTTTTCCATCAGCTGTTTGGGTATAATCTTTTCCTAAATAATTACGTTTTGTAATCACTCCGTTTTCAAGTAAAATATTTATCACATCCTTGCCAATTAATGACATAGTTGCTCCTGTATCAAGAATAAAGTCATAAGTTTTATCAGCAATTTTTATATCTATAATCTTTTGAAAAGCTGTACCTTTTAAATTGATTACATCGTCATACTTCTTTGGGACTACTATTGAATTTACAATCATAAAAAAAAGAGGATAAATTTCAGTTGCTTTTTCATCAAGATTTTCTTCTATATCAGATGTTCCAACACCACAACTAATAAAATGAAGATTAGTTACATCGTGAAAAATATAATTATAATTTCTCATTTTGAGTTTCATTCCCATTTGTTCAGTAACAACTTCATTAACAACTAAAAAACCTGCTCGCCCTGCAATATTCATAGGTTTATAAGAAATAAATTTACCTTCAAAACTATTTTTAGCATATTCCTCTGTAAAAACTTCTTCCTTAAATATTTTATTAATTTCTTCAAATGTCAAATTACCATACTCTTCCTTGGTGTATGGAACCTCATAAGTTAACATACTAATTGTGTTAAAACCGGCTCCACAATCAGATGTAAAAAGCTGGATTATATTAGGTTGTTTGCCTTCTTTTGAAGCCCAACTTTTTGGAATAGTAATAATTAGTTCAGTATTTTTTGATTTTTTATGACCTTTAGTATTAAATGTATAAGTGTAACCATTTGAAAACTCCTTTGAAGGTTGATTTTCATATTCAAAAGACAATATGTTTTCAAGCATGGGCGATTTAATATTTCCTTTTAAGTTATTTTCAATTTCTTTTAAATATTCAGAAGTTTCTTCGTTTGTACTTAAACTAACGTTTGTAGATATTATTTGTTTTAATGAGTCCATTTCTGTTTCAATAGAATTTTCCCATTCACCTAATCCCTTTAAATATTTAATTGCATTTTTTTTACTTTGTCCAAAGTTGGTTGTTAATAATAAATTCAGGTAATTTACCTCTTTACGAAAATTTGGATTTTTTTCAGAAATAGTTGCAAGTGTAGTTTCTATTCCCGTAAAATAGCCATAAACCATTGAAGCCCGAATTGGCTTATCTTGTTTTATTGCTTGACCAAAAGAAAAATTGACAATTAAAAATAATATTATATATTTTGATTTCATAATTAGAGATAAATTTTACAATTTTTCTATTCAAATTTATATTGACAGGAAGTCAAATATTTATTATCAAAAATAGCCAAAATTTATTCAAATACCTCTTTTTTATCTAATAACTAAAACAGCGTTACAATTTTAAGTAAATTTGTAACACTATAACAAAACAAAATGGAAGTTGATTATCTTATTATTGGTTCAGGTTTAGCAGGAATTTCTTTTGCAGAAACGTGTTTGTTACATCATAAAAAAATAATGGTAATAAATAATGCTTCACAAAACTCAACAACTATTGCTGGAGGTTTATACAATCCAATTGTTTTAAAACGATTTACAAAAATATGGGAAGCGGAAGCCCAATTGGCAATTACTATTCCATTTTATAAAAATTTAGAAACAAAATTAGGCACAACATTTTTATATGAAATTCCGTTATTTCGTAAATTAAATAACATTGAAGAACAAAACAATTGGTTTACCGCGTCTGACAAACCTACCCTGTCCAATTATTTAAGTAGTGAATTAAATACTTTAAATAACGAAGCAGTAGTAAGTAATTATAAATTCGGAAAAGTGAATGAAACAGGTTTCTTGGATACTAAAAAATTAAAAGAAAACTATACCAATTATTTAGTAGCAGAAAATTGCTATTTAGAAGAAACTTTTGATTTTTCTAAGTTAGTAATCAAAGATGATCAGATTGAATATAAAGATATTAGATCTAAAAAAATTGTATTCGCAGAAGGTTTCGGTTTACATAACAATCCCTATTTTAACAACTTACCACTTGATGGAACAAAAGGAGAACTTTTAGTTATTAAGTCCGAAAATTTAAAGTTAAATGAAATTATAAATTCAAGTATATGGATTTTACCTTTAGGAAATCATTTATACAAAGTAGGCGCCACGTATGATTGGGAAGACAAAACCAATCAAAAAACCGAAAAAGCAAAAACAGAATTACTTACCCATTTAAAAGAAGTAATTTCTTGCGACTTTGAAGTAATAGATCATTTAGCAGGAGTACGACCAACTGTAAAAGACAGAAGACCACTTTTAGGAAAACACCATCTACACAACCACTTATATATTTTAAACGGATTAGGAACTCGTGGTGTGCTTTTTGCGCCGTATTTATCAGATAAGTTATATCAATATATTGAAAATGGAATCCCATTAGATAATGAAATTTCAATAGAAAGATGTTATAAAAAACTATTTAGATAAGTTTTCTTTCCAATTTTTATCAAAGTGAATAAAAATATTGATCCAGATATTTCTTGACATTCGCATAATAAGGGTATTGCTTAAAATTAAAGCAACAACAATTGAAATAAAAGCCGTTTTTAAATTGGCTTGAAACACAAAATGCGATACTAAAAAGGTAATAATTCCAATTAATACTCCAAGTCCATAACTTACAAACATCGCACCAAAAAAGAAAGAAGGCTCTATTTTATATATTTGTTTACAATGCGAACACGTTTCGTGCATGGCATAAATCTTCAAAACATTAAAAGGGTTTGCATTTAAATACATACTTTCTTCATGACATTTAGGGCAACAACCTGTTATCATCGCATAAATTTTAGACCCTTTACCAAACATTTTTACTATTTTGATGTAAAGGTAAAATAAGTATAGTACTTTTGCACCTTATTAGAAAAAAACATGCTGAATATACATAATCTTTCTGTTTCCTTTGGTGGAACGTATTTATTTGAAGAAGTTACTT
>NZ_JBEIET010000076.1:0-9806 GCF_040382755.1 Flavobacterium sp.
AATCATTCTACAGGAAAAATGGGATGCGATATTGCGCTTACAGCGGCTAATTTAGGTGCAGAAGTGGTATCGGTTTCAGGTCCAACTCATATGCAATTGAATCATAGTTTAGTGTCAATTATCAGAGTTACTTCAGCTGACGAAATGTTTGCTGCTTGTCATCACTATTTTGAAAATACAGATGTCGTAATCGCAGCAGCAGCTGTTGCCGATTATAAACCAAAAAATATTGCTTCTCAGAAAATAAAAAAGGATGAAGCTACGTTTACTATAGAATTAGAAAAGAATCAAGATATTTTATTATCTTTAGGTCAAATTAAAAAGAATCAATTTTTAATTGGATTTGCTTTAGAAACAGAAAATGAAATTGAGAATGCTAAAAGTAAAATCCAAAAGAAGAATTTAGATGTTATCGTTTTAAATTCTTTAAACGATGAAGGTGCTGGATTTGGAAAACCTACCAATAAAGTTACTTTTATTGATAAAGAATTTAATATATTTGATATTCCATTAAAATCAAAAGAATTAGTTGCCGAAGATATTGTTAACCTAATTGTAAAAAAATATGCGAATTAAATTTTTAGTATTCCTTTTTTTAAGTGTTTTTTGTGCTAATTCGCAAGAATTAAAAGCTATTGTATCTATAAATACTGATCAAGTTACCAGTGTAAATCCTCAGATTTTTAAGAATTTAGAAAAACAGGTTTTCGATTTTTTGAATAATACTAAATTTTCCGAAAAAGTAGTGAAACAAAATGAAAAAATAAATTGTTCGTTTTTCTTCATCGTAACTAAATTTGAAAGCAATAATTTCGAAGCGTCGTTGCAAGTAAATTCATCACGTCCCGTTTATAATAGTACATTTACTACTCCAATTCTAAATATTAACGATAAAGATGTAAGTTTTAAATACATTGAATTTGAAAATTTAATTTATGATCAAAATGCATTTACATCAAATTTAGTTTCGATTTTATCCTTTTATGCCAATGTAATTATCGCTTCTGATGCAGATACTTTTTCAGATAAAGGTGGAACAGATTCTTATGAAACCGCTTTAAATATTACCAATGTAGCACAATCGAGTGGTTTTTCTGGTTGGGTGCAAACGGGTAAAAAAACAACACGGTTTAATTTGATTTCAGATTTAATGTCAAATACATTTGATGCATACAGAGAAACGTTGTATGAATATCACATCAATGGATTAGATAAAATGGCTGACGATTTAAAACAAGGAAAATTAGGTATTGTTAATGCTATAGATACTTTACTTAAAGTACACAAAGTAAGACCAAATTCGCTTTTAGCAAGAACCTTTTTTGATACTAAAACAGACGAAATTGTAGATATTTTTAATGGCGGTCCTGGTATTGACACAGTTAAAGTCAGAGAAAATTTAGCCACCATTTCTCCGTTAAATTCTTCCAAATGGAATAAAATAAGGTAATATGCTTTTATCTTTATCAGTTCAAAATTATGCCTTAATTGAGCAACTTAATATTAATTTTTCCAATCAGTTTGCTACCATAACAGGGGAAACAGGTGCTGGAAAATCGATATTATTAGGTGCTTTGGGTTTAATTATGGGAAATCGTGCCGATTTATCTTCCCTAAAAGATAAAGAAAAAAAATGCGTAGTGGAAGCCAGTTTTGAAATCTCAAAATACAATTTAAAATCCCTTTTTGAAGCGAATGATTTAGATTTCGAAGACACAACCATTATTAGACGTGAAATTTTACCTTCTGGAAAATCTCGTGCATTTATTAACGATACGCCTGTTAACTTATCAGAATTACAACTTTTAGCAGAAAATTTAATCGATATTCATTCTCAGCATCAAACGCGTGAATTGGAACAGCAAAATTATCAGATTTCAATTTTAGATGCAATGGGTTCAAATGCCCAAAATCTAAATGAATACACCATTTTATTATCCGATTTTAAGCTAAAATCTAAAGAATTAGAACAGGCAATTTCGGATAAAAACACACTATTTACAGCGCAAGAATACAATTTACATTTGTTAAATGAATTAGAACAAGTAAATTTAAAACCGGAGGAACAATCTGAATTAGAGGGCGAATTACTGAGTTTAAATAATTCTGAATTAATTACCGAAACGCTAAGTAAATTAGTTTCAAGTGCAACTGACGAGCAATTTGGATTTATTTCTTCGATTAAAGATTGTAAAAATGCATTGCAAAAAATTGCTGGGTTTTCTTCCTCGTATTCAGAAGTATTCGAAAGATTACAATCTACATTAATTGAATTAGAGGATATTACTGATACTACATTTCATTTAGCCGAAAAAAACACCTATAATCCAGAACGATTAGAATTTATTTCAAATCGACTGCAAACTATTTACGATTTACAAAAGAAACATCAAGTTACTTCAATTGAAGACTTGTTAGAAATACAAAATCATCTTTCAGAAAAAGTACTTTTAGTAGACAATTTAGATGAAAAAATACTTCAACTAAAGGATTATTTAAGTCAGAAAACAGTTGAATTGAACACTATTTCTAAAACAATATCAGATAATAGGAGTGAAGCCATTCCTGTTTTTATTTCTAAAATTTCTGCTATTTTGTATGAATTAGGTATGCCAGATTCGCAATTTAAAATGGAATTAAACACTTCAAATTCATTTCTTTCTAACGGAACAGATGAATTAGAACTTTTGTTTTCGGCTAATAAAGGAACCAGTTTGGGTTCGTTTAAAAAAGTAGCTTCAGGTGGAGAAATGTCAAGAATTATGTTGGCAATCAAAGCAATTTTAGCTGATTTTTCTAAATTACCTACCATTTTATTTGATGAAATAGATACTGGAGTTTCCGGAGAAATCGCATTAAAAATGGGAGAAATTATGAAAAAAATGAGTGCCAACCGACAAGTTTTTGCGATTACACATTTACCGCAAATTGCTTCAAAAGGTGATTCGCAATATAAAGTTTCAAAAGAAACTATTGCAGAGAATACGATTTCAAAAATTGTAAAATTAAATTCTGAAGAACGAATTATTGAAATTGCAGAAATGTTATCTGGCAAGCAAATTACAGATTCGGCACTATCGCACGCTAAAACATTATTAAATTAAAATGTATACTTTTGTATCAAGTTTTTAAATACAACAACAATAAAAATATAAAATTATGATTATCGAACCAAGAATGCGTGGATTTATATGTTTAACTGCTCACCCAGATGGTTGTGCTCAAAATGTAAAAAATCAAATTGACTATGTAAAATCAAAAGGAAAAATTGAGGGTGCAAAAAAAGTTTTAGTAATTGGTGCTTCTACTGGTTTTGGTTTAGCGTCAAGAATTACAAGTGCATTCGGTTGTGATGCTGCTACTATTGGTGTGTTTTTTGAAAAAGAACCAAGCGAAGGAAAAACAGCTACGCCTGGATATTATAATTCTGCTGCTTTTGAAATGGAAGCTGAAAAAGCAGGATTATATGCGAAAAGTATTAATGGAGATGCTTTTTCAAATGAAATAAAACAACAAACGATTGACATAATTAAAAAAGATTTAGGTCAGGTAGATTTAGTAATATATAGTTTGGCTTCACCAGTTCGTATGCATCCTGTTTCAGGAGTTTTACACCGTTCTACTTTAAAACCAATTGGTGGAAAATTTTCTAACAAAACAGTTGATTTTCATACTGGAAATGTTTCAGAAGTTTCTATCGAACCTGCAAATCAAGATGATATTGACAATACAGTTGTGGTAATGGGTGGTGAAGATTGGTCAATGTGGATGAATGCTTTGAAAGAAGCTGGTGTTTTAGCAAATGATGCAATGACATTAGCGTATTCATACATAGGACCAGAAGTTACTGAAGCGGTATATAGAAAAGGAACAATAGGTCGTGCAAAAGACCATTTGGAAGCTACGGCTTTTGAAATTACAAAACAATTAGAAAGTGTAAACTGTAAAGCATATGTTTCTGTTAATAAAGCATTGGTAACACAGGCAAGTTCAGCTATTCCAGTAATTCCATTATATATTTCATTATTATATAAAACTATGAAAGCAGAAGGTATTCACGAAGGTTGTATTGAGCAAATGCAACGTTTATATTCAGATAGATTATATAGTGGAAATGCCATTCCAACAGATGAA
The DNA here is from genome assembly GCF_040382755.1 of Flavobacterium sp. Lineage (GTDB taxonomy): Bacteria > Bacteroidota > Bacteroidia > Flavobacteriales > Flavobacteriaceae > Flavobacterium. The sequence continues at coordinate 4,135 of NZ_JBEIET010000076.1, forward strand.
AAAGGAAGAATTAGAATTGACGATTGGGAAATGCGCGATGACGTTCAAGAACAAGTTGCTAAATTATGGAAAGTAGCTACTACTGAAAATTTATCTGAAATTGGAGATTTAGCAGGTTATAAGAAAGATTTTGATAGTTTATTCGGATTTGGTTTTGAAGGTGTAAATTATCAGGCAGATACAGCAGAAATGGTATTTATTCCAAGTATCAAATAACAAATTAGCAACTAATTGTTAAAAAATCCCGAGACTTCGGGATTTTTTGTTTTTCATCGATTTTTTAATTCATTTTATCGATTAATTAACAATTGTTAATTAATATGTTTTTTTTTTTTGTTTATTTACCATACTAACATAAAATTTATAATAATGAAAAAAATTACTTTCTGGTTATTTGCCCTTTTTACCTGTTGGCATATAACTGCTCAAACAACCGTTACGATTGGTGCAGGAACTCTTTCTGCTTCAGGAACAAATGGTACTCCTATTTATCGTTCAAGTGCTTCTAGTAGTTTTAATTTTTCGCAAAGTGTACAGTTGCTTACAGCTGCTGATTTAGCTGCAGCTGGAATAACAGCAGGATCAACTATTACTAAGTTGGCATTTTATAAAAATGATACGAATACACTTGCTACTGGAAGATCTGCTACATTGAATTTATTCATGAAAAATTCAACTGCATCTTCTTTAGTAACAACTGATAATTTTACAACTTGGACAACAGGTTCAACAAATGTATTTACAAATACTTCAATACAGCCTGCTTTTTTTCCTACAACAGCTGGTTGGGTAGAATTTACTTTCACAACTCCTTTTGTTTATTCAGGAGGTTCTATTGAAACTGCTGTAGACTGGTCAGTGAATACCGGAACTGGAAGTGCTTCGACTGGTTCTTTTGCTTGGATGTATACTACAGTTACAAATGCTCAAGCAGTAGGAACATCTAATAGTGTTGCTATAACTGGCGCTTTGTCGGCTAGTCAAACAAGAATATATAACACACAGTTAACATTTACTAATTCACCTTGTACAGGAACTCCTGCACCAGGAAACACTACCGTATCACCCTCAGTAATTTGCTTTGGAAGTTCAGCAACTTTAGGTTTGCAAAATCCTACTTTAGGTTCAGGGGTTACTTATCAATGGTATCTAAATGGTACTGCTATTAGTGGAGCAACTTCATCAAATTATGTTGTTAGTTCCGTTTCTTCAACAGGTAGCTATTATTGTAATGTAACATGTTCTGGAGTTACAACAGCATCAACTGCATTGAGTATAGGGCCATCAATTTTAAATGCGCCCTTATTAGAGCCTTATAATACTTTCTTACCAAATTGTTGGTTAAATATGTTTGGTGGTGATTTAACTACAGGGCCAACGGCAACTACTGGATCTGGCTGGGTAGTAGGAGGTTTGGCAAATAGTGCTACGACTGGGGCAATTAGAAATAATATATTTACAACAGGAGCTAATGATTGGATAGTTTCTCCGGTAATAAATATACCTGTTTCAGGTTATGAATTAAAATTTGATGCAGCAGCTGTACAATTTTTTGCTACAACGGCACCAACAACACCATGGGAATCTGATGATTCTATAGAGGTATTAGTTTCTACTGGTGGTGGGCTAACAAATTGGACTTCACTATTTACATATAATAATTCAAATCAGCCTGGTATTACAGCTACACCAAATATTTTAGATTTAGATGCATATGCAGGTCAAAATGTTAGATTTGCTTTTAGAGCTATAGAAGGAACTACTGATGGTGGTGCTGATATTGATTTTTCAATTGATAATTTTCAAATTAGATTAACACCTACATGTATTGAGCCATTAAATATAGTTTATGCTAATATTGCTTCTACTACTGCTGATATTTCATGGGATGCAACAAATCCAGTACCTTCAGTTGGCTATGAGTATGTTGTATCAACATCTAATACAGCGCCTACGGCGGCGGGTACAGCTACAACATCTAGTTTTGCAAGTATTACTGGATTATTACCTAACACAACATATTATATTTTCGTAAGAGCAAATTGTGGATCTTCACAATTTAGCCCATGGACAGGACCTGCTTCATTTACTACGGCTTGTGCCCCAGTAACTACATTTCCTGTTTTAGAACCCTTTAATACTTTTTTACCAAGTGCATGTTGGATAAAAGGTGATAATGGTAGTTTAACTGCTGGTCCGGCAACTTTCGGAACTAGTAACTGGTTTGCAGCTGGATTAGGAAATAACGGAACTACTGGAGCTGTTAAGTATAACTTATTTGTTGCTTCAGCTAATGATTGGATTATTTCTCCTCAATTTACAATTCCTGCAACAGGTTATGAATTAAAATTTGATGCTGCAGCTGCAAATTATGGTGTAACTACAGCTGTAACTAACTGGGAAGCTGATGATTTTGTAGAAGTTTTAGTAAGTTCTACAGGAACAACAAACTGGACTCCATTGTACACTTATAATAATACAAATGTACCAGCACCTGCAGGTGTTCCAAATATTATTGATTTAGATGCTTATGCAGGACAAACCGTTCGTTTTGCATATAGAGCAGTTGAAGGAACAGCTGACGGAGCTGCAGATATTGATTTCTCTTTTGATAACTTTGAAATCCGCTTATCTCCAGCATGTCCACAACCAACTAATTTAGTTGTTTCAGGAGTTACTGCAACAGGAGCAGCTACATCATGGGATGCAATGTCTGGAGCAGCTTCTGGTTATGAATATGTTATTTCAACTTCTGCTACACCACCAACAGGTGCGGGTACAGCAATTACAACTACATTTGTAGCTTTAACAGGATTAACGCCACAAACTACATATTACTTATATGTAAGAGCAAATTGTGGTTCAGGTTCATTTAGTGTATGGTCAGTTCAAACATTCACTACACAATGTGCGCCAGTTACTACATTACCTTGGACAGAAGGCTTTGAATCTGTAACTACACCAGCTATTCCTCCGTGTTGGTTTGAAGAAAATGGAGATTATGCAACTTCAGATTCTACTCTTGATAATACTCCAAAATCAGGTACAAAATATTTAAGAGATTCATGGTCTGCTACAAATGAATACATGTGGACACCAGGTTTCCAATTAACAGCAGGTACTTCATACGATTTTTCTTCTTGGATTCAAGGTGATGGTGGTATTGGATGGGTTGTAGATTATTTTGTAAATTCTAGTCAAGTATCTACAGGTGCTACTCAGTTAGGTGGTACGTATAATGTTCCTGGAACTGGTACTTTAGCTATTCAACCATATGCTAACATTACACGTACTTTTGTTCCTACAACATCTGGAGTGTATTATTTTGCATTTAGAGTAAATCAACCAAATTTTGCTCCAAATTATGTAGCATTTGATGATGTTGAATTAAAATTATCACCTTCATGTCCAACTCCTAATGCTTCAGTTTCGGGTATAATTCATAACGCTGCTAATATTTCATGGTCAGCAGTTCCAAGCGCAGCTTTAGGATATGAATATGTTTTAAATACAGTTGCAACATCCCCAACAGGTTCTGGTACGGCAATCAATGGTATTACTTATGCGGCTTCGGCTTTAACTCCATTAACAACTTATTATTTTCATATTCGTTCTGTTTGTGCTACAGGAACATTTAGTACATGGAGTACAGTTACTTTTACTACATTAGCAACACCTCCAGTGAATGATAATTGTGCTACCGCTACTGTTTTAACTCCAGGTGCTACATTCGCAACAAATCCTTTAGTTGGAACTAATATTGGATCAACAGCATCTGCAGGCGCTCCTGCTCCAGGATGTGCATCTTATTCTGGTGGTGATGTATGGTATTCTGTAGTTGTGCCAGCATCTGGTAGCATTACATTCGATTCTGCATCTGTTACAGGCTCACCTATTTCTGATTCAGGTATGGCTGTTTATTCTGGTCCATGTAGTACTTTGGTATTAGTAGAATGTGATGATGATGATTCAGCTAATGGTTCATTTTCAATGATTTCATTAACAAATAGAACACCAGGTGAGGTGTTATATGTTAGATTTTGGGAATATGGAAATAATGCTTTTGGAACATTTCAAGTTTCTGCATATGATGCATCATTAAGTGCTGCAAGTTTTGATACTTCAAACTTTGTAGCGTATCCAAATCCAGTAAAAGATGTATTGAATTTATCATACAAAACAGCTATTAGTAATGTAAAAGTAATTAACTTATTAGGTCAAGAAGTTGTAAATGCAAATGCAAATACAAATGATGTACAAGTTAACATGTCTGCTTTAAATGCAGGAGTTTATATTGTTAATGTAACTGTAGATGATACAGTACACTCTATAAAAGTGATTAAAGAATAATTATTTTAAATAATTTTTTACTTAAAAGTCCCGATTTATCGGGACTTTTTTGTTTTTATATATATCTTTGTTTTTATAAAACAAGACCATGCTATTTTCTTTAATTATACCTATTTTTAATAGACCTGATGAAATTGATGAACTTTTAGAAAGTTTATCAAAACAAACCTATACAGCTAATTATGAAATAGTAATTATAGAAGATGGTTCTACAATTACGTGTGAGCATATAATTCAAAAATATGTAACCTTAAATGTTAGTTACTATTTTAAACCTAATTCAGGTCCAGGTGATTCCAGAAATTATGGAATGAAAATGGCTAAAGGTGATTATTTTATCATTTTAGATTCAGATTGTATTATTCCAGACAATTATATTCAAACTGTTGATGAAGAATTAAAAAAAGATTTTGTAGATTGTTTTGGCGGCCCAGATGCAGCTTTGCATTCTTTTTCAAATATTCAAAAAGCCATAAATTTCACTATGACTTCTTTTTTAACTACAGGTGGAATTAGAGGCGGAAGTGAAAAATTAGATAAATTTCAACCCAGAAGTTTTAATATGGGCTTATCTAAAAATGCATTTGAAGCATCAAAAGGTTTCGGAAATATTCATCCTGGTGAAGATCCTGATTTGTCTATTCGATTATGGAAATTAGGGTATAAAACAAAATTAATTTCCAAAGCTTTTGTATATCATAAACGAAGAATCGATTGGAATAAATTTTATACGCAAGTAAATAAATTCGGTTTAGCAAGACCAATCTTAAATTCTTGGTATCCAGAATATGCTAAAATAACATTTTGGTTTCCAACTTTGTTTTTAGTAGGGTTTTTGTTTTCTGTTTTAGTTGCAATTTTCAATTTTCCTTATCTTTTATTTGTGTACGGTTTTTATTTTATAATGTTGTTTTTTTCTTCATTATTTCAAAATAAATCTATTGAAATCGCTTTATATAGTTTGGTAGCAACAATAATTCAGTTTTATGGATATGGAAAAGGATTTTTACTTTCATTTCTTAAAATTCATATTTTAAAACAACAACCTGAGATTGCTTTTCCAAAATTATTTTTTAAAAAATAAAATGACAAAAATAATTGGACTTACTGGTGGAATTGGAACAGGTAAAACAACTGTAGCAACGTATTTTGCTTCAAAAGGAGTTCCTGTTTATATTGCCGATGAAGCTGCGAAAGAAATAATGAATACTAAAGAAGTTATTCAACAAGTTCAAGCTCTTTTTTCAGAAAACGTTATTTTAGAAAATGGTTATTTAAATAGAACGTTAATTCGTGACTTGGTATTTTCGGATAAAGATAAA
>NZ_JBEIET010000077.1:0-9750 GCF_040382755.1 Flavobacterium sp.
GCCTTTTCTTTGTTCTTTTCGATTTGGTCTATAATGCTTTGGTCTAATGCTTCGTTATCCTTGTACGTCAAAATAAGAAAATCCGAGTCGGGTTCGTCTTTAAGTTCCTTATGTACCCAAAATTCGTTAGACGGGTTGAAATCTAGGTAAACTTCTTTTCGTGTTCGAATAGCTAACTCGTTATAAGAATCAAAGGTAACGTTATTGCATTCGTTGATATATAGTATATCCCTTCGCGCTCCACGTAGTTTACTTGAGTCATCTGCGGAAAAGAATTCAATAACGCTTCCGTTGGCAAACTCATAACGGAGTAACGATTTGTTAAACCTATCTTCGAAAAAACGTCCCGTCCATTTCATTATCTTTAAGAAATCTTTGAGCGCACCCCGTCTTAAATGGGGTATTGTTTCCGCAACTACGCTTATTTCGATTCCTTCGTGTCTTGCAGCCTTGTCAATTAATACGGGTGGAATTCCAAACGTCTTACCCGCCGAAGTTCCACCTTGAATAATCTTAATCCGTTTTTTAAGATTCAGTATCTTCTTGATTGCCGTCGTTTTCCGAAACATCGGTAAATAGTGGTTGTTCTACGTTGGTAATTTCCTTCTTTTCGACTAGGTTGTTTAATCTCGCGGTTATGCTTGAATTATATATTCCCGCCATACCCCCGCCTATTTGGTCGTTTCGTACTTCTTTACGTATGCGCGTAACGATGGTTAAAAAGCGTTTGTATCTATTATTAGTATTCGCGAAATAATGGCTTAAATCTCCGATAACTCCTAAATCTGCGCAGTAACATTCGAAGCCTTCTATGGTTAAAGGTCGTTCTAATTCGCTGTATTCGCTTCTTCCTTCCTTACCTACAAAAGTATGTTTTAATATAGGGTTGTTCTTTACTTGGCTTTTATAATCGCTGAATAGTTCCCAAAGGTGTTCGGGGCTATGTATTTTATTCGGTCTTCCCATTGGTTTCGTGTTTTGATAGTTTAGATTCTTCAAACGTAGACGAACAAACTGCTAAACGTTGGTCGGTTTCGGGAAATTCTTTTACCATTGTTTCGTCCGACATACAACGCATAACGAATTCTTTTTTATTCTCCTTCGGTGTTGGCTCCGGTAGTGGCATCTTGTTCGGCTTTATAGATTGCGTAAAGTTGGTTTAATTTGTTCACTACTTCACGTAGACAACTACCACACGAAGTAGGTTGCATTCTTTGTTTTAATACTCGGTTGTAAATCTTTAATAATTCCCTTTGCTCACTGGGAGAAACTGAATTTCTACCCTTCTTAAAGAATTCGTCTAAGTAGGTGTATTCGTCTTCCGTTAGGCATTCGGGTTTAGTGTATCTCCAAAGGTCGTTAAGTTTTTGTTTGCGTTCTTCGCATCCGCAATCTTCGCCCATTACCCATTTAGCAACTTTTGCGATTCCTGTAACTTTTAAAATGTTTTCTACCGTATCTCCTAGCCCTTCTGATTGTTTTTTTCTTGGTCGTCCCATAGTTATTTATTTAATTAATTCAAAATCTTCGTTTTTGTAGTCCTCGTAATCTTCTTTAAACTTCATTCTTACTTTGCTTTTGCAGTTCTTTAAGGTGTTGAAAATTGAACTCGAACTTATCGTAGTTTCTTTAGCTATATCCCTTATGCTTAAATCCGTGTCTTTGTAGATTGTGAATAGTTGCTTATCGTACCAGTGCCACGAATCAACTTCTTCGTGTATCTTACTCAGTAACCTTGTATATGCTTCTTCTTTAGTTAGGTTGGTTGGTTCGTCTTTTAATACCGCCAACTCGTTAAGGCTTACCATCGCATTCTTCTTTTCGCTTTTAATATGTAATAAGTAAAGATTGCGTAAAACAAAATACATAAAACCTTTATTAATTTGTCCATCTTGTATAATGTTTTCGGGTTTGCAATACTTATGTAATCTTAGGTAAGATTCTTGTACGATGTCTTCTGCAAAGAAATCTTCGCCGAAACTTTGAACGAGTTTAACCCATTCTTTGTGGTCTTTTGCAACTATTTTAAGCCATTCCATTTGCTTAGTTTGTCGTCAAATATAATAATTAAATTCTAAACATAACAATTCACAAAAAACCCCACGTGTTAGGCGGGGTATTTCTTTACTTAAAACCTTTTTGCGTTCGGTATACGTACTCATCTAACGTTCTTAAAGTTTTAATGCTTACCAGTGCGCCACTTAAAAAGCGGTCTATTGTATACTGATGCATCTTTAATCCTTTGGACTTGATTTCTTTTACTATTTGGTTTCGTGTTTTGGTAAGAAGAATTTCTTTCAACTCCTTCCGTAAACTATTATCGTCTATAAACATACTTAAAAGGGTAAATCGTCTTTTTCTATTATCTGCGTGTGGACTTGTTTCGGTGTTTCGTTCACGTAAGGTTCGCTAAATGAACACGAAAAATACTTCGTGCCTTTGGAAGATTCCTTAAGCCATAACGCTATTTCCATTTCTTTTCCGTTTACGTTTACTTTACCTCGGTAGTCGGGTTGGTTACCTTGTTTCTTGTCGTTCTTAAAGATTGCTCCCGTGTTGTTTTTTGTTTCCATTTTATTTATTTATTTAAGTTTATTTCGTGGTCGTTTAAGCTATCGTTTAGAAAATCCCGCATTCGTTCAACTATTTTATATTCGTATTCGTTTAGTTCTTCGTATTTGTACATCTTACGTAGTTCCTGTTGAAGTTCCCAAAGAACGTTTAACATAGCCGTTCCTTTGTTAGCGCAATAGTATTCTACTTCGTCTTCGGGTAAGTTAAATTCAAGTATTGCCTTCATAAGGGATAAATTTATAGGTTTTTGTCCTTTTTAAGGGATATTATTTTACTTCCTTCTTTAGTTTTTCAATGTATAACGTTGCGTCCATTAGTTCTTCTTGTAAGTGGTTTAACCACCCTAATAAATCAACGTCTTTTCTATCTAGGTTAGTTCCGTATTTTCGTACCCCGCGTTTACTCCGTTCGTGGTATTTTGTCATTACCGAAACTAGAATAGTGTCTTCGTGTTTTATTTCGTTTTCGTGTGTTATATTCATATTGTTTTTATTAAATGTTATACCTGCTATTCCACAAGTTGGGTTACTAGTTAAAACCATTTCTTCTATTATATTTTCATCTTTTAATAATTGAATCATATTGTTTTCATTAATAAGTTATAGTATTCACGGCATAACTCTACGCGTTCTTTGATTTGTTCTATAACGGATTCATCGCGTTGAACGAACCAATATTTAACCCTTCGGTTGTTTGGTATATGGCTAAATTTGTGTTTAGATTCTATTTCGTTTCTTACTTCCGTGTTTTCTTCGATTAGGTGTAACTTCCAATGCGCGCGCCTTACTTCGTCTTCTACCATTTCTAACGGGGTGTCGATTAAACAATACGCTAAAACGGATTCCGTTTTACCCGTTAACCACATATACCCCTGCAATTGGTAAAAGTAATCTTTGTTAGGTAACTCCGTTTCGAAGAACGGAAACGTAGAAGCATCCCAAGAACTTTTAACGTCTATTAATACTTCGTCCGTGTTTACGTCGGGGGTTCCTGTAACCCAATCGTTACTAAAGTGTTCATCGTTCTTGTAAATGAACTTGTAATTCAGTACCTCGTTAACTAACGCTATTGAAAGGTCTTCTACTTCGTTACCTTTGTCCGTGTAACGTGAACTAAATTCCTTACGTATTCCGTACTTTTCTAATAACACAAGGTCTTGTACGTACGTCTTTGCGGTTTGGCTTAGGACTTCCCCCGTCTTGCGGGGGTTAGTCATTATCTTACCAATTTGAGAACATCGGACTTTCATACGTTTTCTAGTAATTTGATTTGTGAATCGGTTAAACTAAAGTTCGCCAGTAATTCGTCTTTAGTGTACTTACCTTCTGCGATTGCTTCTAATGCTTTGCCTAAACGCTTTTGGTCGATATTAGGCTTCTTTGGTTCGTGTTTTACTTGTTCGCCCGAAGCGTCCGTATCTTTGTCCGTAACTAATCCGAGCGCGGAACTCAAAGCATATCTTCTAAAGTAAGTAACACCGCTCCCAAAACTTTGGTAATCGTTCATACCTTTTAACGTAACCTGCGGAATGGCTACTTTAGATTCTAACGTTTCGCCACTTTCAATATGGAAAATAACGGTGGCAATATAGTCGACACCTTCTTTAGTGTCTAACAACTGCGTAAACCCTAGTCCGTGTTTCTTTAGTAGCGGGTTAATCTTTTCAAAGATAGCGGGTAAATCTGCGTAACTATACCCGAAGCCTTGCGTACCTTTGTGAATTACTGGTACTTCTTGTTGGAAGGCTGCCAACGACTTAAATAAATGTTTCATAGCGTATAAATTTTAATTACATACAAATATAAACATTATATTTTAATATGCACCTATAATTTTAATTTTTTTTTATAGCATCTAATAATCCCGTATAGTTCGTCTTTAGTCCACTTCTTTACTTCGTGTGCTTTTGCGTGTAGTTCTATTAACCTATCTGCCCCTATCCGTTGTTGTATTCCTATTTGGTAGTTAAGTAAGTTTCCGTGTTTATATTGGTTGCACGTTACGCATTGCCCGTGGACGTTGTCTTCGTCAAATGTTACTGCTTTGTGGCCACCCATACTAAAATAGTGTCCCGCGTCGTATTTTGCGCCTAACGGCTTTTCACAACTTACGCAAGGTTTATCCTTGTCGCGTAGTCGTATGTACTTGTTAAACGTTATTTGAGCCAATTTAAGAAGTTCAGGAAGCGTTTGTAGTTCGTCTTTTAATTGCTTTTTCTTTTTATTCCATTGTTTTTCCTTTTCAAGTTTTACCCAAACACGAACGCATTCCGACTCTAAACAAAATTTTTGATTAAACTTAACGGGGGTAAATACCTCTTTACAATTCTTGCAGCGCATATTAAAATCTTATTGCGTTTATTTCGGCTTTAATCCGATTGTTTTCTTCTTTGAGTTCTAAGTTAATTAGCTCCGTTCTATATCCGTTTTGGCGCATTGCTCTAAATTCTTGTTCGAACTGATTCCACGATAACTTAACTTCTTGAATATGTTCTAACGTTTCTTCCATTGAATTAATTAAGTCCGTTCGGGTTGGGTGCTTCGTCTTTATTTCGTCTAAACTCGCTTGTATTTTAGCGTAGGTAAAACCTAATAAAACTTGGCTGCGTAAAATTGTATAATCGTCCATAACTAGAATTTAAAATTATTTGTTTTTGGTGTTCGCATTTCTTGAAGTGGGTTAACTCCGTAAACTTCGAAGCCTAATCCAGAGTTAAAATTACATAAAATTTGGTCGTTGATTCCTGTGTGCTTCCCGCCCGTTTCCATATCCTTTATTTTTTCTACTCCTATCATAGTGTTGTATTTCATCGTTTCGTGTTTAATTAGTCGATGAATTACAAACATATCGTCGCATCTATTTAGGAACGCTTTACCGCCTTCAATATGGTCTTTTAACGGTGGCTTCAAGTGTCCTTTAAAATCGCCGTCAGTATATAAATTCGCGCTTCGTCCACTTTCCGTATTTGGGTGCGTGTTTATGTAAATAGTCATACCCGTTTTGTTTACGAATTCCCGCGCCTTGTTCATAAACGTGTAATTTCCTTCGTATGTCATTTCGCGGTCAAGTCCTGTAAACGGGTCTATTAAACCGACATTGCATTTTGATTTAGCAAAGATTTCCAAAAGTTCTAACGGCTTGTAAAGTTTGCTATTATCCACAAAGTAAAAAAATTGTTCTAGATAAGCGGAATAAGAATGTATTTGGTTTGTCGTTAGATTCTTGAATGGTTCGCCACTATACATTTGTATTAAATCCCGCAGTATTTGACCCTTTTGATTTTCCCCGCTCCATAAACAAAACTTTAATCCGTGTTTAAGTGCAAGAACAAGAAAATACCAAAACACCCAATATGTTTTACCTACGTTGTCGTGGCCTAGAATTATGTTTAGTTGCTTAGGTTTGAATCGTAAATAATCGTCTAATACGCAGTCAATTTTTAAGCCTTGTTGAATCTTACCTTCTTTATAGTCGAGTAGGTATTGTAATGAATCGCCTTGTTTAGTCAACATTTTTATAATCTTTAGTGTCCTTCCAATTTAACTTAGCCAGTATGTTAGCCGTTTGTTGTAAATCGTCCGATAGTTCGTTTTGGTGTTTAGGTAGTTTATCCCAAAATAAACCCTGCCATCCGTTTTCTATGGAGTTGTTAATTACAAACTTACATTGTTCTTCCGTAAAATTTTCCATCTTAGCTAAAATAGTTTCTTGAGTTGCTTCTTTAATTGGCTTCTTAATTTGTTTTCGATATTCAACCCACCTATTTAAAATAACTTCTTTATTATTCTTTTCTTTCTTATCATTCTTGTTTGTTGTTAGTTGTTTGTTAGTCGTTTGTTGTTTGTTTGTCAGTTGCTTGTTAGTTTGTTCGGTTTCGTCTTGGTAACACTCATATTTACAAATAGTTACGATAGTAAATTTGTTTGTTGATTTTAGTTCTATTTCGTTTGTCTTTTCTAACTTGTTTAATAGTGTTCTAATCGACTGCAAACTTATTCCCGTATCAATTGAAATCTTCCCTAAAGACGAAATAAATTGACCTCGTTTAATATCAACTCCTTGCCATTGGGAATCCTTATGGTTTGCTTTTAATAGTAGGTATATAAACAAGTGTACCGCTTCGCTTTTGTCAAACCACTGCCATTCTAAAAACTTCCTGTGTATTTTAATCCAACCGCTCATAACTAAATAAATAATTCTTTTTGAAGTAAATCTTTACAATAAATAAAGCATTGTTTTTTTTCTTTAAATGAACGCTTTAATTTTGTTTTTATATCTTCTTTTCCATAAATAGGCTCAATATAAGCATAGTCATCCCGCAATTGTATAAAAACGTATTTACTACTATTTAAATGCTCGTGTATGTCTTCTAAATCGCAATTAAAAGTATATGTTTTAGCTGCAGTTGTTTTAACTTGATATGTGCAGCCTTTTGAATCTGCAAAATCAATTTTTTTTAAGTCCATATCCGCTTTTTGTTTAAATAGCGGCTCATCCTGAAAATTATAAGTAAACCACAATTCAAATATTTTTTCACCAATAAACCCAGTTGATTCTTTTTTAATTTCTTCGGGTATTCTAATCTTTGCTAAGTATTCTCTCATTTTAATTATTTTTTACAAAACTACCATTAACCATTTTTCCTTTTCTTTTATTAATTACATTAAAAGCCTCATTAATACAATCTTCAATAGGCACATTATTAAAATATGCAATTGACGTTAAAACCACAACGCAATCGCCAATAGCGTCAATTATTTCATTTTTATTATTATTTATAATCGCTTTAGCTAGCTCCCCCGCTTCTTCTTGCAATTTTACATACTGTGTTTTTATATCGCCTTTAGCGTAAATACCTCTGTTATTTGCCCAATCTCTTATTGGCTGAAACTCATTTTTTAAATCCATACTTTTTATTTTATTACATTAACTATTAATCTATTTTGTTTTTTGTATTCACTTAATTGAAAATCATTTGAATAATATTTAGTAAATAACCCAACTTTTAATAAACTTGGCAATTTAAATTTATCTCTACCAACATAAATAGCGGCCTCTCTAACGTGCACCTCATAAATATGAGCATTTGCCGCATTTATAATTACTTCCCTTGCAATTAAATTAAACTCATTTGCAAAAGCCGCTAATATTGATGCATACATAACCATATCATAAGGTAAGCCAATAAATAAATCAAGCGAGCGCATTGTTACAATAATGTCTACAAAATTATTAGATATTATAAATTGGAATGAATAATGGCAAGGTGGTAATTGCATTTTAGATAAATCGCTAGGGTTCCACATTGAGCAAATAAGCCTTCTACTATGTTTATTTAATTTATACTCATTAATTAGACTAGTAATTTGGTTAACCCCATTAAAATTTAAAAGTTGATGCCCATAAACCGGCCCTAAATCGCCATTTTTGTCAGCCCATTGGTCCCATATTTTTACGCCACGTTCATTTAACCAATTTATATTTGTCAACCCATTTAACATCCATTCAGTTTCAATAAAACAGGTTTTTGGGAATATTGTTTTTCCAGTAACGACGGGAAACCCTTCAATTAGATTTGCTCTAATTTGTGTACCAGTAATTTGCCTGACTTTGCCATTTCTACCAATTACTATTTCGCCTTTTTTTAAACAATGGCTAACTATATTGCCATAAATTTTTTCAAAATTATTCATATTTTGTCATTTAAATAGTTGTTTAACGAACCTAAATAAGCCACAGCATCAAGTAAATTATCTTCTTTATGGCTGTGTGACTGCCTAGCTAATTTTAATGCAATTAACACATTATAGCAATCATTTACATTAATATTTTTATTACTCATAATACTTGCTAATTCCGACGTTTTTTTCATTGACTCAATAAAATCGCCATACATCCTTTCTTTTTCTTCTGAACGTAAATTAACAATTTCGTCAGCTTTTTTTAAAATATTCATATTTTTTAAATTAAATAAAAAACCCTCGCAACTCCGTAGCATCTCACTTCTACTTCATTACAAGGGTCAATAATACCTTATGGCTTTATAATGTGAGATGAAGCCGTGTACAAATATAACTAATTAATTTAATATTTGTTCATTTTCGTAAAATTTTATTTGATATTCCCCGCGTCTTATTCGTTCTTGAATATGTTCAAGGTCTTTTAATCCCCCCGCGTTTTTAACGTCTAGGTATAAATCTTGCATCGTTCTGTTAACCTTAAAGTTATTCATCGCAGCGCGAAGGTGTTCGGTGTCGTTAAAAAAGTGCCTATCGTTTATAGATTCCCAAAGATTGGCATTGTTAAAAGCGTGAATGCACGTAGCGTGATTAAGTCCTAACATTTCGCCTATCTCAATATAGGAGAATCCGTACCCCCGCATTAATTTAATTACGTAACCGCGTTGGTTTACGTACTTTCGTTTTCTGCTCCGTTTGCGTAAATCGTTTGTTTCTATTAAGTCCGTGAATTTGTTTTTTAGTTGCATATCTCTTTAATGTTAATTATTAATCCTTCCCAAATATCCAAAACCAATTTAGCGTGATGAAGGGAATACGCTTCTACAACGGATTTGGTTCGTTTCCTGCGTGCCGTTGGCGTTTCTTGAAAGTAATGTGTTATTTCGTATGTCTTCATATTTTGCGTTTACAACTTTACAGTAATGGTTAAAATTAAAATGTCCGTTTTTATGTAGCCAACCTTCACCAGTAAGCCACCAACGAACTTGGTCGGGTAAATCAAAATTCACGTCGGGAGTTCTTTCCGTTTTCATAAGCGTTTTGTAATTTGTTATTATATTCTTCTTGTATAAATTCTTCGTGTAAATTTGAGTTTAACAAGTCATCGTATATTTCACTTGCGATTAATTGTAAATCGTAGTCGTTTAGTACGTGTTCTAATTCTATTTCTAAGTCGTTGCGGTAAGCTATCGCGGTGCAAATAGTTACGTTCAAGTCGTTATCTTCGTCTACGGATAGTTCAAAGGTGCATTCGCCTTCGTAGGTATCTGCGTAAAAGTACGCTAACGGGTAGTGAATGTCTACAATCATAATATAATAAAATAAGCGATTAATAAAAGAGACACAAACACAAAGCCAACTAAAGTTAAGGCTTCGATAATCGTGTTTAACATCATTTTGCCTTCGTTGTCTAGGCCGTTAAATAAGTTCTTAAATA
>NZ_JBEIET010000078.1:0-9732 GCF_040382755.1 Flavobacterium sp.
TAAATCAGTAACTCTTATTCATTAGCACCACCTACATCATTATTATCCAGTTTTACAGGATATTTAGAATTAAATAACGCAATAAACTTTTTGGTTTTATAGGTGTTGTAAGTCATTTTATTTGACAACGCAATAATCGTAACCGTATCTGTTTTTTGCGTAATATACGATGAGGTATTGCCGTGCCACCAACCGTTATGATAGGTTAGAGTAGGTGCTTCTTTCCATTCACGTAAACGAATACCCAAACCGTAATTTTTTTCACCTTTCGATTCGTAACTGTACCCTTTAAAAATTTCTTTCTTTAGTTTTTCGCTAAAAAAGTTATCTGAATACGTGGCTAAATCAAACTTTAATAAATCGCGCGCTGTTGAATAAATGTTTTTATCGCCATAAACCAAATCCAAATGGTCAAAAGCCAAGCGTAATCGGTTTGATTTATAGGTTTGACTTACCGTGTCGTGGTGTTTTTCGTAATCAAATACAAACGTGTTTTTCATACCAAGCGGTTTAAAAAGTAGTTCGTTCATCGCTTCGTGATAACGCATTCCAGAAACCTTTTCAATAATAAGCGCTAATAAAGAATAGTTGGTATTGCAATAGGCAAATCGCGTTCCTGGTTTGCTTTCTAAATGTATTTTTCCAGAATTAATTAACTTTAAAATATCTTGATTGGTGATGCGTTTTGAACGGTCCCATTTTACATCACGCTCAATAAAATAACCGTAATGACGCAAGCCGCTTCGGTGATTTAACAACATTCTTACCGTTATTTCTTTATGATAAAAACCTTCTAAGTATTCGGAAACTTTATCGTCTAAACCAATTTTTTCTTGGTCAACCATTCTTAAAATAACCGCGGCTGTCAATACTTTACTAACCGATGCTATATGTAATGGTTTGTTTTTTCCATTTTTATCGTCTTTTTCTTTGTAAGCAAAGCCTTGATAATCTTCAAATAAGATTTTTCCGTTTTTTGCCACTAAAAACTGACCGTAAAAATCACTTTTGTTAATTAATTTATTGTATTGGTAACTGATTTCGTTTTTTTGTTTCTCGCAATACGCAGAATCTAATTCGTTAAACGCTACAAAAAAGTCGCTTTGGTCTTGTTGTGTGCCATTGTTTTTTGAAAATTCCGATGCGTTGTCTTTGCAAGAAAGTGTAAATAAAGTAAGTGATAAGAGTGTAAGGCGTATTCTCATTATTTTCTGATTTCTATAGTTGGATTTTGTTCGATTAACTGCTCAATAAATTGGTCTTTGTTGATTGGTGATAAAAATATGTCGTCGTATTTGTGATAAACAATTTCTATGCCTCTGTGATGAAAGCCCGGTTTGTAAAAATTTGTTTTTACAATAGAATTGGAATATTTTATAGTTTTAATTTCTGAAATTTTAATTTTTGTTTTGTAAAAAAACATAGAAACAATCAAAACGTTTTCTTGAATTTCGTAATACGTAGTGAAAAATGTAACTGTAATTAATACACTTAAAAACAAAATTAGAATACCAATAGGTGCCAAAACCATTTCAATAGAATCTCCAGATAAAAAAGCAATTAGCGATACGAGTACTGCAGGGAACAAGGGTATAAAGAAATTAATTTTACTAAAGTCCGATTTGTATTTCATATATTATTTAGCTGTTTTTTTTGGGCGAAATAGTAGATTGAATTTTTTATTGGCTTTGATTATATAAAAATGTCATCTGCTTTTGCAAATTAAAGTATTTTTGAAGTATTTTTGATAAAAAATATTGAAAATGTCAACTATCAACTGGAAAATCGTAAAAGAGTACGAAGATATCACGTATAAAAAATGTGATGGTGTGGCGCGTATTGCCTTCAACAGACCTGATGTGCGAAATGCATTCCGACCAAAAACAACTGCCGAATTATTAGATGCTTTTAAAGATGCCCATGAAGATACTTCTATTGGAGTGGTTTTATTATCTGCAGAAGGACCTTCTTCAAAAGACGGAATTTGGAGTTTTTGTAGCGGTGGCGATCAAAAAGCAAGAGGCAAACAAGGGTATGTAGGCGAAGACGGCTACCACCGATTAAATATATTAGAAGTACAACGATTAATTCGTTTTATGCCAAAAGCAGTTATTGCTGTAGTGCCAGGTTGGGCTGTTGGTGGCGGACATAGTTTGCACGTGGTGTGCGATTTAACTTTAGCAAGTAAAGAACACGCCATTTTTAAACAAACCGATGCTGATGTAACTAGTTTTGATGGCGGTTATGGTTCGGCGTATTTGGCAAAAATGGTAGGACAGAAAAAAGCAAGAGAAATTTTCTTTTTAGGAAGAAACTACTCGGCACAAGAAGCTTACGAAATGGGTATGGTAAATGCTGTAATTCCGCATACTGAATTAGAATCTACTGCTTACGAATGGGCACAAGAAATATTAGGTAAATCGCCAATGTCTATTAGAATGTTAAAATTCGCTATGAACTTAACTGATGATGGTATGGTGGGACAACAAGTTTTTGCTGGTGAAGCCACACGTCTCGCATATATGAGCGAAGAAGCTGTTGAAGGTAGAAATGCGTTCTTGGAAAAACGAAAACCTAATTTTGAGAAAAAGTATATTCCTTAATTTAGGTGTAGGGTAAAAGGGGTTAGGTTTAGGGAAAAGTAAAAAGTAAAAAGTAAAAAGTAAAAGGTAAAAGGTAAAAAGTAAAAAGTAAAAAGTAAAAAGTAAAAAAGAATGCAGGAATTTACAAATGAAACTACGGAAATTATAGATTTACCTAAGTTTGAGGAAGTGAAATTAAATCGATTACAAGCCAAGTATTTTAATGTAGTTGCTATTATTTTAAGTATAGTTAATTTTGTTATTTTATTAGTGTTTTTTGTTATTTCTTATTTTCAAACGGAACTTTTTTCTAATAGAATTTGGTTGGTTATGGGAATTGCTCTTTCGATTTTAATTGGCTTATCCTATCCACTAGCAAAGCTTAGTTTTAATAAAAAAGGATACGCTTTTCGAACTCACGATGCTATTTATAAATCGGGTTTAATTTCTGAAACGACTACAATAATTCCGTTTAATAGGGTGCAACACGTAGCGCTTCACCAAGGATTTTTTTCGAGAAAATTTGGTTTGGCTTCTGTTGAGCTGTTTACGGCTGGTGGCAATAGTTCGGATATTAAAATACCGGGTTTACTTTTAGAAGACGCTCAGAAAATAAAAAATTTAGTTTCTAAAAAAATTAATCCAGATGCAACAAATGAACTTCACAATGTTGTTCATAATAATATGGAATAAATGAATGCTTTAACCGATTTTTCACAGCCACAACGTCAATCATTACTAGGTGTTTTAGTTATGTTTGCCAATACCTTACAAAAAATTGTACGGGCTATGTGGCCTATACTTCTAGTATGGTTGGTAAAGTTGGATGCTTCCAATACCTTATTTATATATTTAGGAATTGTTGCTTTTGTACTGATTATTGCCATAATTTCTTATTTGCAATACTACTTTTTTACATTTTATATTGATGAAGAAAATAGCGATTTCGTAATTCAAAAAGGTGTTTTGAATAAAACCAAAATCACAATTCAGTTACACAAAATTCAGCAAGTAAATATCAATCAAAGTCTAATTCAACGATTAATAAATGTTTATAAATTAGAAATTGATACCGCAGGAAGCGATAAAAAAGAGGCGTCAATTAGCGCTATTCCTCACGAACTTGCCATCATTTTAAAAGATCGATTAATAAATTACGCTTCAGAAAAACCAACTTTTACCGAGGAAAAAGAAGTTGTGGAAGCACCGTCGTCGCTATTAAAAATTAGTTTATCTAGTTTGATTAAAATTGGATTTACTTCAAATTACGTTAAGAGCTTTGTGCTGTTTATTGTGTTTTTTTCAGCGATGTTAGAAAATATTAAAAATATATTTGGAAGCGCTCAAGTTCAGGAAGATAAAATAACGGATTATTTAGAAAAATTACCTTTGTTAACTTCATTTGCAATGGTGCTAGGAACTATTATTGGAATAGTATTGGTAGTTAATTTAGTGCAAACTATTATAAAATATTATGATTTTACAATTCGTAGAAACAATCAATCAATTGTGCTTTCCTACGGATTATTGGCTACTAAAAACACATTGTTACATCCAAAGAAAGTCCAACTTGTTTCAACAACTCAAAATTTCTTTCAGAAAAAGTTTGATATTCTGACAATTGGTATTCGCCAAGCATCAAGCAATCCTGGCAGTAATATTAAAAGTGATAAGATTGATGTTCCTGGTGCTTCAAAATTGGAGCGTGATGAAATTCTAAAAATACTTTTTAATATATTTCCAGAAAAAGGAAAATTAATGCTCCCAAATTGGCGAAAATTGGCTCTAGAGTCATTCTTTTTACTTCTACTTCCAATAGTTGTTTTTATACTAGTTAATGTATCTTTTGATTTATTTATTTGGAATGAATTGGTTATGTATTGTGTTGCTTTTGCCTTGTTTTCAGGGATTTTATTATGGTTTTCATATAAAAATTATAGACTTTTTGTTTCTACTGATTTTATTATCAAACAAAATGGTGCTTGGGACGTTGACAATACGATTGTAGAACCTTATAAAATACAAGCCATTACAACAAAACAATTTTTTTGGCAAAAAGCTACAAATATTGGTTCGGTTACTTTGGCAACTGCAGGTGGAAATATTGATTTTTCAACGGGTAATTATCTTGAAATAAAAAAAATGGTAAATAATTGGTTGTATCAAGTGGAAACAACAAATAAAAATTGGATGTAATTATATGGAAAAGTTAATCGCAAATAAAAAACTTCTTTTAGTTTTAAGTAGTTCAATGCTCTTGTATTGGTTGCTTAGCAAAACAATTGATGTATATCAGATTACTATTATAGGCGTGCTTTATGAAATTATTTGGCTTCCAATGTTAGTATTGTTTATTGTTTTGCCAATACTAAACACCTATTCACTAATTAAAAACAAAAATTGTTTGATGTCCTATTTTAGTTTGGCATTCAATGTAATTACACTATTAATCGTTTTCTTAGTTTAATGAAAAACACAATACAACCTTGGATTCAAGCGGCACGCTTACGAACGTTACCCCTTTCAATTTCTGGAATTTTGGTAGGAAGTGCGTATGCGTATTACCAACATTCATTTGATTGGATTATTTTTGTGTTGGCATTATGTACCACATTATCATTTCAAATATTATCCAATTTAGCTAACGATTATGGCGATGGCATAAAAGGCACAGATGCCAATAGAATTGGCGAAAAACGCTTAGTAGCTTCGGGTGAAATTACGTCTGCCCAAATGAAAAAGGCAATTATCATCAACTCGGTTATAGCCTTTGTTTTAGCTGTAGCTTTAATTTATTTTGCATTTGGACAAGAAAATTTTGTGTATTCGTTTACTTTTTTGGTTTTAGGAATAGCTTCAATTGCCGCAGCCATAAAATACACCGTTGGAAATAACGCTTATGGATATAGCGGTTTTGGCGATGTATTTGTTTTTATCTTTTTCGGTTTAGTAGCCGTTATTGGAAGCAATTTCTTATACTCGCAAAGTATTGATATTAAATTATTTCTTCCCGCTACGGCTATTGGAATGTTAAGCACCGCTGTTTTAAACTTAAATAATATGCGCGATATTGAGAATGACAGAATCGCAAATAAAAATACGTTAGTGGTGAAGTTTGGATTGAAATGGGCTAAAAAGTATCATGAAATTATTTTAGTGATTGGAATGGTTTCTTTTATGATTTTTTCTTTATTAATTAAGTCTTCACTTATTCCTGTTTTAATCATTAACATTCCAATCATTTTTCATTTAGTAAAAGTTAAAAAATCAGAAAAACACGAAGATTTCGATCCAGAACTTAAAAAAGTTGCTTTGAGTACATTTGCACTGAGTATATTATTTTGGTTATTTTTGTGTGTATTATAAGAATTTTAAAAAAGTCATAATTTTTAATACCAAAATCTTAATACTAAAACTATGAAAATAACATTTTACGGACACGCGTGCTTGAGCATTCAAATCAATGATATTCATATTTTGGTAGATCCTTTTATTACAGGAAATGCTAAGGCATCACACATTTCTATTGATGAGATTGAAGCTGATTATATATTATTAACGCACGCACATCAAGACCATATTTTAGATGTGGAAGCCATTGCCAAACGAACCGATGCGGTAATTGTTTCTAATTATGAAATTGCTTCACATTATGGAAATAAAGGGTTTCATTATCATCCAATGAACCACGGTGGAAGTTGGGATTTCGAATTTGGGAATGTCAAATACGTGAATGCGATTCATACCTCCTCTTTTCCTGATGGGAGTTATGGAGGGCAACCTGGCGGATTTGTAATTGAAGGCGAGCATAAAAACATATACATTGCAGGCGATACGGCTTTAACAATGGATATGAAATTGATTCCAATGCGAACCAAATTAGATTTGGCTATTTTGCCTATCGGAAGTAATTTTACAATGGATGTAGAAGATGCTATTATCGCTTCAGACTTTGTAGAGTGCGATAAAATACTAGGCTATCATTACGATACGTTCGGTTATATCGAAATTAATCACGAAGAAGCCAAACGTAAATTCTTCCAAAAAGGAAAAGATTTAATGTTATTAGAAATAGGACAAAGCATCGATTTATAAACTTTGGTATCAAAATTGTAGAAGTTGAAACACATAGTAAGATAGATTTTTATTTGAAATGTTTGAAAAAGAAAACATTAGAAAAAGCTTAAAGTTATTATTATTCGACTTATTTTATGTGAATCGTTTCAATCAAAACCAAAAATAGAAAACCTATGTGCCTATGTGTTTCAAAAAAAATAAATCATAAACATCCGAAAAATCTGCGTACCCATCTAAAAATGAAAAAAATATTATTATTTCTTCTTATTACTCAAATTTCTTTCGCTCAGAAAGATGGTTTTTGGGATAAAGAACGCGCATTTACTAAAGAAATTAAACTTTCATCGGGCAACCGAACCTTAGTGAAAATTGACGACTTGCCTGAGGGTGCCTCTGAATTTGTATTCCGAATTTCATTAATTGATGAAAACGGAAAAATCACAAATAGCTTGGCATCTGTTTTAAAAGCCATACCTGATCCAACAGGTATTAGTCAGGGCGCTGCAGGAGCTCTTTTTTTAACCAATTCTCTTTCTGGTGACGATACTTGTGTTTATGGAATTTACACGTCTGAGAAGGCCGGAAATCAGTTTTTAAAAGACGGAAAGTTAGAAACGGCTTGTTATTTCAGTAAAGAACCCATAAATAAAGACAGTAAAGTAATTTCTATTAAAAACACAAAATGTTTTGAAAACACACCAAATATTTGGTTTGCTTTTGAAAATAAAAATTGGGTATTAAGCACCAAAATAGTATTAGAAGTGGTTTCTTGGATAGATTATTCAGCCAGTAGAGGTTGGAATTTAGAAACAAAAAAAGAAATCGTTACACTTGGAAAAAAATTAGATTGGTATAAAAAATCATCAAATGAAGCCGTTTTTTTAGTTCAATTTGTAGCAAGTTTTATAGATAAATATAAATATTCAGAGTACCAACAATTATTGACTATTGAAAAAACAAAAGCGGTTAACGATGTACAAGAAATCGCTTTAAAGAAATCAAATCAATATGAAAGTTATTTGAATACCATTCGTGCGGAAGCCGTTAAGTTGTTTAAAGACAGCAAAGTTGACGAAGCCATTTCTATAATTCAGAATGAAATTATATTTAAAAAAGCAGCCAATCATATCGATTATGGTTTATTGGGAAATTTCTATTTGTTTTCAAAACAATTTGCTAAAGCAGAGGATAATATAAACAAAGCTATAGTGTTAGAAAAGAACGATTTAACGCATCAATTACAATTGGCTCACGTGTATTTATTTACAGACCGTGTTTCGGAAGCTAAAGACCTTCATAGTCAATACAAAACGCAAAACATTGCCTCAAATACAAGTTGGGTAAATCAAACGAAATCTGATTTTTTTGAGTTTGAAAAGAAAGGCTTTCCAATAAATAATTTTAAAAAAATACTAAGAATAATTGAATAAAAGTCAATAACAAAATCCCAAATCCCAAATCGTTTTCGTTAAATTTGGAATTTGGAATTTTTTAATTTGGAATTTTAAATGCACGCTACCTATAAAAAATACATCCTAAACTTTAAACGTCCAAGTGGCACTTCGCGTGGTGTAATGACGGAAAAAGAAACCTGGTTTTTACTATTGGAAGAAAATGGTAAAACAGGAATAGGAGAGTGTGGTTTGTTGCGTGGTTTATCAGTAGATGACCGACCAGATTATGAAAAAAAATTGCAATGGGTGTGCGAAAACATTCATTTAGGTGAGGATAAATTATGGGATGCATTACTTGAATTCCCTTCCATTCAATTTGGTGTAGAAATGGCATTTTTTTCTTTACAAGCAGTTTCTCCATTTGAATTATTTACTTCTGATTTTACCCAATCGAAAGATTCAATTTTAATTAATGGATTGGTTTGGATGGGTGAGGAAGCGTTTATGAAACAACAAATTGAAGGAAAATTAGCGGAAGGTTTTACCTGTATAAAATTGAAAATTGGCGCAATAGATTTTGAAAAAGAATTGGGTTTATTGCGATTTATTCGTCAACATTTTGATGCAAAAACCATTGAAATACGTGTAGATGCAAACGGTGCTTTTAATTCAAATGAAGCTTTAAATAAATTAAATCAATTATCTGAATTTGAATTACATAGCATTGAGCAACCTATTCAAAAAAATAGCACTGACAAGATGTCAGAGCTATGCAAAACCACACCTTTTCCAATAGCGTTAGATGAAGAGTTGATTGGTGTTTTTAAATATGAAGATAAAGCAATGCTTTTAGACGCCATACAGCCACAATATATTATTTTGAAGCCCAGTTTTATTGGCGGCATAAAAGGCAGCTTAGAATGGATAGAATTGGCCGAAAAACGAAATATTGGTTGGTGGATTACTTCGGCTTTGGAAAGTAATGTGGGATTAAATGCGATTGCACAATTTACATACACATTGAACAACAAAATGCCACAAGGATTAGGAACCGGTGGTTTGTATACCAATAATTTCGATTGCCCTTTAGAAATTAAAAACGGACAGTTATTTTATTCAAAGGATCGAAATTGGGAATTTAAATTGTAAGTTTACAAATAATTCCTATAAATTATACGTGTTATGAAGTTACTTTTATTACTTTTCTTTTGCTTTACTATGAATACGATTTCAATTTATGATTTTTCTAAAAACTCAAACGTTTCCGATTGGATAATTGTTGATGACGTAGTTATGGGTGGTCGTTCCAATGGTCAGTTTTCTATCGATGAAGATGGGAATGGTGTATTCTCGGGTACAGTTTCTACTGAAAATTACGGAGGATTTTCGTCTGTAAGGTATCAATTTGACAAAATAAATACTACAGCAGACAGTAAAATTACTTTAAAAATAAAAGGTGACGGTAAAGACTACCAAATTAGAATTAAAGACAAAATATCAAAATATTATTCTTATATCACTACATTTAAAACTAATGGAGACTGGCAAGAAATTACTATTAATATGAAAGATTTATACCCTTCTTTTCGAGGTCAGGATCTAAATCTACCAAATTATAATAGTAGTTCATTTGAAGAATTGGTTTTTTTAATTGGCAATAAAAAAAATGAATCCTTTCA
>NZ_JBEIET010000079.1:0-9649 GCF_040382755.1 Flavobacterium sp.
GATTTAAAAACCATGCAGGTTGGAAAAACAAAAATCCGTAACTTTACCTTTCAAAACATACACACAATGGACTTTTTATATCAAGATCCGTATCCAATTTTAAAAGACGATACACACTACAAAAAATTAACTTCTGATTACGTAAAAGTTGAACAACTTGGCGATAGAGAAATCTTAGTGGTTGACCCAAAAGGATTAGAATTATTAGCACAAGAAGCTATGGACGACGTTTCATTTATGTTGCGTTCGGCTCATTTACAAAAACTAAGAAACATTATCGAAGACCCAGAAGCAACAGACAACGATCGTTTTGTGGCTTATAACTTATTGCAAAATGCCGCAGTAGCGGTAGAAGGGCAATTGCCTTCTTGCCAAGATACTGGAACAGCAATTGTAGTTGCCAAAAAAGGTGAAAACGTATACACAGGTGTTGAAGATGGCGAATGGTTATCCAAAGGAATTTACAATACGTACCAAAATAAAAATCTTCGTTATTCGCAAATTGTTCCGATTTCGATGTTTGAAGAAAAAAACTCAGGTTCAAACTTACCCGCTCAAATTGATATTTATGCGAAAAAAGGAAATTCGTATGAATTTTTATTTCTAACAAAAGGTGGTGGTTCGGCCAACAAAACCTTCTTATATCAAAAAACAAAATCGTTGTTAAATGAAAAATCGTTAGACGAATTTGTTCGCGAACGCATTATGGATTTAGGAACAGCAGCTTGTCCTCCGTATCATTTGGCTTTAGTAATTGGCGGTACATCTGCGGAAGCAAATTTAGCAGCCGTGAAAAAAGCATCAGCAGGATATTATGACAATTTACCAACATCAGGAAACATGTCGGGTCAAGCGTTTCGCGATTTAGAATGGGAAAAAAGAGTACAAATCATTTGTCAAGAAAGTCAAATTGGAGCACAATTTGGCGGAAAATATTTAACGCATGATGTTCGTGTCATTCGTTTACCTCGTCATGCGGCTTCTTGTCCGGTGGGAATGGGTGTTTCGTGTTCTGCAGATCGAAATATCAAAGGGAAAATCACCAAAGACGGTATTTTCTTAGAACAATTGGAAACAAATCCAGGACAGTTTTTACCTGCATCAGCGCCTCATTTAGAGCTAGCGGTAGAAGTTGATTTGAACAAACCGATGTCGGAAATTTTAGCTGAATTATCGAAATATCCAATCAAAACGCGTTTGAAATTAAACGGAACGTTGATTGTAGCTCGTGACATTGCTCATGCAAAAATCAAAGAATTATTAGACGCTGGGAAACCAATGCCAGAGTATTTCAAAAATCATCCGGTATATTACGCAGGACCTGCTAAAACTCCAGACGGAATGGCTTCAGGAAGTTTCGGTCCCACAACAGCAGGAAGAATGGACGTGTATGTAGATGAATTTCAAGCCGCTGGCGGAAGTATGATTATGTTAGCCAAAGGAAACCGAAGCAAGGATGTAATGAATGCGTGCCACAAATATGGCGGATTCTATTTAGGTTCGATTGGTGGTCCTGCTGCCATTTTAGCAAAAGAAAACATCTTATCAGTAGAAGTAGTTGATTTTGAAGAATTAGGCATGGAAGCGGTTCGTAAAATTACCGTTAAAGATTTCCCAGCATTTATCATTACGGATAATAAAGGAAATGATTTCTTTTCAAATTTGTAAAAAATATACAATTCAAAGTAAATTAATAGATTAGATAACAAATGTTAAAGTTTGGTAATTTAAAATCATGATATTGAAATTAAAACTTAAATCAATATATTTGCTTACCAAAACTTTAAAGTTGCCTAAAAACAAATAAAATGAAAAATAAAATATTAATACTACTCATAGTATGTACAAGTTTTTTTGGATTTGCTCAATCTGAAAAAGACATTATAAACATCACTAAAGATTACGATGTTGCGCTAATTAAAAGCAAAGCAAAGGAATTCAAAATTTTAGAAGAAAAAGAAAGAACAAGAGCTTATAAATATGCTCTGGAAAATAACATTCCATTAAGTTATACTGATGAAAAAGGAAACTTTCATCAATTAATGAAGCTAACTCCTGATGGTTATCCTTTATATTTTTCAACTGAAAATCAGGCCGCAGCAAAATCTACAAGAGCGGTACAATTAAATACTGGTGGAAGTTTAGGGCTTACGCTAAATGGACAAGGAATGGTTGCACGAGTTTGGGATGGAGGAACAGTTAGAGCTGAGCACAATCATTTTGAAGGAAGAGTGGTTTCAGTTGATGATGGAGGTGGAATAACATATTCACAACACGCTACACACGTAACTGGAACAGTTCTTGGTAATAGTACCAATTTATTACACAGAGGAATGGCCTATGAAGCGACAGGCAGAACATTTAATTGGACAGATGATGAAACAGAAGTTCTTGATGAAGTTTTGGGTGGGATGCTTATTTCAAACCACTCTTATGGTGTGCCTTTAACAAATAATAACGTTACGTTACCCGCTTGGTATATCGGAACGTATGATTCAGCTGCAAAAAACTGGGATCAAATTGCTTACTTAGCGCCTTATTATTTAATGGTGGCATCAGCAGGTAATTCTGGTGAAGATCAAAATAATGCTAATCCCATATCATTTGGAATTGATAAACTTACTGGAAATAAAACAGCCAAAAATAATTTAGTTATTGCAAATTGTTTAGATGTATCTGTAAATTCAGTTGGAGATATTTTATCTCCACCAGTTATTAATAGTTCAAGCAGTCAAGGACCGACTGATGATAGAAGAATAAAACCGGATATTACTGGAAACGGAACAGGTTTAGTCTCAGCAAGCAGCGGAAGTAATAGTGCAACAGCTAACCTTAGTGGAACATCAATGTCATCGCCAAATGTCGCGGGTACATTATTGCTTTTACAACAACATCACAATAATTTAACTACAAAATTTATGAAAGCGGCTACTTTAAAAGGCTTAGCTTGTCATACCGCAGATGATTCTGGAAGTATTGGCCCAGATATTTATTTTGGTTGGGGATTATTAAATGCTAAAGCAGCCGCGCAAGCAATTACTTCAAATGGATTAAATGCTTGGATTTCTGAAGAAAAACTTAATCAGGGGCAAACATACTCAATTACAGTAAAGTCTTTAGGAACTACTCCATTGATGGCTACTGCTTGTTGGACGGATGTTCCTGGCGATGCCAATAATGGTCAAAGAGAAGCTAACGATTTAACTCGTGCGCTTGTAAACGATTTAGATGTGAGAATCACAAGAAATGGCTCAACTTACTATCCTTGGAAATTAGATACAGACCCAACACTTGATGCAACTAGATTTGGAGATAATAATATTGATAATGTAGAACAAGTAAAAATTGACGTCCCTCCTGCTGGTGATTATGTTATTACAGTGACTCACAAAGGAACCTTAGTTAATAATAAACAAGATTTTTCACTAATCATTACAGGTGTCACTTCTGGTTTTGCATTAATACCTACTTCTAATGATCTTGAAGTTTGTGCTAATCAAGAGGCTGTTTACACTTTTAACTATACTCAAACAGGCACTACGACAACCACAACAAATTTTTCGGCAACTGGTTTGCCAAGTGGTGCAACAGCTGTATTTACCCCGTCATCTAGAAATTCAAACGGGCCTGTTACACTAACAATATCAAATTTATCTGCAGGAAATCCAGGCAGTTACAATGTTGGTATTGTTGGAAACAATGGTTTAGAAACAGAAACAAGGTATAAAAATCTAAAAATATTTAGTAGTACTTTTTCACCAATTACTGCTTCTTCTCCTGCAAATAATCAAGTTGGTGTAGCTACAACGGTAAATTTGGTTTGGAATGCACAAGCAAATGCTGAATCTTACCAATTACAAGTTTCATCTTCTCCAACTTTTGCAACTACAATTCTAAATGTTTCAAATTTGACTGGAAATTCTTATATAGTATCTAATTTAAGCCAACAGACTACTTATTATTGGAGAGTATCGCCATCAAACAGATGTGGAACTGGAATACTATCAAATGCCACAGTAAATAATTTTCAAACTGGTGTTTTATCTTGTGGAAATGAATTTTCTGCGACTAACTTTTCAAACGCAACAATAGCAAGTACTGCAAACGCAACAGCTTCTGTTCCAATTTTAGTTACTGGGGGATTAACTATTGGCGATTTAAATGTTGCTCTAAATATAACACATACTTATATTCAAGATTTTAAAGTTAAACTAACAGGGCCTGCTTCTATTGGTAGTCCAGTAATCACTCTTTTGGACCAACCTTGTGGAGATAATGATAATGTAAATTGCACTATGGATGATAGTGGTATAGCTGTTGCATGTGGCACTTCAGTACCAGCTTTAACTGGAAGCGTAATTCCTTCTCAAACATTAACTGCATTAAATGGATTAATTGCAGATGGGATTTGGACATTAACAGTAGATGACCCATATAATGGTGATGGAGGAACAATTAATTCTGTAAAACTACAAATTTGTAACATCCAAGTACCACTTGCTATTGAAGATACTACTTTTTCTAACTTAAAAATATATCCAAATCCAACTACTGGAATTGTAAATATTGATCTAGGAAACCAAAATTTAGAACATAATTCAATTGTAAAGCTATACGATATACAAGGCAGATTAATTACAATTAAAGAAATGAAAACCGCTGTAGACAATGTTACTATTTCTAATTTATCTGATGGCGTTTATATAATAACTATAGAAAATGGTAGTTCTAAAACAACCAAGAAAATAGTGTTAGCAAAATAATCAAAAAAAGGAGTTCAAATAGAACTCCTTTTTTTATGTAAACGCGCTATTAACTTATGGTTTAGTGTTGTAGCCTTTTCTAATTTAAGCAAGGAAATAAATAAAGCGACTCAAGAAATACCACTAAAAATAACGAGAAAAAAATATCCATAAAAAAACCCGATAAAAAATATTTACCGGGTTTAAATATAAATAATATTTTTATTATTTAGAAGCTGGTGCAGCTACTGCAGGTGCTTCATTAACTTTAACTGTTCCTTTTATTGTAATTGTTTTTGGAATAGTATTTTCTTCACTTGTCGTTACCGTAACAGTTTTGTGGAAAGCACCACCTGACGCAGCATTATATGTAGCAGTTACGGTTCCTTTTTCACCTGGTTTAATAGCTGTTTTTGTGTAATTAGTCGCTGTACAACCACAAGATGCTTTTACATCTTTTAAAGTGACATCTTTGTTTGTAGTGTTTGTAAAAGTAAACTCATAAGAAACTGGTTTACCTTGTTCAATAGTTCCGAATTCATGTGTTTCTTTTTCCCATTTCAATTGAGATGGTGTTTGTGGAGCAGCTGCTGGAGCTGCAGGGGCTGGAGCTGCAGTTTGAGCAAATGAAAGTGACCCCATGAATAATGCAACTGCAAGTAATTTTACTGTTTTCATAATTATTATATTTAAATTAGATGTTTATTAACATCACAAATGTATTTATTTTTTTAAATAATGTTGTTAATCCTAACTATTTATTGTGTTAATGAGTTGTTAATGATTAATTTCGCTTAAAAATTTGTCTTAATATCGTTAAAAATTTAAAATAAAAATGAAATTATCTCGATTTAATATTGTCATAATTATTGGATTTCTTGCTATTGTAGGGGTTATAATTATGCAATTATTTTTGATAAACAACGCGCACAAATTAGCGAAAAAAGATACTGAAGACAAAATATTTTTTGCCTTACAAGAGGTTTTAGAAAAACTATATAAAGATAATTTAACAGGTTTATTAGTTGCCAATCAGGTAGAAAAAGTATCCGGCAATTATTTCACTGTGAATGTAAATTATGAATTTGAAAATACCATTTTAGAACATTATTTAATATCAGAATTTCAAAAAAACAACTTAGATGTAGATTTTGAATATGCAGTGTATAATTGCTCATCTGATAAAATGGCGTTTAGCAATCACATCAATAGTAATGGCAAAAAAGAACCTATTAAATGCCCAAGTTGTTTTACAAAAAATCCTAAATACACCTATTATTTTGCTATTCGATTCCCGGATATTGAACAAAATTATTTTAAAAACTTAAATCAATATTGGATTTTTACAACTGTTTTGTTTCTTGTGTTGATTATTTATGTGTATTCTGTCGTACTTATGTTAAAGCAAAAAAAATATACTGAATTACAAAAAGATTTTATCAATAATATGTCGCACGAATTTAAAACACCGTTGGCATCGATTCTCATCGCATCAAATTATGTAAAAGAACAAAATGAGATAAAAGAAAATCCAAAACTGAAAAAATACAATCAAATTGTTGTCAATCAAACAAAAAGGTTAAATGAACATATTGAAAAGATTTTATATGTAGCAAAAACTGAAAGCAAACAAATGCTTATCGATAAATCCAAGTTTGAGTTGAAGCCTGTTTTAGACTTAGTAAAAGACAACATTATTTTAAAATATGATAAGGAAATTGATATCGATATAATTACCGCAAAAAAATATGTTTTAAAAGCAGATGAATTTCATGTGTACAATATTTTATTTAATTTAGTGGATAATGCAGTGAAATATTCTGGATTATCGCCTAAAATTGAAGTTGTTATTGCAGAAATTAACCAACAACTTTCTATACAGATTAATGATAACGGTTGCGGAATTCCAACTAAAGATTTACCTTTTGTTTTCGATAAATTTTATAGAGTAACTCGACAAGATATCAAAAATATTGAAGGTTTTGGTATTGGTTTATCGTATGTGAAAAAGATTTGCGATTTACATCGTTGGAAAATAACCATCGCTAATAATACTGAAAAAGGAATTGTAGTTACGATTATAATTAATCAAAAAGATTATGAGTAAAAAGAAAGTTTTATATATTGAAGATGAAGAAACGCTGGCGTTTTTAACTGTTGATAATTTAGAACAACATTTTGATGTGGTACATTGCAGTAACGGTAAAACGGGTTTAGATATGTTTTGCAAAAACCAATTTGACATTGTAGTTACTGATATTATGATGCCTGAAATGGATGGGTTTGAATTGGCAACCGAAATAAGAAAAAGAAATCAAGAAATTCCAATTATTTTTTTATCAGCAAAAACAATGAAGGAAGACCGTATTAAGGGTTTAAAACTTGGTGCTGATGATTATTTAGTGAAACCGTATTCGATTGAAGAACTAATCTTGAAAATTGAAGTCTTTTTACATCGCAGTCAAAAAAACACTGAAAAAGTCCTAAAAAAATATGAGTTTTCAGGTTTTATTTTTGAACCCGAAAATTATTTAATCAAATCCGAAACTACAAAAATAACGCTTACAGAACGCGAAGCACAATTACTAAAACTGTTTTTAGACAACCCAAATACGGTTTTAAAACGCGAAAAAATTCTTATCGAACTTTGGGGATCCGACGATTATTTTTTAGGCAGAAGTTTGGATGTTTTTATTTCTCGTTTACGAAAAATAATAAAAGAAACACCGAATTTAGCTATTGAAAATATTCCGAGAGTTGGATTTAAATGGGTTAGTGAATAGTAATATTTGTGGGGAATTACTCGTTTTTACCTACACGCAACGAATCAGAAGCTTTTTCGTTTTCAGGTGTTTCTTTTGTTCTTTCTTTTACTTCTTCGTACCATTTTTCAAGATTTGGCGACATAAATTTAGACACTTCTTGTACGGGCTGATAAAATAGGGATTTATTTAAGGTTTCTTCTTTTACCAACACACTATTACTATTTATTCTTTGAAGTAAATTCAATAAAACACCTAACATTAAAATGGTTTTTAACATACTAAAAACAGCGCCTCCAAATTTATTTAACCAGCCTAAATAAGCAAAACTTGCGATACTTGTAAAAAATTTAGCCAATAAATGAATGGCAATAAGTACTAAAATAAAAGTTATAGCAAAAGCAATAATTTCAATGTATTTTGGATTGGTTTTTATTTTTTCTTCTAAAGCCAATCGGACAATATGTGAAAATTTTATCGCTACAAAAATGCCCACAATTAAAGAACTGAAAGAGGCTATTTCTACAAAAAGACCATTTTTCAACCCATTATATATACTGTACCCTAATAAGACGGCAAAAACAATATCAATAAATTCCATAAATTATATTTATTTTATAAAAACAAAACTACAAAATGCAAACCTCAAATACTATCTTTGTAAAAAACTAAATACAAATGTCGAGAGATATACAATTAAAAGAACGCTGGGAAAAAGTAGTAACTTTTTTATCTGATAAATTTGCCGATGGTGACGTATTAGATTTAGATGCGATTATTTATTTAATTGGCGTGCAAGAATTAGGCAAAATAAATATCGAATTTAAAAAAGACGAAAAAGTAAACCTAATGCACATTGCCATTTGTAAACTATTAGAACCCTACGGATATTACGAATTTGAATTTTTCGATAAAGAGGGCTGGCCTCATTATAAAGTAATAAAAGAATTGCCAGCACTAAAAGCAGGAGAACAATCGGTTTTAATGAAAGACGCCATTGTGAATTATTTTTTAGAAAAAGAGATAATTAATTAGTGCTGAGTTGTAACTAAATGCAAATCACTTTTCACTAATCGCTAAAAAATACATAAATTTGTAGCTTATTACCCTTTTACGATGATAAACAAGATAAAACAACATATTGAAGAAGCTAAAGCGTTTCAAACTGAAGACAAAAGTACTTTAGAAGAATTTCGTATTAAGTACATAGGAAGTAAAGGTTTGCTTAAAGATTTCTTTGCCGAATTTAAAAACGTACCAAACGAACAAAAGAAAGAATTTGGTCAGGTAATTAATGAGTTGAAAAACACAGCAGAAGAGAAAGTAAAAGCCATTCAGGAACTACTTGAAACTAAAACTGAATCTATTAACGTATTTGGTGATTTGTCTCGTCCGGGAAATCCAATAAATATTGGTTCACGTCATCCGATTTCATTAGTAAAAAATCAAATTTTAGATGTTTTCTCGACCATTGGTTTCAATGTGTCTGAAGGACCAGAAATAGAAGACGATTGGCACAACTTTACAGCGTTAAATTTACCAGAATATCATCCAGCACGCGATATGCAGGATACGTTTTTTATTCAAACCAATCCAGATGTTTTGTTACGTACGCATACCTCATCTGTGCAGGTTCGTTATATGGAAAACAACAAACCACCTATTAGAACCATTTCTCCAGGAAGGGTTTTTCGTAACGAAGCCATTTCGTCTCGTTCACATTGTATTTTCCACCAAGTAGAAGGTTTATATATTGATAAAAATGTGTCGTTTGCCGATTTAAAACAAACGTTATTATATTTTACGAAAGAAATGTTCGGAAAATCTAAAATAAGATTGCGTCCGTCTTACTTTCCATTTACAGAACCAAGCGCTGAAGTAGATATTTATTGGGGATTGAAAACAGAAACCGATTACCGAATTACAAAAGGAACAGGTTGGTTAGAAATTATGGGATGCGGAATGGTTGATCCGAATGTGTTGAAAAACTGTGGCATTGACCCAAATGAATATACCGGTTACGCCTTTGGAATGGGAATTGAAAGAATTGCAATGTTATTGTACCAAATTGGCGATATTAGAATGTTTTATGAAAACGATGTTCGTTTCTTAGAACAATTTAAGTCAAGTTTATAAAATAAAAAA
>NZ_JBEIET010000080.1:0-9512 GCF_040382755.1 Flavobacterium sp.
AGAAAACTTAGTAATTATTGGGGTAAACAGCACCACTATTGCGTTAGCCGAAGCATTTGTAAACGACAATTCGCAATATAAATTACAATTTTTTATCGATAAAAATAAATTCCTAAATGATAAAAAAGTATTGGGAATTCCGGTAGTAGCTAAAACCAATTCTATTATAGCCATTTTGCGTTACAACAAAATAAAGCATGTGGTATTGATTAAAAATTTCTTGCCAGAAAAAGAAGAATTAGAATTGTTAGAAGACTGTTTACGGTATAAAATTAATGTATACAATCCTAAGTTAGTAAGCGGATTTGATACCAATGTAAGCACCGTAAAATCATTAAAAAAGTATACCATTAATGAATTGATGTTTCGAGATACCATTAGTATCGAAAACCCAAGTGTCATTAGTGCGTTTGCGGCTAAAACCATTTTAGTAACAGGAGGAGCAGGATCTATTGGAAGCGAAATTGTGAACCAATTAGCCAAATTTAACCCCACTCGAATTGTTGTTTTAGACCAAGCAGAAACACCTTTAAATTCGATTCAACTTACCATGTCCGCTGCGTTTCCAAACGTGCCTTGTCACTATGAATTGTTGGATGTTACTAATAAAGGAGAAGTTACCCAGCTTTTCAAAAAATACCAACCAGATATTGTTTTTCATGCCGCAGCCTACAAACACGTACCGGTTTTAGAATCTAATTTTATGCAAGCGGTGAAGGTGAATATTTTTGGTACGAAAAACATTCTAGACGCGGCAATAGAAGCAAACACCCAACGCTTTGTTTTTATTTCTACAGATAAAGCGGTAAACCCAACCAATGTAATGGGCGCCTCAAAACGAATTGCTGAAATAATGGTGCAGTCTCGTTTTCATACGCAAAAAGACGCTACTAAAATGCAAATTATTACCACCCGTTTTGGAAACGTACTTGGTTCTAATGGATCTGTAGTAAATCTTTTCGAAGAACAAATTAAAAATGGCGGTCCCATAACGGTAACCCACCCAGAAATTAACCGTTTCTTTATGACCATTCCCGAAGCATGTAAATTAGTACTTGAAGCCGGAACCATGGGAGCTGGTGGGGAAATTTACATTTTCGACATGGGCAAACCAATTTTCATTAAAGATTTAGCAGAAAAAATGATTCGCTTAAGCGGAAAAGAACCGTATGAAGACATTGACATTATATACACCGGCTTACGTCCAGGCGAAAAACTATATGAGGAAGTCCTTGCCGACACCTCAAAAACGTTACCAACCTATCATCCGAAAATCTTAATTGCTCAAGATCCAGCGTTTTGTTATGAAAAGGTAGAAGAATTTTTATTCAAATTAAACAGCCATACGTTTGAAAATAAAACTGATTTAATTGAAGCATTTACCGAATTAGTACCCGAATTTATTTTGACGCCACAAGAATAGGCATGTTAATCTACTAATATGGTAATTCTAGTAATTGGTGTAGGTTTTTTACTTTTAGTGATAGCTATCACAGCAATTGATACACAATCAAATGGTTTTTTTTCACAAGAACGAATAGGGCAATATGGCAAACCATTTCTGATTTATAAGTTGCAAACCCTTCATTCAAAAACAAATAAAACCTCTTTTTTGGGACGAATGTTACGAAAAACTAAGTTAGACGAAATCCCACAAATCTTTAACCTTCTAAAAGGTGAAATGACATTAGTAGGTCCACGTCCAGACATATCAGGCTATGCAGATAACTTAGCCGGAGCAGATCAAATTATCCTTAAATTAAAACCAGGCATCACGGGTTTAGCGTCTTTAAAATACCGCAACGAAGAACAACTTTTAGCCCAACAAACCAACCCACAACACTACAATGATGAGGTCATCTGGCCAGACAAAGTAAGAATTAACAAATGGTACGCAGAAAATCGCACTATTAGTATGGACTTACAAATCCTTTTTTACACGCTAGTTCCCATCCCTTTTGATGTAGAGACTTTTATGGGTAAAAGGTGAAGGGTTTAGGGTAAAAGGTTTAAGGTGAAAGTAAATTATTCTAATTTCGTTATTCGTTATTCCATGTTCCATCTTCGTTATTCTTTTTCCTTCTATTCGATTGGTGGCTGAGGCTCTTCCTTTTGCCTTCGAGTGCCTCAGGCAACGGTATGAAAATTTTACACATTGATTGTATAATGGTGGCTGAGGCTCTCGAAGCCACCATCCCACATCCTCTTTTTCATTCTGAACTTGTTTCAGAATCTCCTATGCAGTAGGCAACTTTGTTCACATGTGAACACAACCCCTTCTTCATAAACTTTTAACCCCAAACCAAACCCTTTTGCCTTCGTGAACCTCAGACAGCGGGATAAAATTTGTAATATTGATTTTTTCAGGGTGGCTGAGGTTCTCGAAGCCACCATAATTAACGTCACTCAAAAGCGCGAAACCATATAGATCTCTCGAGGTTAGTAAATTTAATACGTATTTTATTGATTAATGAAAAGTAGATAATTAAAAAGAAAACAAAAAAACAAAAAACAACTCTTCAAAAAACAAAAAATATAAATACATTTTTTTATATTCGCACCCAATAAGTTTAAACATATGAAAACAATAAGCAAATTTTATTTATTTCTTCTAATAGTAGTTGCTACACCGCTTTTTGCGCAGTTTAATGTAAACAACCTGTCTATTGAAGCGGGTTATGGCTATACGGGAGCTATTTCGCCCTATCAAAAATTATACAAATCTAATTTTTCTGGATTAAATCATTATAACGTGGGAATTAGATATATGTTTAACGAAAAATTCGGAGCAAAAGTCGCCTATAAATTAGACCATTTTGTAAATGACCCAGGAGGTAAAGTAGGAATTACATATAGTGCGGTTGCTGTATCTGGAATTTATAATGTGGGTAAACAATTGGGCTTAACCTATTTAACAAGAGATAAAGTAGGAATAAACGCCCACGTAGATGCAGGTGTTGCATTTGGATATATGATTGGACAAAACCAACACGAAAAAATTGGCGTGGTGGGAATTGGTCTTACGCCAATGTATAACATCTCAAATAATTTTGCCTTAACAGCTGATTTTACTCATAATTTCACCATGAAGCAGCATTATGGATTTGACGGAATTTTACTAAATAAAGACTACACGCCGCAATCTGGAGGATATTATAATTTTTCAGTGGGTTTAATTTATTATTTAGGAGAAAACAAATACCATTCGGATTGGTATTAAAATCATAAATTTTATAAAAATTTTACAAGCAACTTTTAATTCTTAAACAAGAATAGAAGTTGCTTTTTTTATCCAAAAAACACTAACATTTCTTAATTTTTTCTAAAAAAACATCCAAAATCACATAATTTAACGGACAATTAACAACTTATATAATTTTTATATAGCAACTTGCGTCGTTAAAGTATTTTTTTAAAATTTACAGAAAATAATTCAAAATAAAATGCAAGAAAATCATACGGGGATAGACATTAGTGCGCTTAATGAAAAAATTGAAAAAGAAAGCGCTTTTATTGATTTGCTTACTTCAGAATTAAGTAAAGTAATTGTAGGGCAAAAATCAATGATAGAACGTTTGTTAATTGGCTTATTGGGTCAAGGACACGTTTTGTTAGAAGGAATGCCGGGCTTGGCAAAAACCTTAGTCATAAACACTTTATCTAAAGCCGTTCACGGTAGTTTTCATCGTATTCAATTTACACCAGATTTGCTTCCTGCAGACGTGGTAGGAACGATGGTGTACAATTTCAAAGAAAATGAATTTTCTGTAAAAAAAGGACCCATTTTTGCCAATTTTGTTCTGGCAGATGAAATCAATAGAGCACCTGCTAAAGTGCAATCTGCTTTACTAGAAGCTATGCAAGAAAAGCAAGTAACAATTGGTGAAACTACGTATAAATTAGACACGCCTTTTTTAGTTTTGGCTACACAAAACCCTGTGGAACAAGAAGGAACATATCCGTTACCAGAAGCACAAGTAGACCGATTTATGCTAAAAACCATTGTCGATTACCCGAAAATGGAAGAGGAACAACTTATTATTCGTAACAGTTTAATGGAAACCACTGCTACTATTAATCCAGTGGTTAGCGTGGCTCAAATTTTAAAAGCCCAACAAACGGTTAAAGAAGTATATATGGACGAGAAAATCGAGAAATATATTTTAGATATTGTTTTCGCCACGCGTTACCCAGAAAAATATAGATTAGAAAACTTAAAACCACTAATTAGCTTTGGTGCATCGCCACGAGGAAGTATCAACTTGGCTTTAGCGGCAAAATGTTATGCTTTTATTAAACGAAGAGGCTATGTTATCCCTGAAGATGTTAGAGCGGTGGTACACGATGTATTACGTCACAGAATCGGTATTACTTATGAAGCCGAAGCCGAAAACATCACTTCAGAAGACATTATCAATAAAGTTTTAAATCAGGTACAAGTACCATAGTTTTTGTTTCAGGTTTAACGTTCTAAAAACAACCTGAAACTTGAAAAAAGAACAGCTTGAAACAAAACTAAAAATGGAAACGAAAGAGTTACTGAAGAAAGTCAAAAAAATTGAGATTAAAACCCGAAGATTGAGCGATCATATTTTCTCGGGACACTATCACACGTCTTTTAAAGGACGAGGAATGACGTTTTCTGAAGTGCGACAATATCAATATGGCGACGATTTTAGAGCTATAGATTGGAATGTTTCCGCAAGAAATAACGATGCCTTTGTTAAAATATTCGAAGAAGAACGCGAATTAACGATGATGTTACTAATCGATTGTTCCGATTCGCAAAGTTTTGGAACTACATCGCAAAGTAAAAATGAGTTGGTAGCTGAAATTGCGGCAACTCTTGCATTTTCTGCCACGCAAAACAATGATAAAATTGGTTTAATTTTATTTACCGATGAAATAGAATTATTTATTCCACCAAAAAAAGGAAAATCGCACGTTTTACGAATCATCCGAGAAGTAATTGAATGCCAACCAAAAAGTAAAAAAACCAATGTCGCGGTGGCCTTAGATTTTTTATCGAGTGTCATAAAAAAACGAGCAATTGTATTTTTAATTTCCGATTTTATTACCGCTGATTTTCAAAAACCGTTACAAATTGCTGCAAAAAAACACGATGTAACTGGAATTAGAATTTTTGATTCCCGTGAAAAAAGCCTTCCAAATATAGGAATTGTTCAAGTACAAGATGCCGAAACGGGAGAAAAAATATGGTTAGATACGCAAACAATCAGTACCCGATTGGCATACGAGAATAAGTATAAAACGAATGTAGAAAACTGTCAAAATACGTTTAGTAAATGTGCCGCAGGATTAGTTGAAACCGAAGCCAACGAAAGTTATGTAACGAAATTAGTAACCTATTTTAAAAGTAGAGCCTAATGAAGTTACGTCTTTTATTTCTGTTTCTTTTTTCAATTTCCGTGGGGTTTTCCCAAACGATAGGGACTACTGTATCTAAAAAGAAAATTAAAATTGGAGAACAAATTCAACTTACGTTAACCACAAAAGTAAACGAAAAAGATATTGTGTTTTTCCCTGATTTAGATTCGATAGGCAAATTGGAAGTGGTGCTCTCTTTTCCAACAGAAAAAAACAAAAAAGGCAACCAAACCGAATGGAAAAAAAAATATAATCTTACCCAATTTGATGCGGGCACCTATAAAATTCCAGCACTTGAGGTAGTAATAAACACTAAAAAAACGAAATCTGAAAGTATTGAAATTTCCATAATTGATGTGGAAGTAGATACAACAAAGCAAAAAATGTATGATATTAAAGAAGATGAAAATATCACTTCTAAAACTAAAGAAACATCTCAAGAACTTTCAGATCAAAAAGTAGTTTTAGGTCTTTTATTTGCTATTGTTTGTGCGGGAATACTCTATTTAATTTTACGCCAAAAACACCGAAATAAAAGCAAAACAGATGCTTATGTTTCCCCATATAATAAAGCTTTTTTACGTTTTTCGGAAGTAAATACCGAAACAAATTCTAAAGAATTTTATTCCAATATTACACAAATAATAAAATCGTATTTTGAAAAAACGTTAGAATTTTCTGCGTTGGAAAGCACTACTGAACAGTTTATTTTGAAACTAAAAACGGCAGTACATCTTAAAAAATTTAAAATTTCAGAAACGACTATTTCCGAAATTGAAACGTTATTTCTTAAAGCCGATTTAGTTAAATTTGCCAAAATTGTAGTGGATGTAACTTCGCATAGCTCAGACAAAACTGCCGCAGAGAATCTAATAAATGTATTTCACAAAACCTTACCTGTTTCTGAAGAAGAACAACAAATTGCAATAGCTAAAATAGCCGAAGAACAGCAACAAAATAAATATAAAAATATCAGACAAACGGCATTTATTGTTACGTTTTTAGTGACAATGGTTTCTGTAGTTGCCTTTTTTGGATGGGAAAATGTAACCAATTATTTTTCTGCAAAAATTAACGGAAAAGATGCCGATTATTATCTAAAAAAAGAATGGATCGTGTCAGAATATGGCTTGCCTGTTTTGCAAGTAGAAACGCCAGAAGTTTTAGCTCGTGATTTGGTAACTTCAAAAAATCCAAACATTAAAAATATCGCGCAGTTTTCTTGGCAAAATCCAGAGGATAAATTAGCCATTTCGCTACAAACGATTGCTTATAAAGATTCTGTAAAAACAGATATAAAAGCAATTTTTAATGATGAAATGAGCGAAATGATGCAATTGCAAGCCACTAAAATTCAAACAACTGCTAAGAAATTTAAAAATATAAAGGATTTGTCTGGCGATATTTTAGAAGGTACATTTGAAATTAACGAAGCCAACCAAACCAAACAAATGCGATTTTTTACCGTTTTTATTTCGGATAATTTCGGATTACAAAAAGTAAGAATTACTCACGATGTTAAGGACAAATTCGCTAAAGATTTTATAGATCGTGTTACAAATAGTCTTGAACAAGTAAACCAAGAGGAAGATGAATAGTGCTTTTATGCATCCCCATTTTTTATGGCTGTTATTGGTACTTCCGATAGCGGTGTTTTGGCAATACATAAAAGCGAACAAACAAAATCCAACTTTAAAAATCAGCACCACGGAAGGATTATCCATAAAAAAATCGTGGATTATAAAGTGTCGACCGTTTTTGTTTTTGTTAAAGCTTGTGGCGTTAGGATTTGTAATTATAGCGTTAGCCCGACCAAGAAACACCCAAAAATCAAGTTATACAGATAGTAAAAATGGAATTGATATTGTTATTGCTACCGATGTATCGGGAAGTATGTTGGCTACCGATTTTAAACCAAATCGATTAGAAGCCATAAAAAAAGTAGCCGAATCATTTATACAAAAACGAACCAATGATAGAATTGGTTTAGTGGTGTATGCCGGCGAAAGTTATACACGGACTCCAGTAACTTCCGATAAAACAATGTTGTTACAATCCTTAAAAGAAGTACAATATAACGGCTTGGTACTTCAAGACGGAACTGCCATTGGAATAGGCTTAGGAACTGCCATTAATCGAATTAAAAACAGTAAAGCAAAATCGAAAATTATCATTTTATTAACCGATGGAGTAAATAACGTAGGAAGTTTAGATCCCATTTCGGCAGCAGAAATTGCTAAAGATTTTGGTATAAAAGTCTATACGGTAGGTGTTGGAACAAACGGAATGGCAAATTTTCCAGTAGCAAAAGATAGTAATGGAAACATCGTTTTTCAACCTCAAAAAGTAGAAATTGATGAGAAAATTTTGCAAGAAATCGCTACGATTACAAAAGGAAAATATTTTAGAGCTACAGATAATACTAAGTTAGAAGCCATTTA
This sequence comes from Flavobacterium sp., assembly GCF_040382755.1. Lineage (GTDB taxonomy): Bacteria > Bacteroidota > Bacteroidia > Flavobacteriales > Flavobacteriaceae > Flavobacterium. The sequence continues at coordinate 7,830 of NZ_JBEIET010000080.1, forward strand.
CGAAGAAATTGATGGTTTAGAAAAATCTAAAATTATAGAAAACCGCTTGATGCTATTTGACGAACAATTTCGTAGTTGGTTACTAATAGGGTTGTTTTTTCTTGTTTTAGAAATGGTTTTAAGTCGAACGCTATTTAAAAGTTTTATCTAATGTTTGAATTTGAATCGCCATATTATTTTATTTTAGTGTTACTACTTCCAATTGGATTAGTGGCACAGAAAGCCTATGTGAAATGGCAAACGGAAAAACAAGCGGTATTTAGCGAGCAAAAAGCCCTTGAAAAATTGCTTGTAAATTCGCCAAAACAGATATCGCGTATTAAATTTATGTTGCAAATAATGGCTGTTTTTTTCATTGTTTTGGCGTTAGTAAATCCGAAATTGGGTTCAAAAGTTGAAACAGTTCCTGCAAAAGGAGTAGAAATTGTTTTTGCCATTGATGTTTCAAAAAGTATGTTATGTAAAGACATTCAGCCCAACCGCTTGGAAAAATCCAAGCAAATAATGACACAAATGATTGAATCTATTGGAAGTGATAGAATTGGAATTGTAGCTTATGCGGGTAGTGCCTATCCTGTTTTACCAATGACAACAGATTATGAATTGGCAAAAATGTTTACACAAAGTATCAATACTAATTTAATTTCTTCGCAAGGAACGGCTATTGAAAGTGCCATTCAAACCAGTGTGGATTTCTTTGATAATCCAACTTCGGGGAAAGCCATTATTTTATTCTCAGATGGTGAAGACCATCAAAATGCTTCTTTTGATATTTCTAAAGTAACAAAAGAAAAAAATGTAAAAATCATAACAGTTGGAGTAGGAACCATAAATGGCGGAACGATTGAATTTGAAGACGAACTCGGATTTCAACAAGTTAAAAAAGATAAAAACGGACAAGTTGTAATTACGAAACTAAATCAGGAAATTTTACAGAAAATAGCTTCAGAAACCAATGGAACGTATTGCAATGACAATCAAATTTCAAAAGTAGTTGCTTCAATAAAATCGGCATTAGCATCCGTAAAACAACAAGAATTTAAAGCCCAACAATTGGCACAAAAACAATCGCAATTTCAGTGGTTTTTAGGCATTGCATTTTTATTACTCTTGCTCGAATTTTTTATTACAAATAGTAATTTTAATATCAAAAATTGGTTTTCAAAAAACCAGGCACATCTATTTTTGCTTGTTTTTTTAACTTCAGGAACGGCCTTTTCTCAAGAAAAAAACACAGATAATTCGCAACAAAAAGAAAAGCAATTACGTTGGATAAAAGCCAAAGAAAAAAAACAAAAACAACCTGCAGAATATAATTTAGGAAACACCATTTATAAAAATAAAAAGTATGCAGAAGCGATAAGCAATTATAAAAATGCCGCTTTAATAGCAAATACTTCTGCACAAAAACACAAAGCGTATCATAATTTAGGAAACGCATATATGCAAGATAAAAATTATAAATTGGCAGTTGCATCATACAAAAATGCTTTAAAGGCTAACGCTAAAGATGAAAAAACCAGATACAATTTAGCGTTAGCCAAAAAATTATTAAAAAAATATCCGCCAAAACCAAATCCGAAAAATAAAAACAAGAAAAAAAACCAAAAAGACAAAAAGCAACAAGACAAGAAAGACAAACAAGACAAACAAGACAATAAAAACAAAGAAAAAAGTCAACCA
>NZ_JBEIET010000081.1:0-9500 GCF_040382755.1 Flavobacterium sp.
ACGATTTGTAATTGCTGAAAATCTTTTTCGCCAAAATAAGCGTGAGTTGGTTCTACAATTTCAAATAATTTCTTCACAATCGTTCCTACTCCGTCAAAATGCCCTGGGCGATGTTTGCCTTCCATTTGATGTTCTAATCCGTCATAATCAAATGATCTGGAAATGGTATTGCCTTCATAAATATCTGTTACACTTGGAGCATAAATAAGGATATTTTTGTTTAATTCTTGAACCAGTGCTATATCTTTTTCTAATGTTCTTGGATATTTTTTTAAATCTTCAGCGTTATTAAACTGTGTAGGATTTACAAAAATACTTAACACGGTAATTTCATTTTCAGCTATAGATTGTTCCAATAATGAAAGGTGACCTCTATGTAAAGCGCCCATTGTAGGCACAAAACCAATTTTTTTTGATTGATTTTGTACTTTTTTTAATTCAATTTGCAGCGCATTTTGTGTTTGAAAAACAGGCATATTATAATATTATAAAGTGCAAACTTACTATTTTAGTAGATAAGTCCATAAATTTTTATAATTTTGCATATTAAACAAAATGTAACATTTATTATATGAATGACAAGAGGATATTATATGTATCATCTGAAGTAGTGCCTTATTTAGCTGAAAACGAAGTATCACTACATTCTTATGAGTTGCCGAAAATGATAAATGAAGTAGGAGGGCAGATAAGAATTTTCATGCCAAGATATGGGAATATCAATGAACGCAGACATCAATTACATGAAGTAATTCGCCTTTCGGGTATGAATTTAGTAGTGAATGATATGGATATGCCTTTAATTATTAAAGTTGCCTCTATACCAAAAGAAAGAATTCAGGTTTATTTTATTGATAACGACGAGTATTTTAAAAGAAAAGCTACTTTTTCTGACGAAGAAGGCGTGTTGTATCCAGATAATGATGAAAGAGCTATTTTCTTTGCTAAAGGTGTCGTTGAAACGGTAAAAAAATTAAATTGGGTACCCGATATAATTCATGTTCATGGTTGGATGGCTTCTTTATTGCCGGTTTATCTTAAACATTATTATAAAGATGAAGGTATTTTTGAAGATACAAAAATTATTACATCTATCTATGCTGCTGATTTTGAAGGAACGCTTGATGCAGAATTGATTTCTAAATTAGCATTTGATAATTTACCAAAAGAGGCCATTTCTAAATACAAAGAGCCTGGTTTTACTAATTTAATGAAAGCAACAATTGATCATTCAGATGCTATTATTATGGCTTCAAATGACTTGTCTGCAGATTTAACAAAATATATAGAAACTTCAAAAAAACCTTTTTTACCTTTCACCCCGAAAGAAACGTTTAAAGAAACGTATTTAGAGTTTTTAAAAAATAAAGTTCAATAATTGTAATGAAAAAAAATATAACCGTTTTATTTTTAGTTTTTTCAATGGTATTTATTTCTTGTGATCAAGATTTTAATACTATTGGTTCCGATTTAGTGGGTGATGAACATTTTGATTTCAGTACACACGAAGCGCAATTGAAAGCATACTCTGTAAAAACCAATGAAGTGCAAACCAATAATTTGCCAATAAATCCATTAGGGATTTATAACAATCCTTATTTTGGAGTTACTAAAGCAAATTTTGTATCACAAGTTTCTTTATTTACAACTCAACCTAAATTTGGTACAAATGTTCAAATTGAAAATGTAATTTTATATGTGCCTTTTTTTAGTACAGTAGAAACAACAAATGCAGATGGTTCTAAAGTATATGCTTTGAATTCTGTATATGGTGCAAACAAAGAAAGTAAAATGAAATTGAGTGTATTTGAAAATGGATATTATTTGAATGAATACAATCCATTAGATAATTTTCAAACAGCCCAACGCTACTTTTCTGACGGCTCTGCAAATGGCACTTCAATTAATTTTGAGAATCTAAAAAGAGGAAATGACGGTAGTGGTAATTCGGTACAAAACGGAACGCGCTTAAATGACAGTCCAAATGCAGCAGAAAACGACCAGTTCTTTTTTAACAAAGCGGAAATTATTGTTTATAATACAAAATTAAATACCACAACCGGAATTTTAGAATATGTTGATGCAAATAATGTGGTGTTAGCCAATCAAAATGATCCTTCTTTACGAGTGGTAAAAGAACGTTTAGCACCAGGAATTTATTTATCATTAAACAAAACGTATTTCAAAAAAAGAATATTAGAAGCAGGAAGTGCAAATTTGTTTAATAATATTGAATTCAAACAATATTTTAAAGGATTGTATTTTAAAATAGAACAACTTCCAGGAGAACAAGGCGCAATGGCCATGTTTAATTTTTCAAACGCTAAATTAAATGTAAATTATAGTTCTGTAGATGAAGGAGCGGTAGTAGGTTCAGCAGCCACATCAAAAAGTTTGGTGTTAAATTTTGGCGCAGGTTCCGGCTCAAATTCAGTTTCTTTACAAGATTATTCGTATTCTGGAGCATATAATACTGGGTTGACTGCTACAAATCAAATAACAGGACAGAACTCCAAATTATATTTAAAAGGAGGTAAAGGGTCTGTAGTATACATAGATGTTTTTGGAGATGCCGATGTATTAAAACCAGTAAATGGGCAATTAGTAGCTGGAGCGAATCAAATTCCTGATGAATTGGATCAATTGCGATTAAAAGGATGGTTAATCAATGAAGCGTACTTAGAGTTATATATTGATAAAACCGCTATGGCAGGTGCCAATCAGTTAGAAGCGGAAAGGTTATATTTATTTGATGCAACCAATCAGAAAGCTTTAGTAGATTATTCTGCTGATGCTACAACTAATTCAAATACGAAATACAATAAATTAATTTTTGGAGGTATTATCGAACGTGATGATACAACGGATAAAAAAGGAATTAAATATAAAATCAGAATTACTCAGCACATTAATAACATAATTAACAGTACGGATACTAATTTGAATAAAAATGTAAAATTAGGTCTTACTGTTACAGAAAATATTAATTACAGTAATAATTATTATTACAAGTCGCCTTTTGATGTGAATAATACGCCAACAATTTCATCAGATGACATTGAATATTTCCCGTTAGCATCAATTATGGAGCAACAAGGAGTGGTGCTTCACGGTACAAATCCAAGTGCGCCAGCCGACGCTTCTAAAAAGTTAAAATTAGTAATACATTATACAAAACCAAATTAAACCCTTATATATATGTGTGGAATTGTAGGTTATATTGGTCATAGAGACGCATATCCAATAATTATTAAAGGATTAAAAAGACTAGAATATCGTGGTTACGATAGTGCTGGTTTAGTTTTATACGACGGAAAAAATTTAAAACTTTGTAAAACTAAAGGTAAAGTTTCCGATTTAGAAGAAAAAGTTGCAAAAGAAATAACTACTGACGGACATATAGGTTTTGGACATACCCGTTGGGCGACTCACGGTGTGCCAAATGATGTAAATTCACATCCACATTTTTCAAATTCAGGAAAATTAGCCATTGTGCATAACGGAATTATTGAAAATTACGAACCGTTAAAAAAAGAATTAATCAAGCGAGGCTATATTTTTCATTCCGATACGGATACTGAAGTATTAATTAATTTAATTGAAGACGTTAAGAAAACAGATAACTTAAAATTAGGAAAAGCTGTACAAGTAGCCTTAAATCAAGTAGTCGGCGCCTATGCAATCGTAGTATTTGATGTAAATAAGCCAGACGAATTAGTTTGTGCGCGTTTAGGTTCTCCATTAGCAATTGGTATTGGTGAAGACGAATATTTTGTAGCTTCAGATGCTTCGCCTTTTATTGAATATACTTCAAATGCTATTTATTTAGAAGACGAAGAAATGGCTATTATTCGTTTGAAAAAACCAATGAAAGTTCGTAAAATTAAAGACGATTCATTAGTAGATCCTTATGTTCAAGAATTACAAATGAATTTAGAGCAAATTGAAAAAGGAGGCTACGAACATTTCATGTTAAAAGAAATTTACGAGCAACCAAATGTAATTAAAGATACATACAGAGGAAGATTGTTGGCCAACAAAGGCATTATTCAAATGTCGGGTGTGGAAGATAATTTAGAAAAATTTACCAATGCCAAGCGTATTTTAATTATTGCATGCGGAACGTCATGGCACGCAGGTTTGGTTGCCGAATATATAATTGAAGAATTTGCAAGAATACCTGTTGAGGTTGAATATGCTTCAGAATTTAGATATAGAAACCCTATTATAAATAAAGACGATGTTGTTATTGCTATTTCTCAATCAGGAGAAACGGCCGATACTTTAGCAGCAATTAAATTAGCCAAAGAAAACGGCGCCTTTGTTTTTGGCGTATGTAACGTTGTAGGTTCTTCTATTTCAAGAGAAACTCACGCAGGAGCTTATACACACGCGGGTCCAGAAATCGGAGTGGCTTCTACAAAAGCATTTACTACTCAAATTACAATTCTAACCCTTTTAGCATTACGTTTAGCTAAAGCAAAAGGCACTATGAATCATTCGGATTATCAACGTTATTTGTTAGAATTAGAAATGATTCCTGAAAAAGTAAAAGAAGCGTTGCAAACGAATGAAGTTAGCAAACAAATTGCAGCCATTTATAAAGATGTACCTAACGCTTTATATTTAGGTAGAGGATTTAACTTTCCTGTTGCATTAGAAGGCGCTTTAAAATTAAAAGAAATATCATACATTCACGCAGAAGGCTATCCAGCTGCAGAAATGAAACACGGACCAATCGCCTTAATTGACGAACAAATGCCAGTTATAGTTATTGCTCCAAATAAAGGGCATTACGACAAAGTAGTAAGTAATATTCAAGAAATAAAATCAAGAAGTGGAAAAATTATTGCGGTTGTAACGAAAGGCGATACACAAGTAAAAGCTTTAGCAGATCACGTAATTGAAATTCCAGAAACTTCGGAAGCTTTAACGCCGTTACTAACTACAATACCTTTGCAATTATTGTCTTATCATATTGCGGTATTGAGAGGTTGTAATGTAGATCAGCCAAGAAATTTAGCAAAATCAGTAACTGTAGAATAAATAAAAAAGCGAAATAATCAGTATTTCGCTTTTTTTTTGAAAAAAAGTCAAAAAATATATTGCATAATTGCATCTAAAAAAACTATCTTTGCACTCTGAAAAAAGTATGTTTTTTTCAATAATAAATAGCTATTAAATAAATACATAAGCAATGTCTAAAGTTACAGGAAAAGTTGCACAAATTATTGGACCAGTTGTAGACGTAGTGTTTGACACTACTAACGGAGAACTTCCAAAAATTTATGATTCGTTAGAAATTACTAAAAAAGACGGTACTAAATTGGTTTTAGAGGTACAATCTCACATTGGAGAAAATACAGTACGTACTATTTCAATGGACTCTTCTGATGGTTTATCAAGAGGTACTGAAGTGGTTGGAACAGGAAATCCAATCAAAATGCCAATTGGACCAGACGTTTATGGTCGTTTATTCAACGTTATTGGTGATGCTATCGATGGTTTAGGTGAATTACCTAAAGACGGAGATAACGGAATGTCTATTCACCGTGCTGCACCAAGATTTGAAGATTTAGCTACTTCTTCTGAAGTTTTATTTACAGGTATTAAAGTAATTGACTTAATTGAGCCTTATGCAAAAGGAGGTAAAATTGGTTTATTCGGTGGTGCTGGAGTTGGTAAAACCGTATTAATTCAGGAGTTAATTAATAATATTGCAAAAGGTCACGGTGGACTTTCAGTATTCGCAGGAGTAGGTGAAAGAACGCGTGAAGGAAATGACTTACTTCGTGAGATGTTAGAGTCAGGAATTATAAAATATGGTGATGAATTTATGCACTCTATGGAAAATGGAGGATGGGATTTATCTAAAGTTGATATGCCAGGAATGAGAGAGTCTAAAGCTACTTTCGTTTTCGGACAAATGAATGAGCCACCTGGTGCTCGTGCTCGTGTAGCATTATCAGGATTATCTATTGCGGAATATTTCCGTGATGGAGCTGGAACTGGACAAGGTAAAGACGTACTTTTCTTCGTAGATAACATTTTCCGTTTTACACAAGCAGGTTCTGAAGTATCTGCACTTTTAGGACGTATGCCATCTGCGGTAGGTTACCAACCAACTTTAGCAACAGAGATGGGAGTTATGCAAGAGCGTATTACTTCAACAAAAACAGGTTCTATTACATCGGTACAAGCGGTTTACGTTCCTGCGGATGACTTAACTGACCCTGCGCCAGCAACAACGTTTGCTCACTTAGATGCTACAACAGTATTGTCTCGTAAAATTGCCGAGTTAGGTATTTATCCTGCGGTAGATCCATTGGATTCTACTTCTCGTATCTTAACGCCAGATGTTTTAGGTGATGAGCATTACGATTGTGCACAAAGAGTAAAAGAAATTTTACAACGATACAAACAATTACAAGATATTATCGCGATTTTAGGTATGGAAGAATTATCTGAAGAAGATAAATTAGTCGTATCTCGTGCTCGTAAAGTACAACGTTTCTTATCTCAACCTTTCCACGTAGCAGAACAGTTTACAGGAATTCCAGGTGTTTTAGTAGATATCAAAGATACAATCAAAGGATTTAATATGATTATGGATGGTGAATTAGACCGTTTACCAGAATCAGCATTTAACCTTAAAGGAAGTATCCAAGAAGCTATCGAAGCTGGAGAAAAATTATTAGCAGAAGCATAGTCAATGGACAATTATCAATTGATAGTTGACAATTAATTATCCATTGTCAATTATTAATTATCAATTATAAAAGTATGATTTTAGAAATAGTATCACCAGAAGCCACTTTATTTTCAGGAGAAGTAACATCTGTTTCTGTTCCAGGAATTAATGGCGAATTTCAAATGTTAAACAATCACGCGGCGGTAGTTTCCATTTTACAAAAAGGAAATGTAAAAATTAGTGCAGCAAGTTTTAATATTGATAAAAACAACGAAGCAAAATTTACAAAAGTAAATGATCAAACGTATTGGTTAGCGATTCAATCTGGTACTATAGAGATGAACAACAATAAAGTAATTGTTTTAGCAGACTAAATCCGTTATTTATTAAAATAACAATCCCGATAAGTGTTTTCTTATCGGGATTTTTTTTATTTTTACATATATGAAAATTCCAAAAGCACTTCAGCAAAAATTACACTTTCGAAAAGAAGCAAATGCTTTACGAAAATTACCTATGCCTACAAGTGGAATCGATTTTTCATCCAACGATTATTTAGGTTTTGCTAAAAACGAACAAATATTTGATGCTATACACCAATATTTAGTTGAGAACAAAATAAAAGTAAATGGTGCAACAGGTTCCCGATTAATTTCAGGAAATCATAATTTGTATGACATTGCGGAAAAATATATTGCAGCTTTTCATCAATCAGAAGCGGCTTTAATTTTTAATTCGGGTTACGATGCTAATGTTGGTTTTTTTAGTGCTGTGCCGCAAAGAAATGATGTTATTTTATACGACGAGTTATGTCACGCTTCCATTCGTGATGGCATTCAAATGAGTCACGCCAAATCGTATAAATTCCAACATAATGATTACGAAGATTTAGAAGCAAAAATTTCCAAAATTCAAACGCCAAATTCCGAATTCAAAACTATTTATATCGTTACAGAATCTGTTTTTTCAATGGATGGCGATTCGCCTAATATAGAAACATTAGTGCAACTTTCAGAAAAATTTAAGGCACTTTTAGTAGTTGATGAGGCACACGCTTTGGGTGTGTTTGGAGAAAAAGGCGAAGGCGTAATACAATCGCAACAACTTCAAAATAAAGTATTTGCCAGAATTATGACGTTTGGAAAAGGTTTGGGTTGTCACGGCGCTGCTATTTTAGGAAATGCTGATTTAATTGAATATTTAGTCAATTTTGCAAGAAGTTTTATATACACAACTGGACTTTCGCCTCATTCGGTAGCTACAATTTTAATTTCGTATCAAAATTTGCTTCAGTCGGATGAACTTCAAAAATTAAAAGAAAATATTACTTTTTTCAATCAGCAAAAGCAACTTTTAGGAATAAAACCCTTGTTTGTTTATAGTAAATCAGCCATTCATTCAGCTATACTTCCTGGAAATGATAAAGTAAAAAATATCGCAGCTCAATTACAAGAAAAAGGATTTGAAGTAAAAGCGATTTTGGCGCCAACCGTTCCAGAAGGTCAAGAAAGACTTCGATTTTGTTTACATTCATATACTACAGAATTAGAAATGAAAAATGTCTTGACAGAATTGAATACTTTGGTCTTTAATTTATAAATTACTTATGGAAAATGCTAAGTTTTGTCAAATTGCTAATTATCAATATTCCTCTGAAGCGTATTTGTTTAAAGGAAAATTAGAATCCGAAGGGATTGAGGTTTTTCTGCAAAATGAAAACACAATTAATACAGATCCTTTGTTGAGCAATGCTTTAGGCGGTGTTAAATTATTTGTACAATCAGAAAATGCCATAAAAGCCAAAGAAATTTTAAATTCCATTCCAGAATATTCTGTTGATGATAAAGGCGAATTATTATTATGCCCGAGTTGTGGTTCTCAAAAAATCACTATGGTTACCACAATTAAAGATTTTAAATCTTTTTTTGCTTTCATTTATGGTTTACTTACGTTATCAATGCCATTATTTTCGAAACAAAAATATAAGTGCGAAAGCTGTAACTTTGAATTTTAAAAAAAATTCCACAAAGATTCGCTAAATTCTACAAAGTTTCACAAAGTTTTTATTTGTATTTTTGTGTAGCTCAGCGGACACTTTGTGAATCTCTGCGAAACAACTCAAAAATATGAAACTATTTATAACAGGAATTGGTACAGATGTAGGCAAAACAATTGCTTCATCAATTATTGTAGAAGCCTTAGAAGCAGATTATTGGAAACCCATACAAGCGGGCGATTTAGATAATTCGGATACAAATAAAGTAGAGAAGTATGTCTCAAATAACACTACAAAATTCCATAAAAACGCGTATGCTTTGCAAACGCCTGCAAGTCCTCATTATGCTGCTGAAATAGATGGAATTACAATAGATTTAAAACAAATTAAGGAGCCATCCTTCGACAAAGCTCAGGATTCAAAACATTTAGTTGTGGAAGGCGCAGGTGGAATTTTAGTCCCATTAAATAGTTCAGATTGTGTTATTGATATTATTCAACCAGATTATAAAGTAATTGTGGTTTCTCGTCATTATTTGGGAAGTATCAACCATACCTTAATGACAATTGAAATTTTGAAATTAAGAAAGTTAAATGTTGCTGGAATTATTTTTTCTGGTGATGAAAATAAAGCTACAGAAAGCATTATTTTGGAAAAAACAAAGGTTCCTATGATAGGAAGAATTGACAACGAACCGTATTTCGATCAGAATGTAATTAAATATTACGCGGATTTGTTTCGAGAAAATCTTCAAAAAATAGAATAGATTATAGAAATAGCCTTTATCTTTGCACTATAATTTTAGAATTTACG
>NZ_JBEIET010000082.1:0-9300 GCF_040382755.1 Flavobacterium sp.
AATTAGTAAAAATGCGTAAAGACAGTGCGTCTATCTTTACAGAACAAAACCGTGCCGATTTAGCCGAACCAGAATTGGCGCAAATTGCAGTAATCGAAAAGTTCTTACCAGCCCAATTATCAGAAGCAGAAGTAGAAGCTATTGTTGCTAAAATAATTGCAGAAACTGGTGCATCTGGAATCGCAGCAATGGGAAAAGTTATGGGCTTAGCCGCAACACAAATTGGCGGACAAGCAGAAGGAAAAACCATTTCTACGATTGTTAAGAAATTATTGGTTTAGATAGATTAGATTTTTAGATATCTTAGACATCTTAGACAAGTTAGACAGGTTAGAAAAGTTAGATATCTTAGATAGTTTAGATTTTATCTAACTATTTAACAATCTAATAAATTTTCTAGCGATTTTTGATATAATAAGATAAAATAAAAATAAAAGAAAATGAAATTAGTAATATTATTTTTTTGTTGTATAACAATGAATTCAGTGTTCTCTCAAAATAAAAAGGAGCAAATTATTGAATTAAATAAGTCTTTAGACAGTCTGAAATCAATAATATCTAAAGATAGTATTTTGATTTCGAATAAAGATTCTGAAATAAAACAGCTTTTGAAAAATATAACTAATAATCAATTAGAAATTTCGAATTTGAAAAATGAATTTGAAAGGCTTAATGAAAAGTATAAACTTAACGAACAAACCATATTAGATTTAAAAAATAAAATTGAGCTTTCAGAAAAAAAGAATAGACTATCTAATTGCGTTGTGTTTAAATCAAATAAAAAAATAAAAGGTTTTGACTTAGATATTATTTATTATCCAAAAGAATCCTGTGAGTTTTATGAACAATTATGCGGTTATGCAGTATTTAATTTTTCAAAAGATGGTAAAATTTTCCCTTTTAAATTTGAGGAATTTTCTTTACCATTATACACCGCCAAAAACATTAAGTTTTCAGAAGACAGTACAAAAGTTTTGGACTGTCCCTATCAAGAAATAATAGTTGAATTAGATAGTTTACCCATTTCTTTTAAAGATTTTAACTTTGATAATAAAGATGAATTAATTATAACAAAAATTCATGGAGGTCAGCGTTCTATGGATTTATATTTTCCATTTCAAATTACCGACAATTCTATCGAAGATGTATCCAATTGGGTAAGAGATGAGTTTTTTGATGAAGAGACAGAATTTAATACTTTGAAAAAACAAATTCAATTTAATGCAAGTAATGGAGTTAATCAAAGTTATTCTAACCTTTATCAAGCAATATTTGAAAATGGAAACTTTGTATATTTCAAATTTATTAAGAAAATTCCTTATTAACTTTAGTCGATTTAAAAATGTTAAAATCAACACTAATATTTTGAAAATATTTCTATGAAAAAATAGTTTATATATTAACCATAGATGGTAATATTTATGTAATAAATAATAGTTTAATTCTTTTATTTATTACGTTTACAACTTAAATTGAAAAAAAGCAAATGGCTTCGTAGTTCAACTGGATAGAATGACGGATTTCGGCTCCGTTGGTTGCAGGTTCGAACCCTGCCGAGGTCACAAAAAACGCAACTACTTTTATTATGTAGTTGCGTTTTTTATTATGCTTATTGTATTGTTACACTTCTTAAATTAATTGTTTGTTTCTACATAATTTATGAATGCATTGTTATCTGAAAGATAAGGCGGACCAGTTTCTTTTTTTTCTAAAATTATTAATTCAAAAGTAGTGTTTTCAGGAAAAATTAATGGAAATTGAATCACATAAGTATTTACAGCATCATACACTTTTGTTCCATATTTTTCAAGGGCTAAATTAGTTAATTCTACTCCATTTATACTTTTTATATGAACTCGTATACCATCAGTATTTTTTAGTTTATAATATGAAAGAACTTGATTTACATACCAAGTCTTACCAGCAGGCACAATAAATTTTGCAGTTTTATTTGTAAACTCAACTAATTGAGCTTTGCCAGAAGGTAAAGATGTTTGTGCATTTGTATAAAAGCAAACAAATAATAATAATCCTAATACTATTTTTTTCATAATTTATTATATTTTTTAATTTAAAATTTATTTACATTCTTTATATGAATATCTTGTTATTCCGTCTAAACAGGTTATTATAGTTGCGGGACTATAAGGCGTCTTATCCATAATCATAATATAAATTTTTTCATTATTCTTATGTGTAAATTGAAAAAATGGTGCGTTGTCAAGAGTCTTATCAAAATTAATTAATTTTTGGTTGAATACAATTTTTTTACCCACGTATAAGGTAAAATTAGTTGGTCCAATAACTAATTTGCCACTAATTGCACTCTCTTCTTTAGAAACATTAAAAAAATTAGCAATTGTATCAAGTTTTCTTTCTTCAATAGTACAAAGTTTAAATGTTTTTTGTCCGTAGGAAAACACACTTATTCCAATCAAAGTAATTAAAAATATTTTTTTCATCTTTTATAATTTTAGTTTCACAAATAAACGCTTTATGTTTTTATATGTTAGCCCAAGATTAGCCCATATAATTTATTTAAACGTAGTATTTACAAAACACTCAATTTTTTAGTAACCTTAACTTTTCACTTTTCACTTTTTCCTTTTTCCTTTTTCCTTTTCCCTTCACCCTTCACCCTTCACCATCTTGTAGAAATCATTCTACAAAGAAAAGTGATTTTTTATATTTAACTTTGGAATGAGCAAAAAAACTAAAATTACTTTGTTAAACATACGGTTTTCGTGCAATATGAAAATAATGCTTAATGTTTTTAAAATTCAACTAGTTAATTATTGAGTAGATACACCAAAATGGGTATGGCTTTGTTCAACTAAACTTAAAAAACTGAGCATATATAGAAGTTGGCAGAAAGCTAAAGAAAACGTAACTAATTAAAATACATATAAATATGAAAAGAATTTTATCTATATTAATGCTTGGAAGTAGTTCATTGTTATTTGCTCAACTTCAAGTAAACACATTGAATTTAACTACTAATGATTTAGTTTATGATTCGGTAACAAACAAAATTTATGTAAGTATTCCTAGTGCAAATGGTTCAAATGGGAATAGTATAGGTATAATAAACCCAAATAATTATACACTAGAAAATACTGTGTTTATTGGCAGTGAACCTACTGTACTAGCAATTTCTGATAATGGTCAATATATATACTCTGGTTTTAGTGGCTCATCAACTGTTAGAAGATTTGATGTTACAACTCAAACTGCAGGTCTTCAATTTAGTTTAGGAAGTGATTCCTCAACTGGTTCTTATTATGTTGAAGACATAGAAGTTATGCCTAGTCAGCCAACAACTATTGCTATTTCTAGAAAAAACAATGGCTTTTCTCCTAGACATGAAGGAGTCGTAATATACGACAATAATGTTATGAGACCGACAACAACTCCTGACCATACAGGAAGTAACAGAATAGAATTTACTAGCCAAAATTCATTAATCGGATACAATAATGAAACAACTGAATTTGGAATTAGAAGATTATCAGTAAATAGTAGCGGAGTTAGTAATGTTAGTGTAACTCAAAATGTATTATCAAACTTTTATCTAGATTTTATTTATAAAGATAATTATATGTATTCATTTGATGGTAAAGTTGTTGATGTAACAACAGCACCATTTGTTATTGGTCAATTTTCAAATGCTACTGGTCCAGTTGTATATGATAGTTACTATAATCGTGTATGTTTTGCTAGTTATGATTTTTCTGGAAACATTACATTTAAAAGATTTAATCCAAATACTTTTTTGTTGTATGATAGTTTACCAATTTCACAAGCATTTGGTTCAGTAAAAAACATAATCTCTTGTGGAAATGGTTGTTATGCTTTTAACACAACTGACAACAAAGTAATTATTATAAAGGATTCAACTTTGGGCTTATCAGAATCAGAAGAAAAAAACAACATATCAATATATCCAAATCCAGCTACTGATTATTTATTTATAAAAAGTGATTTAGATATAAAAGATATACAAATTTCTGATTTAAACGGTAGAATAATAAATAATTTACAATTTCAAGACAATAAAATGGATCTATCTAACTTAAATACAGGAGTTTATTTTGCGAAAATTAGTGATGAAAATGGAAAAATATTAACTAAGAAAATTATAAAAAAATAGCCATCTGCCAACAGCATATTTATGAAATGGCGGGTTTAGTGCTAAAAGTAAACTTTGTGCATCAAAGAAAGTTAAGTGCTAAACTGAAAAATCCGTTTTCAAAAACCACCACATAATAAATTTGCGAAACGTAGGCAATTTTGCACTGCTTTACTTTGGTGTTTGGAGTAAAAAAATAATTTTATAAAAAATAGAATAATGTGGGATTTAAATAAAGTAAATTCATATATAGAGAACGAAATTGAAGAAAATAGTTCTTTAGAATATAAAGGTGGTAAATCACTTGACTTATCAATCGATAAAAATAAATCAGAATTATGTAAAGACATTTCAGCATTTGCAAATTCAAATGGTGGGATTATTATTTATGGAATTTCAGAATTTAATTTAAAAGAAAAAGCCCATTTGCCAGAAAAATTAAGCCCTGTAGATGGTAGAATTGTTACAAAAGAAAGGATAGAACAAATATTACAAACAAACATAAAACCTAAAATTAAAGACATAAAGATAAACCCTATTAGAATTAATGAAGCAAATTTAGAAACCATATATATTATTGAAATCCCTAGGAGTTTTACTGCACATCAATCTTTAGACAAAAAATATTATAGAAGATATAACTTTGAAAGTGTTCCTATGGAAGATTATGAAATAAGAGATACAATGAATAGAAATGTATCAGCAAAATTAAATCAACCTATAAAAAAGGAATCTATAATATTTAATAAATTAAAACGTGAAATAAATTTACCAATCGAAATATTAAACTCAAGTGAAGCAATTGCTAGAGAAATTTTTTCATTTATAACACTTAAATTAAAAAATGCTTCACTAACAAAAAATGCAGAAAATTTTATACGTTTACCACAAGCAGAAGAAAATGAAATAAGGTTTCAAGCTACAAATGATAATATTAAAATCTATCCTAACACTCAATTAAAATGCGGCGAATTTTCGTTTGAGATTATCAATCAACCTGCCCAAATATGTCTAAAGCATATAATTATGGGTAATAATATAGAAAAAACATTTTTTCATATTCATTTGGATATAAACAAGGATGAGATAGAATTTACAGATTTAACATATTAAACTGCCCACCGCTCAAGCGTGTAATGAAATTGAACGAAGTTAATCCTTTCGCGTAGCAGTTAAACATAAAAAAACCTTTGCCAATTATCAGCAAAGGTTTTTGTTTGTATAAGAAGTAGCTGTTACCAGAAAACCGTGTATAGTGCTACTAAAATTCCTGTAATAATAAGTGCGCCAACAGTAAAACCAGGCGACATTTTAAACATCGATTTTTCTATTTCTAATCCGTTGGTTACTACGCCGTTTTTGGTTTCGTACCTACTTATAAAAAACATTACAATAAGGCAAATTAGAAACACAAAGCCCATACGGTCTACAAATGGTATTTCGTAAATGCCTTCTGCATTCGGTACCGAAAATCCTACACCATTTAAGAAAGAAAGGTCTACAACACCAGGCATAAATTTAAACAAGATAGAAAGTATAAATCCACCAATAATAGCAAATAAGGCCGCGTTAGAAGTTGTTTTTTTCCAAAAGAAACCCAATATAAACATCGCAAACACACCAGGGCTCACAAATCCGGTATATTCTTGGATGTATTGAAAACCGCCTTTTTTATCTATGCCTAAAAATGGCGCTACCAAAACGGCTACAAATAATGCAATGGCAATGGTTATTTTTCCTATCGAAATCAGTTTTTTGTCGGTAGCTTCTGTATTAATTTTGTTTTTATACACATCTAACGTAAAAATGGTAGCTATACTATTTGCTTTTCCTGCTAACGATGCCACAATAGCTGCTGTTAATGCTGCAAAAGACAATCCTTTTAAGCCCACTGGCAATAAGTTAAGTAAAACAGGGTAGGCACGGTCTGGGTTCACACTGCCATCGTGTAACATTTCTGTTTGAAAGCCCCCATTTTGGTATAATACATACGCGGCAATTCCGGGTAAAACCACAATAATAGGCATTAGTATTTTCAAAAAAGCAGCAAATAAAATACCCGAACGAGCAGTTTGTAAATCGGCACCTAAAGCGCGTTGCGTAATGTATTGGTTGCAACCCCAGTAATTTAAATTGATAATTAACATCCCACCAATTAATACTGAAAGTCCCGGTAAATCCATATAATTTGGATTCGATTTCTCAAAAATCATATGAAAATGATCATTGGCTTTTTCCGTCATTAACTGAAACCCGTTAAGTACACCTGTAGTACCAAACGATTCAGCAACCAAGTTTAAGGCCAAATAAGTAGTAACCAAGCCACCTAAAATTAAAAAGAACACCTGAATAACATCTGTATATCCAATTACTTTCATTCCGCCAAGCGTAATCATTAACGCAAAAAAGGCCAAACCTACCATACAAAAAGTAAGGTTTAAACCAGAAATACTACTAATGGCTAACGCGCCCAAATATAAAATAGAGGTTAAATTAACCAATACATAGAGTAACAACCAAAACACCGCCATAATCATAGCTACATTGCTGTTGTATCTTTTTTCCAGATATTGCGGCATTGTGAATATTTTGTTTTTTAGGTATACCGGCATAAAAAATACGGCTACAATAATTAAGGTTGCCGCTGCCATCCATTCGTATGTGGCAATGGCCAATCCCATTTTAAAACCGCTCCCACTCATACCAATAAATTGTTCGGCACTAATGTTACTGGCAATTAACGAGGCACCAATAGCCCACCACGTTAACGAACCTTCGGCTAAAAAATAATCGTTACTACTGGCTTCGGCTTTCTTTTTTTTGCGATATACCCAAAGTCCGTATCCTACAATGATGATAAAATAAATAAAGAAAACTAAGTAATCTAAATTGGCTAATGTTTGCATAGTTTTAATTTTTGTGAGTTAATTTATAATGTGTATTTGGTAAATTACGTAACATTTCGGCGCTTTTTTCAGGAGAAATATCGCGTTGTGCTTCGCCTAACATTTCGTAGCCTACCATAAACTTTTTCACCGACGCGCTGCGCAATAACGGCGGATAAAAATGCATATGTAAATGCCATTCGGGATGCGAAATTCGGTCTGTTGGCGCTTGGTGTATGCCTGCCGAATACGGAAAAGACGTTTCAAATAAATTGTCGTATTTTACCGTAATGCCTTGTATAGCTTCGGCTAATGCTTCAGATTCTTTAGTAGTTAATCCTAACAAACTTCCAAAATGGCGTTTGCTAACAAGCAAAGTTTCGAAAGGCCAAGTAGCCCAAAACGGCACCAAAACCACAAAATGTTCGTTTTCAAGGACAATGCGTTCTTGTGCTACTAATTCTTGTTTTATATAATCTTCCAGTAAACTGGTATTGTTTTTTTCGAAATAGGCTTGCAAACTTTTTTGTGTTTTTTCAACTTGAGTAGGTAGCGACGATTGTGCCCAAATCTGTCCGTGCGGATGGGGATTGCTACAACCCATTACACTGCCTTTGTTTTCAAATATTTGCACGTAATTAATAAAGTCTTTACTGCCCAAAGTAGCATATTCTTCTTTCCAAGTGTGTATTACGTTTTCAATTTCCTTTACATCCATTTCGGCTAACGTAATGTTGTGTTTGGGTGAAAAACAAATGACTCTGTTGATTCCTTTTTCTGGTTTTATTTGAAATAAAGGATTCAATTTCGATTCAAAAGTAATGTCATCTTCCAATAGGGCAGGAAAATCATTGTCAAAAACATAACACGCGTCATATTGCGGATTTTGTTCGCCATTAGATCGAGTATTTCCAGCACACAAATAACAATTTTCGTCGTGCGCTACACTGTTTTCAATAGATGGCGTTTCGTTTTGCCCTTGCCAAGGTCGTTTTGCCCGATGTGGTGAGACCAAAATCCATTCGTTTAATAACGGATTGAATCTTCTGTGCGGATGTTCGTTAATGTTAAATTCCATACGTGCTAGTGCCTTTGGCAATTTTTATTTTATATGCTTTTAAATCGATGTTGTATTTTATTTTATAGGCTTTTGTAAGCTTTTGAATTACGCTGTTCGCCTTTTCTTTTTTTACTACGTTTATGGTACAACCACCAAAACCACCACCCATCATTCGTGCGCCAACCACCTCAGCTTCACCGAGTACTTCGGCAACTAAAAAGTCCATTTCGGGGCAACTTACTTCGTACAATTCCGATAAGCCATAATGGGTTTTTGTCATTAATTCGCCCAATTGATTTATGTTTCCTTTTGATAATGCAGCGATGGCTAAGGGTACACGTTCTATTTCTTGTACCACAAATAAACACCTGTTGAATATAATTTCGCCTAACGTATTTTTCAATGCCACCACCATTGCTTCGGTACAATTTCTAAACGAAGTTACTTCAGGATAATTCGCTTTTATGATGGCTAATCCTTGTTCTACTTCATTTCGTCTGTCGTTATACCCCGAAGTTAAATGCGTATGTTTCACACAACTATCAAACAAAACCAATTGGTATTCGTTAAAATTAGCGGGATGATATTCGTACGCTAACGAGGTGCAATCTAATTTTATGACCTTATTTTTTTTACCAAATACAGATGCAAATTGATCCATAATGCCGCAATTGACACCCGCAAAAGTATGTTCTGCTTTTTGTCCTATTTTCGCCATTTCCTCTTTAGACAACTGAAGTTGAAACAGGTTATTCATTGCGTAAGCCACACCACATTCTAAAGCTGCAGAAGAAGATAAGCCAGCACCCATAGGAATGGTACTGCTAAAAACAAGGGTAAAGCCCTTTAGTTTTATACCTCTTTCTTTTAACTGATGCAGTACTCCTAAAATATAATTTGCCCACATTTTATCAATGGGTTGTAAAGGGTCATTTATGTCAAATGTATATACATCATTCAAATCTTTAGCTACAAGTACACATTCTGAATTTTTATTTTCAGAAATGGCAAAACAAATGTATTTGTTAATGGCAGCCGGAAGTACATAACCGTCGTTATAGTCTACGTGTTCGCCAATGATATTAATTCTTCCTGGTGAAAGAAAGATATGTTTCGCAGGTTTTTGAAATAATTTTTCAAAATGGTCTTTGGTATTTTGAATGAGTTTTTTCTTCATTTTATGCTGAATTTGTTTCAGTATTTTATTTTTTTAATTGTAAAAGCAC
>NZ_JBEIET010000083.1:0-9268 GCF_040382755.1 Flavobacterium sp.
CTGCATTAAAATTGAAAACACTTGGGATATTTTTCAAAAAAATGAGGTAGCTATTCGTGAAGATTTCGAATTGTTGACTGAAGATCGATTTTCACAACCGATACCTAAATCGGTAAACGTAATTGCACCAGAAAATATTTTTATTGAAGAAGGCGCTAAATTAGAATTTGTAACCTTAAATGCATCAACAGGTCCTATTTATATTGGTAAAAATGCTGAAATAATGGAAGGTTCTGTAATTAGAGGTCCTTTTGCTTTGTGTGAATCGGGTAGAGTGAAATTAGCTACAAAAGTTTATGGCGCCACAACGGTTGGACCTCATTCTGTAATTGGTGGTGAAGTGAATAATTCGGTTTTATTTGGCTATTCTAATAAAGGACACGATGGGTTTTTAGGAAATGCCGTTTTAGGTGAATGGTGTAATATGGGTGCAGATAGCAACAATAGTAACTTAAAAAACAATTACGAAGAAGTAAAATTGTGGAGCTACGAAACAGAAAATTTCGCTAAAACAGGTTTGCAATTTTGCGGATTAATGATGGGTGACCACAGTAAATGCGGAATTAATACTATGTTTAATACGGGCACAGTTGTTGGGGTAAGTACTAATATTTTTGGAGCAGGATTTCCAAGAAATTTTGTGCCAAGTTTCAGTTGGGGCGGAGCAAGTGGTTTTACAACTTATCTGACCAAAAAAGCGTTTGAAACTGCTAAAATTGTAATGGCAAGAAGAAATGTTGAATTTTCTGAAGAAGACGCTAAAATTTTAGAACACGTTTTTGAAGAAACTAAAAAATATAGAAAAGAGTAAAAAAAAAGCGGTTTCAATATTGAAACCGCTTTTTTTATATAATTGTTTTTTTATAAATCAAATCCCATATTTACACCTAATTTATCGGCAATAATTCGGGCGATTTTACTTTTTAGTTCTGGAATTTTCACACTATTAGTCACTTCACTTGTAAACGCGTACATTAATAATGCTTTGGCTTCTTTTTTACCAATTCCACGTTGTTGCATATAAAACATCGCACTTTCATCTAACTGTCCAATAGTACAACCGTGTGAACATTTTACATCATCTGCAAAAATTTCCAATTGAGGTTTCGCATTAATAGTAGCTTTATCACTTAATAGAATATTATTATTTTGCTGAAACGCATCTGTTTTTTGTGCTTCTTTTTCTACGAAAATTTTACCATTAAAAACACCTGTAGCACTTCCGTCCAAAATAGTTTTATAATTTTGATGACTTTCACAATTTGGCGTTGCGTGTTGCACTAAAGTATAATGGTCAACGTGTTGTTTGTCGCCAATAATAGTAATACCTTTTAAAGTAGAATCAATATGTTCGCCTTGATGGTAGAAGTTTAAATTATTTCTGGTAATGTTTCCTCCAAACGAAAATGTATGAACCGAAACGTGACTGTCTTGTTTTTGAGCAATGTATGTATTGTCAATTAAATTCGCAGTTTGTAAATCGTTTTGCACTTTATAATAATCAACAATTGCGCGTTTTTGAGCAAAAATTTCTGTAACCGAATTTGTTAAAACCGGATTGCTATTTAAACTCTGGTGACGTTCTACAATTTGTACGTGTGCATTTTCTCCTACAAGTATTAAATTTCGAGGCTGTGTCATTAATGCAGCTTCAGAACCTGTTGAAAAATATAAAATTTCAATAGGTTTGTCAACCACTTTGCTCTTTGGAATATTTACATACGCACCTTCTTGAGAAAAAGCCGTGTTTAATGATGTTAAACTATCATCTTTATTCGCAATTTTGTTGAAATATTCGTCAATGTACATCTTGTATTTTGGCTTGTTTAAGGCCGAAGACATTAAGCAAACATCTAAACCATCGTGTGTGGTGGATGAT
Source organism: Flavobacterium sp. (assembly GCF_040382755.1). Classification (GTDB taxonomy): domain Bacteria; phylum Bacteroidota; class Bacteroidia; order Flavobacteriales; family Flavobacteriaceae; genus Flavobacterium. The sequence goes on from NZ_JBEIET010000083.1 coordinate 1,880, forward strand.
AAATGTGAACTGAATTTCCCGTCAATAAATACAACTTTATACGTATCCACTTCATTTAAGAAGTATTTTTTTACATCAGCAAATTCTACAGTATTTTCTTTTTTAGGAAATACACTAAAATCATTTTTTAAAATGGCATTTAACGAGGTATATTTCCAGGCTTCCTCTTTTTTAGTAGGAAAACCTTTATTTTCAAAGTGTTTTATAGCTGAAGTTCTAATGTCGTGTAAATCATTGTTTACATCAGCAATTTTTTCTTCAAACGCCATAAAAGACGATAGTATTTTTTCTTTTAATTCCATAATTTATGTTTATGGTTTATGGTTTTTAGTTTATGGCTGCGAGAACAATAAACAATAAACTACAAACAATTATACCAATTCGTTTTTAATCCAATCGTATCCTTTTTCTTCTAATTCTAATGCTAAAGAGGCATCGCCAGATTTAACGATTTTTCCATCCATTAAAACGTGTACAAAATCAGGAACTATATAATCTAATAATCTTTGGTAGTGCGTAATAACTAAAACGGCATTGGTTTCATTTTTTAGCTTGTTCACACCATTAGCAACAATGCGCAAAGCATCAATATCTAAACCAGAATCTGTTTCGTCAAGAATGGCTAATTTTGGTTCTAACATCGCCATTTGAAAAATTTCATTACGTTTTTTCTCACCACCAGAAAATCCTTCGTTAAGTGAACGCGATAAAAATTTTCTGTCAATTTCTAACAATTCTGATTTTTCACGAATTAATTTCAGCATTTCATTTGCAGGCATATCTTCTTGTCCACGTGCTTTACGCGATTCATTAATAGCCGTTTTCATAAAATTTGTAACTGAAACACCAGGTATTTCAACTGGATATTGAAAAGACAAGAAAACGCCTTTGTGAGCTCTTTCTTCGGGTGCTAATTCAGATATGTCTTCACCTTCTAAAATAATTTCGCCAGCAGTTACGTTATAGTTTTCGTTTCCAGCAATTATAGATGAAAGGGTACTTTTTCCAGCACCATTTGGTCCCATAATCGCGTGAACTTCTCCCGCTTTTACTTCTAAATTAATTCCTTTTAATATTTCTTTGTCTTCAACTGAAGCGTGTAAGTTTTTAATTTGTAACATTGTATGAATGTGTTTTTATTCTGATTTATATTTTGATTATCCTACGGAGCCTTCTAAACTAATTTCCAATAATTTTTGCGCCTCTACTGCAAATTCCATTGGTAATTTATTTAAGACTTCTTTACTGAAACCATTTACAATTAAAGCAATTGCTTTTTCTGTAGGGATTCCTCTTTGGTTGCAATAAAATACTTGGTCTTCTCCAATTTTAGATGTGGTGGCTTCGTGTTCTATTTTTGCACTTGTATTTTTACTTTCTATATATGGAAATGTATGGGCACCACAATTATTACCCATAAGTAAACTATCACATTGTGAGAAGTTTCGGGCATTATCAGCGTTTTTACTAATTTGAACCAATCCACGGTAACTATTTTGAGATTTACCAGCCGAAATTCCTTTTGAAATAATGGTTGACTTTGTATTTTTACCTAAATGAATCATTTTTGTTCCCGTATCCGCTTGTTGGAAATTATTTGTTACAGCGATAGAGTAGAACTCACCAATAGAATTATCTCCTTTTAAAACACAAGATGGGTATTTCCAAGTTACGGCAGAACCTGTTTCAACTTGTGTCCAAGAAATTTTAGCGTTTTTCTCACATAAACCTCTTTTGGTTACAAAATTGAATACACCACCTTTTCCTTCTTTATTTCCAGGATACCAGTTTTGAACGGTCGAATATTTTATTTCAGCATCGTCTAAAGCAATCAATTCTACAACCGCAGCGTGAAGTTGATTTTCATCACGACTTGGAGCTGTACATCCTTCAAGATAAGAGACATAACTGCCTTCATCGGCGATTACTAAAGTTCTTTCAAATTGTCCTGTTCCACCTTGATTGATTCTAAAATAAGTTGATAATTCCATCGGACATTTCACACCTTTTGGAATATAACAAAAACTTCCATCAGAGAAAACGGCTGAATTTAAAGCGGCGTAAAAATTATCTTTTTGCGGTACAATAGTTCCTAAATATTTTTTAACTAATTCGGGATGTTCTTGAATGGCTTCGGAAATAGGACAAAAAATAATTCCTTTTTCGCCTAATGTTTTTTTGAATGTAGTAGCTACTGAAACAGAATCAACAACAATATCCATTGCTACATTATTCATTTTTTTCTGCTCGTCAATAGAAATTCCAAGTTTTTTGTACATTTCTAATAATTCCGCATCAACATCATCTAATGTTTTATTTGGATCTGATTTTTTTGGTGCCGAATAATAGGCAATAGCTTGAAAATCGGGTTTTTCATATTGCACATTTGCCCATTCTGGTTCTTCCATTTGTTTCCACGCGGCGAATGCTTCTAAACGCCAATCGGTCATCCATTGTGGTTCGTTTTTCTTTTCAGAAATAGCACGCACAATGTCTTCATTTAAACCAATTGGAAACGTTTCCGATTCTAATTCAGTATAAAATCCGTATTCGTATTCTTTATTTTCTAATTCGACTTTTAAATCGTCTTCTGTGTATTTACTCATTTTTTTATCTAAAAGATCTAAAAGATCTAAAAATCTAAAAAATTTATTAAACTATTAAATATGTAGCCAATTTATTTTTTTAGAATTATAGATTTTTTTGATTTAGTTTATCTTGTTTTTCTAAGTTTTTTAAATATTTTATGTAATTTCCTAATTGTTTTGAAATTTCTAAAACATTATTTTTGTATTCATGATAATTGTCATTATTTATGTATTCTAATGACAATAAAAAATTAAACATATTTCTACATTCTCCTGCTGATCCTTTTGAAAAATATAAAAATCTAATTAATTCTTTTTTCGTCTCCCGTTCAAAACCCTCCGCTATGTTGTTAGATATTGATAAGGCAGCTCTTTGTAATTGGTCTTTCAAACCGTAATCTTTAGCAATTTTTTCATCTGATAATGTCAATTTATAAACTTTTACACCAAATTGTAAAGCTTTTTGATAAACTTCCATTTCTTCAAATGAATTGTACTTTGCCATTTTTTGAATTTTTTAGATTGTTCCCTTTTTTAGATTCTGTTAAAGCGAAAAACTTTCCCCACACCCACACGTTCTTTGTGCATTTGGATTGTTAAAAACAAACCCTTTTCCGTTTAATCCTCCTGAGAATTCTAAAATAGTTCCAGCTAAATATAAAAATGATTTTTTTTCAACAGCAATTTTTACATTACTATCTTCGAAAACTTTATCATTTTCACCTAACTCTTTATCAAATTTTAATTCATAAGAAAGTCCAGAACAACCGCCACTTTTTACACCAACACGGACATAATCAGTTGCAGCATCAAAACCTTCTTCCTTCATCATATCAATAATTTTTTTACTTGCAGATTCAGATACTTTTATCATAACTTAGTTATTAATTATATTTGTTTTGTATTCCTTATTTTGATTTTGTCTAAATTAACTCTGCAAAGATAAACCATAAAAAACTTTTTACAAGGTTTGATAACATTTTTATAACTTATATTTTCATAGTTTTCATTTATGCTAATATTATTTTTTAGTGGTCATAAATGTTATCGTTTTTTTTATTGATGTTTACTTAGGCAAACTTGTTGTATTTTACGATTTCATTTATTGAAAATTTTGTAATTTGGCAAAAAATATAAATCATGAAATTATATCCAATAGAAGCAGGAAATTTTAAGTTAGACGGCGGTGCTATGTTTGGTGTTGTTCCCAAAACAATTTGGAATAAAACCAATCCTGCTGATGCTAATAATTTAATAGATATTGCTGCCAGATGTTTGCTAATTGAAGATGGAAATAAGCTTACATTAATAGATACCGGAATGGGAAACAAACAATCCGATAAGTTTTTTGGCTATTATTCTCTTTGGGGCGACGAAAGTTTAGACAAATCATTAGCTAAATTCGGATTTCATAAAGATGATGTTACTGATGTTTTTATGACACATTTACACTTTGACCATTGTGGTGGTTCTGTAAATTGGAATCACGACAAAACAGGTTATGAAGTGGCTTTTAAAAATGCAAACTTTTGGACAAATAAAAACCATTGGGAATGGGCAACTCAACCAAATTCTCGTGAAAAAGCTTCTTTTTTAAATGAAAATATTTTGCCAATGCAAGAAAGCGGTCAGTTGAAATTTATTAATCGTGCCGAAGGTGATTTTTTAACTACTTCAGAATTAGATTTTGGCATCTTTTTTGCTGATGGACATACCGAAAAACAAATGCTTCCGCATATTAATTATAAAGGAAAAACCATTGTTTTTTGTGCCGATTTATTAGCTACTGCTGGTCATATTCCTATTCCATATGTTATGGGATACGATACCAGACCGCTTTTAACAATGGACGAAAAAGCAAAATTTATGACTGCAGCTGCAGAAAATAATTACTATTTATTTTTAGAGCACGATGCACACAATCAAATTATAACTGTAGAAAAAACAGAAAAAGGGGTAAGGTTAAAAGATGTTTTTAAATGTGAAGATATATTTTAGTACATTTTATGTGTAACAAACCCTTTGAAATACTTACTAATTATCAAATTAAATAAAATTATACGAATATGAAAATTCAATTTAAACCTTTATATCTATCATTTGCCTTAGCACTTGTTTTATCTGGTTGCGGATCAGCTAAAATGGTTTCAACTCCGGTTGAGAATATTGATAAAATGCCATTAAAAACAACCCCTTTAAAAGAAAAAGACTTACAGCGTTGGAGTAATTTAGACATAATAAAAGACACCGTACCAGGTATGAGTGTGGATAAAGCGTATGCTGAAGTATTAAAAGGAAAAAAAGGAACGAAAGTGATTGTTGGTATTGTAGATTCTGGTGTAGATATTAATCACGAAGATTTAAAATCGGTTATTTGGACCAATCCAAAAGAAATTGCTGGAAATAATATTGACGATGATAAAAATGGGTATATTGATGATATTAATGGTTGGAATTTTTTAGGAGATGCTGTTCATGAGCAATTAGAAATGACTCGTATTGTAAAAAAAGGTCCAAACACACCTGATTATGAAAGAGCAAAAGCAAAATTAGAAGAAGATATTAAAGGATTGCAACAAGATAAGCAGCAATTAGATATGATTTTAAACGCTGAAAAAGCTATTAAATCGCATCTTAAAAAAGATAACTTTACTTTAGAGGAAGTTAAAAAAATTGATACTAAAGATCAAAGTTTGTTACAAGCAAAAGCGATGTTTTCTCAGTTTTTAACAGGAATGACTAAAGCTGATTTTGATAAAGAAATTATTGATTTTAAAGACCATGTTTATGGGCAATTAAATTATAATTTGAATGTAGCATACGATGGTAGAAAAATAGTTGGCGATAATCCAGAAGATATTAAAGATACAAAATACGGTAATAATAATGTCGTAGGACCTGAGCCAAAAGAAGCAAAACATGGTACACATGTTGCGGGTATTGTGGCGCAAGTAAGAGGTAATAAAAAAGGTGGCGATGGAGTAGCAAGCTCTGTTGTTTCAATTATGGCAGTTCGAGCGGTTCCTGATGGTGATGAATACGATAAAGATATTGCTTTAGGAATTCGTTATGCAGTAGATAATGGTGCAAAAGTAATCAATGGTTCTTTTGGAAAGTATTTTTCTCAAAACAAAGAATGGGTTATAGATGCCATAAAATATGCGGCATCTAAAGATGTACTTGTAGTAATTGCTGCAGGAAACGAATCATATGATTTAGATGTAACGAATAAATATCCAAATGACACGTATGATAATTCACTAGAATTTGCTAATAACGTTTTAATTATTGGTGCACTTACTCCAGATTATGGGTCTAAAATGGTAGCTTCTTTTTCAAATTATGGAAAAAATAATGTTGATATTTTTGCACCAGGTGAAAAAATTTACGCAACCACTCCTTTAAATACCTACGAATATTTACAAGGTACTTCAATGGCTTCACCAAATGTAGCGGGTGTTGCCGCATTAATTCGTGCTTACTATCCAAGTTTAACTTGCGTTGAGGTGAAACAAATTATTATGGAAAGTGGTACATCGTTAAAAAATATGATTTCTGTAGGTGAAGATAAAAAGAAGGTTAACTTTTCTGAAGTGTCTAAATCTGGAAAAATAGTAAATGCATATAATGCTTTGTTATTAGCTGAAAAAATGACTAAAAAATAAAACATCAAAAACATACAGTAACCACAAAGAGATACGTAGTCGTTTATCTTTGTGGTTTTCTTTTTACATAATACAGTTACAAATGAAAAATACATTTAAACATTTTTTAATTCTTTTAACAGGAATTTCTTTTGCACAAAACAATCCAAATTCAGGATATTGGCAACAACATGTTGATTATAAAATGAATGTGAATATGGATGTGAAAAAATACCAATATAAAGGAAATCAAGAATTAAATTATACAAATAATTCACCTGATACGTTAAAGAAAGTCTTCTTTCATTTGTATCCAAATGCGTTTCAGCCAGGAAGTGCTATGGATATGCGTTTGCAAACTATTTCGGATCCTGACAAACGAATGGTGCGAAAATTTACAAAAGATAAAAAAGAAATTAAGGAAAGTAGAATAAGTACTTTGCAGCCAAACGAAATTGGATATTTGTTGGTTTCAAATTGCAAACAAAATGGAACTGCTGCACAAAGTAGAGTAGTAGGAACCGTTTTAGAAGTTACTTTGCCTCAACCAATTTTACCAAAATCAAGTTCCACTTTTACATTAGATTTTGAAGGACAAGTGCCACTTCAAATTCGTCGTTCTGGAAGAAATTCAGAAGAAAATGTAGCGCTTTCCATGACACAATGGTATCCTAAAATGGCTGAATATGATTTTGAAGGATGGCATGCCGACACTTATATAGCAAGAGAATTTCATGGTGTTTGGGGGAATTTTGATGTAAAAATTACTATTGATAAAGACTATACTATTGGAAGTACAGGATATCTTCAAAATAAAAATGAAATTGGAAAAGGGTATGAAGACGCAGGTGTTGTGGTTACTTATCCGAAAAAAACATCATCATTAACTTGGCATTTCGTAGCGCCAAACGTACATGATTTTGCTTGGGCTGCAGATCCAGAATACATTCACGATAAAATTATGGGTGAAAATGAAACAGAATTACACTTCTTATATAAAAACAAAAAAGAGAACTTAGAAAATTGGAAAAAAATGCAGCCTAAAACCGCTGAATTATTAGCCTATTTCAATAAAAATGTAGGTCAATATCCGTACAAACAATATTCCGTTATTCAAGGTGGCGACGGTGGTATGGAATATGCCATGTGTACCTTGA
>NZ_JBEIET010000084.1:0-9252 GCF_040382755.1 Flavobacterium sp.
ATTTGTACTCTTTTTTCCCATTCTAAATCACGAAACGCTTGACCTGACATGTTTCCAGAAGTTGGAAGATTATCATAATATCCTGCTGATGCTTTTTTCACGGCTGCTAAGTTCGCTTCCGCAGAAGTGCCACCAATAACGATAGCCAAGTTATACGGAGGACAAGCCGCTGTCCCTAAATCCATAATGCGTTCACGAACAAATTCTTCTAATGATTTGTCATTTAATAACGATTTTGTTTTTTGATATAAGAAGGTTTTGTTGGCCGAACCACCACCTTTTGTTAGAAATAAAAATTCATAAGAATTTCCTTTTTTCGCATAAATATCAATTTGAGCAGGAAGATTTGAACCTGAATTTTTTTCTTCAAACATCGAAATCGGTACAATTTGCGAGTAACGAAGGTTTTTATTTTGGTATGTATTGTAAATTCCTTTCGATAACCATTCGCCATCTTCCACACCTGTGTACACGTTTTCGCCTTTTTTAGCTACCACAATTGCTGTTCCTGTATCTTGGCAAGAAGGCAATTGACCTTCCACGGCTACAGCAGCATTTTGTAATAAATTATAGGCTACAAAACGATCGTTATCTGTGGCTTCTGGGTCTTCTATAATGTTTCTAAGTTTTTGTAAATGTGCAGAACGTAGCATAAACGAAACGTCGTCCATGGCTTCTTGTGCTAATAATTCTAATCCTTTTGGGTCAACCACTAAGATTTCTCTATCGCCAAGTTGTTCAATTTTTACAAAATCTGAAGTTAATTTTTTGTAGGTTGTATCATCTTTTAAAATAGGATACGGGTCTTGATATAAAAAGTCCATTGTGTGTATGTTTTGAAAGGTAAAGTTATGAAATATATTTAAAAATCTCCAAGATTTTCAAACTCTTAGAGCGTTAATTACCCTCTAAAAAAACCAACTTGCCACTGCAATCGCAGCAATTACACAAATTAAATCTACTAATAGCATAATTCCTAAAGTGTATCGCGTGTTTTTTACGTTAATACTTCCAAAATAAACTGCAATTACATAAAAAGTAGTTTCTGCACTGCATTGAAAAATAGCGCTCAATCTTCCGGTTAAAGAATCAACGCCAAATGTGTTCATTGCATCAATCATAAATCCTCTCGAGCCACTTGAACTGAAAGGGCGTAACATAGCAACAGGTAACGAATCGGTAATTTGTTTGCTTACGCCAATATTGGAAAACACAAAAGAAATTCCGTTACTCATAATTTCAAACAAGCCGCTATTTCTAAAAAAAGAAATGGCTACCAACATTCCCATTACATAAGGAAAAATAGTAACACCAGTAGTTAAACCATTTTTTGCACCGGAAACGAAGGCATCAAAAATTGTGGTTTTTTGCTCTACAAATTTCTTTTCTTTAGTAAAAGCATAAAATAATGTTATTCCAATAATTGCAATTAACATTAATCCTGACAAATTAGAAGTAAAGAAGTTTTTCTCCACTAAATTTAATCCGTTAACGTAAAACAATAATCCAGTAATTGCAGCAATTATTGTCATTAATCCAACGATTAAAGTAGCGCTTTTAAAGTTTATTTTCTGTTTAATTCCTACAATCAATAGCGCAGCAATGGTACCTATAAATGAGGTAATAATACAAGGCAACATTACATCTGCTGGATTTTCCGCATTTGCTGCTGCACGATAGCCAATAATAGATGTTGGAATCAAAGTTAAACCAGCAGCATGTAAACACATAAACATAATTTGCGCATCGCTGGCTTTGTCTTTGTCTGGGTTAAGTGATTGTAGACTTTCCATAGCTTTTAATCCGAAAGGTGTTGCAGCAGAATCTAATCCTAAGAAATTTGCCGCAAAGTTTAACGTCATATAAGAAACCGATTCGTGATTTTTAGGTACAGATGGAAATATTTGTGCGAAAAACGGACTTAATTTTTTGGCTAATTTTTCGGATGCGCCTGAAATTATTAGCAACTCCATTAAACCGCAAAAGAAAGCCAAATAGGCCATAAGAGGCAGAATAATATCGAACAAACTGTTTTTACAAGTTGGTAATAAACCATCTGATTTTTGTGTGCCACTGTAAATTTTTACAGTTTGATTTTTATAAACGTAAGTAGTATCTGGATTTAATGTATCTCTATTAATGGTAAATGTTTTTTCTTCGGATTTTTGAATACTATCTTTAATAAAAACAGGGATTTCTTTTAAAAACTTTTCTGAAATTAAAACAGGATCATCTTTTTTTCCATTTAATACGTAATCTACAGAATACGTGTTTTCTGCAAACAAACTTACTATAATAAACACTATAGAAGAAATAAAAATAGTCAACCAAAATCTACTTAATACCATGTTGTATTTTTTTTTGTAAATGTATGATTTTATAAGATAAAAAAAAACCGTTCCAAAATCAATTGGAACGGTTTAGAATTTAATAGGTATTTTTTATAAAGTAGGTTGTAATACTTTATCAATGATATGTGCCACACCATTAGAACCTTGAATGTTAATAGTTGTAATGTTTGCATTAGCTGCTGTAATATCAGCAATTTTTACAGTCCCAGCAGCTATTGAAATAGTTTGTTGTGGACCAGTTAATTGTGTATTAATAACCAAAGGAGTTGTAACTACAGGAGTAGCTGCCGCAACAAAAACAGTTGAAGACGAAGCTCTACGATTATTGTTTTCAATATGGAATCTCAACACTTTAGTAATATTTGCAGCAGATTGCCCTGTTAAAAACGCAGCACTACCAAACGCAGCGTTTGTTGGCGCAAAAACAGTACGTGATAACGCATTAGAAGCACCCGTTGCAGTTGTAGTAATATCCGTTAACACCGCAGCTTGAGGCGCAGAAGTTAATACACCTACTAAACTAGATAAATCTGGATTTGCAATAATTAAGTTATGTACTTTAGGAATACTTAATACATGACTAATTACGTGAATTACTCCATTACTTGCGTTAATATCTGCTTGTAAAACAGTTGCGCCACCATTAGTATTTCCTCCATTAATAACTACACCATTAGTTTTATTAGTGTATAAACTAATTGAAGTAGAAGTTGATGTACCGAAAGGAGAAAAAGAATTTACATATCCGTTGCTAGGAAAATCCGCAGAAAGTGTTCCAACTGTCAATACATGGTATTGTAATATTCTTCTTAAAGCAGAAACACCAGAAGTTGGAGTTGCTTCAATACTTGCCTCAGTTATTCCAGCCGCAATAAAAGCACTATTTTTTGGCGCTAGTACAGTATAAGAACCAGGGTTTCTAAATGTATTTAGCAAGCCTGTTTTAACTAAAGCTGCTTTTAAGATGCTGAAATTTGCAGGATCAGCATCTAATATCTCTACAATGGTAGGATATTTTTCAACTACATTTTCTGAATCACTTTCACAAGAAAATGATAATAAAGCTACAGTTACTACTGCTAACGCTTTTGATATTTTATTAATTAATTTCATGTTTTGAATGTTTATTAGTTTACACTATTTACCAAATGTATATCTTAATGTGAATTGCGCTTGCCAAACATCAAATACCGATGAATTATTAGATAAAGTATCTTTAATTAAATATCTTTTTCCATTATCATCGGTTTGTTGTGCCAATTGAAAACTTGGCACATAATTGTTTGCTGCACTTGGAGCTTGACTAACCGATAATATTTGCGTGTTTGTTGCTCTTTTCGAAACGCCCCAATCATGGTTTAACAAGTTTGTGAAGTTTAAGATGTCTGCTCTAAATTGAAAAGATTGTTTTTTTCCTTTTATTTTTAAGAAGAAATCTTGAGTAACAGATAAATCTAAACGGTGTAACATTGGTAACGTAGATGCATTTCTTTCCACGTATTGTCCACGTTTTGTTTTTAAATAAGAATCTTGTTCAATGTATTGGTCGAAAGCAGCTGCTTGTTGAGCGGCAGTAAATAATACCTGAGATACACCACCAACATTTTGAGTGATATCTGAGAATCTAAGTTCAGAAGCATTTTTAGGCACGTATAATAAATCATTTCCATTTACACGGTCACCGTTGATGTCACTTCCATAAGTATAGGTATAAGGACTTGCTTTTTCTCCAACGTAACCAATATTAAACGATGTAGAACCCCCATATTTAGATCCGTAATTTAATTTATAACCTAATAAACCTACAATTCTGTGAGGGGTATTGTTGTTTGAATTAGATAAATCTAAATTATTATTTCCTAACACAGATCTTGCTCCCGTCCAAGAACCTGAAGCAATAGAACCTGCAGATAATAAATCTTGAGCAGTTGATTTTGTATAGGCAACTGATCCCCAAAATCCTTTTTTATAAGGATACTCTAATTTAAATGTTGTTGAAACAAAATAGCCTTGTGATGTGTTTGATAATACAATTGCATTTGATACATTATCATTTATTCTTGCTCCATTATCTGTTCCTGAATAGAAAGGACGATTGTCACCCCCATTATTAATAGTTCTTTGAGCAACTTCTAAATTAGCATTATAATAAAACACTTCGTTGATATTTTGGCTATAAATTCCTTCAAATGAAGCTACTAAACCAAACGGTAATTTTTGATCTATTGCAAAATTTGTTTTCCAAGTTTGTGGAAATTTGAAATTTTCATCTGTAAAGGCCAAATCAAATGTAGTTGGCAATTGAGGCGTGCTAGGTGTAAAATATTGACCCGGATTTGCCGTAAATCCGTATCCGCCTGCAGCTAAAGCCGCTCCACTTACATCAACAAAACCAGTTAACACACCATTATTTCCAATTGCGTTAGATAAAAACACAAGTGGTGGTCTACCTGTAAATATTCCTGTTCCACCTCGGAAAATGGTTCTGGCATTTTTATTCACATCAAAGTTAAATCCAAATCTTGGTTCAAACAAGTATTGGGTTTTTGCCATGTTTCCGGTATTAAATTTTTCACCATCTCTAAAAGACATTGCAGTAACTGCAGGATTTTCTAATGCAGTATCTGCAAAACTAACTGCAGTTGCTCTAATACCAAATGTAAGTTTTAAATTATCTGTAGGCTTATATTCATCTTGTGCATAAATATCAATTTTATTAGATTTTAACACTTGCATTGGTTCTGCCCCACCAGGTAAAGCAGAATATCTGTATTGAAATCTTGATGGTAAATTTGCAGCTGTTGTAGCTGGCGCGCCATTATTTGCTACTGTTTCAGCAACCGCTCCTTGGAAAGCAGCTAAAGTATCAAATATATATACTCCGTTTGATGCAGGAAAGAAATTATTATTTGACACAAATCTTTCAAAATTAGCTCCAAATAATAAGGTATGTTTTCCAAAATTACCAGTAATATTGTTGGTAAAATGCAATGTAGAATAATCTAACAAGTTAGAAGGTGTAAATGGGTCTAAACCTGCAGAAATGTAGTTATTTGATCCTTTTTTAATATCAATAGTTGGGAAAAGTCCACCACCTTGTAAACCTCTATTTTCAAGTTGTTTGTCATAACCTGCAATAAAGTTATTTGACCATTTTTCTGAAATTTTCCAATCCCATTCTAAAACAGCAGACCTTGTATTGTCTTCAATAACATAACCACTATTTTTGTATGACATAGAGAAAACGTTTGTTCTTCTGTTACCAAAACCAGCAGAGTTTGAATTTGAAATTAATTCATCAGCTCCAGAATCATGGTGAACATAACGTGCTGTTAATTTATGATTGTCATTAATATTCCAGTCAATTCTAGCTAAAAACTTTTTAGATTCTCTAACAGCATCAAAATTTTCAAAAGCGCCTGTTTCATATCCAAAAGAATTTTTCAAAAGATTTGAAACACTTACTAAATCAGTATAAGCTGTTTCAGATACTTGTGCTCCAGCATTTGGTGATCCTGATGAAGTCCACGTAGTTGCTGGGCTAACATTATCAATAGTTTCAAAGTTACCAAAGAAAAATAATTTGTCCTTGATAATTGGTGCGCCAATTCGAGCGCCCCAAATTTTTTCTTGAAATTGAGAAGGCGTAATTTTTATGTTTCCAGCTCTATCTCCTAAAAATTCTTTATCATTATTTCTGAATGAATGATACACAGAACTTTCAATTTCATTTGTACCACTTCTAGTAACCGCATTAATTCCTGAACCTGTAAATCCAGATTGTCTAATATCGAAAGGAGCAATGTTTACTTGAAGTTGCTCAATAGCGTCTAATGAGATTGCAGTAGAACCTGTTCTACCTCCAGCTTGAGAATCTGAACCCAAACCAAAACCATTATTAAATACAGAACCGTCAATTGTAAAATTGTTCAAACGAGAGTCTTGTCCTCCAAATGTTCCGTTACTTCCAGCATTTGCATTATATTTTGTAATACTGTTGATGTTTCTAGAACCAATAATCGGCACAGCGTTAATTTCTCTGTTAGAAAATTGCTGACCCGCACCCGTTTTACTTTTGTTAAATGCATCTTTAGAATTAACAGATACAATTTTTACTTCTTCAATAGAATTAATTGCACTTTGCATCTCAATATTAATTACAATTGAGTTTCCTAATGGAGCAGTAATTTCTTCAATTACAAAAGGGTTATACCCTACATAATTTACTTTAATTGTGTAAGGACCTCCTGGTCTTACAGAATTTGCCGAATAGTTTCCTTTTTCGTCAGCTGTCGAAAAGTATTTTGTTCCCGTTGGAACGTGCTTAATTTCTACAACTGCAGCTGCAAGTGTTTCACCTGTTGAAGATTTTACAGTACCAGTTATGGCTGATTTTGTAACCTGTGAAAAACCAAATGCCGAAATGAATAGAAAAAACCAATAAATGTTCTTTTTCATGTTTTTTTAGTTAAATATTTTTGACAAAATTATAAAAATTTTAATAAATAACATTAAGAAAACATTAACACTTTTTTATTTTATTAACAATTTTTAGCTAATAAACTTACTTAACAGCGTAGTTGTTGAACTATCATGGTTTTTGACATTTCTGCTTTCTATTTCACTTAAAATAGAATTTGCCAATTGTTTGCCTAATTCAACACCCCATTGGTCATAACTATAGATATTCCAGATAATTCCTTGTACAAAAATTTTATGTTCGTACATGGCTACTAATGCGCCTAAACTTTCTGGTGTCAATTTTTTTATTAATAAAGTATTGGTGGGTTTGTTCCCTTCAAAAACTTTAAAAGGTATTAAATGTGCTACTTCAGTTTCTGTTTTACCTTGTGCTAAAAATTCAGAAAGTACTTGTTCACGAGATTTACCTTTTAGTAAGGCTTCTGTTTGCGCAAAAAAGTTAGACATTAATTTGTTATGATGGTCTTTTTCGCCATAAAGCGGTTCAATAAATCCAATAAAATCTGTTGGAATTAGTTTTGTTCCTTGATGAATTAATTGAAAAAACGCATGTTGCGAATTGGTTCCTGGCTCGCCCCAAACAATTGTTCCTGTTTGATAATTTACAGGTTTTCCATTTCTACCTATAGATTTTCCGTTGCTTTCCATAATACCTTGTTGTAAATAAGGTGCCAGTTTTTGTAAATATTGCGTGTATGGAATTAATGCTTCTGTTTCGGCACCAAAGAAATTATTATGCCAAATACTTAACAAAGCTAATACTACCGGAATGTTTTTTTCAAATGACGTGTTCGCAAAATGCACATCCATTTTATTTGCACCTTTTAATAATTGATTAAAATTATTGTATCCAACAGCTAAACTTATAGTTAAACCAACGGCACTCCATAATGAAAATCTTCCGCCAACCCAATCCCACATTGGAAAAATATTTTCGGGTGCGATACCAAAGTTGGTTACGTTTTGCAAATTTGTTGAAACGGCAACAAAATGTTTGGCAATATCTTTTTCTGTAGCGTATTGCAAAAACCATTTTTTTACAGTTTCCGAATTGGTTAAGGTTTCTTGTGTGGTAAATGTTTTAGAAACGATTACAAATAAAGTAGTTTCAGGATTTATTTTTTTTAGAATTTCTTGTACATGATCGCCATCTACATTAGAAATAAAGTGTGTGTTTAAATTGTTTTTATAAAATTGTAAGGCTTCCACAATCATCGCTGGGCCTAAATCTGAACCACCAATTCCAATATTCACCACATCGGTAAATGGTTTTCCAGAAAATCCTTTTGCTTCACCAGAAACAATTTTATGTGTAAAATCTTTTATTTTATTTTTCGTGTCATAAATTTCAGGAATTACATTTTTTCCTTCAAACAAAATCACATCATTTTCATTAGCACGTAATGCGGTATGAAGCACGGCTCTGTCTTCGGTTTCATTTATTTTTTCTCCTGAAAAATACTTTGAAATAGCATCTGGCAAACCTACTTCATTTGCTAAATCTATAAGTAATTGTACAGTTTCTACTGTCCAATTATTTTTTGAAAAATCTACATAAAATTCATCCCATTCAATATTGAATTTTTCTGCTCTTTTGGCATCATTTTCAAATAAATTTTTAATAGTCTGCTGTTCAATTTCTGAAAAATGCGATGTTAATTTTTGCCAAGCTTTTGTTTCGGTTGGATTGATATGTTGTAATTTCATAATAAATTGTTTATTCTTTAAATGTTTTGGATGTGGTGTCGTCTAATTCTTTTTTTAGCGGAGCAATGGCTGCTAAATATTTTGTTTTTTGATTTTTTGTCATCGGTTCCGAAGTTGGCAATTTTAATCGCAAAGGATCTACTTGTACGCCATTTTTCCAAAAACGATAACACACATGCGGTCCTGTAGCTAAGCCTGTACTTCCCACTTTTCCAATAATTTGCCCTTGAGTTACCGATTGCCCTCTACGCACTAAAATTTTCGACATGTGAAGGTATTGAGTGGCGTATTGTCCGTTGTGTCTTACTTTTACAAAATTTCCGTTTCCAGAAGTATATCCTGTGGCTTCTACAACTCCTGAAGCGGTTGTTTTTATAGGTGTTCCGTGTGGTGCAGCATAATCGGTTCCATTATGTGCTTTCCAAGTAAATTGTACTGGATGAAATCTTCGAGCTGTAAATTTTGAGGTTAATTTGAAAAAGGATAAAGGCGCTTTTAAAAACATACTTTTAGCTCCCGAAGCTTTTTCATCATAATATTCCGGTTTTTTCTGGTTCTCATTTAATTTATAAGGGAAAGCGTATATTTTTTTTCCTTTATATTCAAAATAAGACGCTTCTACCTCGTCTACTCCTAAATATTCCCCGTTTTCAAAATATTTTTCTTTGATGGTTACGGCAAATTTATCGCCTTTTTTTAGCTTGAAAAAGTC
>NZ_JBEIET010000085.1:0-9209 GCF_040382755.1 Flavobacterium sp.
AACTAAAGAAGTTGCACCTCCAGAAAGTTGATTAGCTAAAACTACAGGAATATCTTTGTAAAAATAGCATCCTAGATCTTCGTGTAAATTTTCGGATGAAAAGATTTTTTTTTCTTTTAATAACTTTGCTAAAGTGCCATTAAAAACAAAAATAATTCTAGGTTGAACCACTTCAATAATACTATCTAAATGTTTGGCAAGAATTTCATAATTATCTTTGATGGTTTTTTTTATTCCATTTGAATCGGTATGTCTCAATTGGCAAAAATCATAATGAAAAATATTTTCTTTGAAATTCGTCTTGTTTTCTATTTCAATAAAAAAGTTTTCTAATTGTTTAAAATAGGGGATTCGTTCTTTTGAGTCATATTTTAGAAGCGCTTGATAATCAATTAGTTTTTTAGTTATCGCTGCTTTATTATTTAGATATATTTCTTTACGACCGTAATCGTGAGTTGACATTGGGTCAAATGTACCTTCAATTTCAAAAATAGTTTCGTGAATATGCTTAGCGAATTTGTTAGTTAATGAAGGATTTAATCCTACAATTAAGTACTGAATAGCATCTAAAGATTTAGAGACTCCATAATCTTCATCATATTTCATTAAAGGAAACCAATTAGTGTTAGCTAAATTAATTTTTTCAATGTTGTAATCTAACTCTATTCTTTCGTTGATTTCTTTAATCGTCATAATTGTGTTTTATTTAGTTGACTTAAATCGGGATTATCTTCAATTATTTTCTGAACTTATCCTGCTTTTCCTAACTCTTGTGCAACACCCACTAAGGAGTATTTTGTAAAATCTTTTGCCATGTTTTTGTTTATTTTTCAAATTTGTATTTTTATATGTTTATATTTGATACATAATTGATACATATTAAATAATGATTGAGTATTTAAAAAAACTAACTGAAAAAAACGCAGGATTTTCTATACAAGATAGGGGTGATTGTCAATTGTTATCGGAACTTATTATTGAAAGAACTGACGAATTGATTAGTTATAATACTTTGAGAAGGTTATTTGGATTGGCAAGTTATGTGAAACCGAGTAAGAATACACTTGATACACTTGCACGTTTTAATGGGTACAAAGACTATGTTCATTATTTAAAAATTAATCCCTACGAAGCCTATTGGAGTGATAAAGAGAAGTTATATTCTCTTTTGCAGGAAGATTCTGAAAGTCTTCTATATTTTATAAATGGTTTGGATTATAAAAGTGAGCAGGCGCTTGATTTTATGATTTCATTATGTCGGGAATTGGTTTATTTAGATAAGCAAACACTTTTAGTGGCTGTTTTTAACTCCAAATTTTTTATAGAACGTCATTTTAGTTACTCTGAAACGTTGCATTTTGGAAATTCGATTGGAATGCTTTTTAAAACGCATAAACTTTCCGATGATAAACTATTAATGAATACAAATTTTTTGAAATATGTATATTGTATTTATGTGGATTATTCCAATTTAAACGGCTATTATGGTGATTGGTGTTCGTATGTTAGCACAACTACTTCAAATATTCAAATCAAATGTTTTTCTATAGCAGTTTTAGAATTGAAAAAATATTTGAATGGATTGCCAGTTACTTATGATTACTTTAGTACCGTGTCGACACAAGATTTTCATCCTATTTTAACCGGCAGAATATTTTCTGTTCAATTACTTTCAAATAAATATGATTCAAACGATGTTACTGCCTTTTTTAATACAATTAAAATATCGCCACAAGAACATGTATTGGATTATTTGTATGAACCCATGATTGTTGCATTGCTTTCAGGTGATTTTTTATTTATGGACATGCTATTGAAATTTATTTCAATTCAAAAAATTAAGGTTCGTTATTATTACCATGAACATCATATAAATTTGTTTCGTTTACTTTCAGTATTCAATACAAAATTAGATTTGAATGAATTAAACGTAGAAGAAAAACAAGTTTCTATTTTTGAGGAAGATTATTTTAAATATAGTTATAAAGAAATAATTATGATTTTAATTTGTGTTTACAAATTTCATAGTAATGATAACGCTGATTATCAATTAAATGAATACAAAATACTTTCAAAAAAAATAAATTATCCCATCTTTACAGATGAATATTTAGTTGATTATTTTAATTAATTTACGATTTGTTGTGTACTCCGATACGCTGAGGATGATGGGGTTTGATATTGAGTTGTTAGTTGTTTATAGTTAGTTGTTTATGGTTAGTTGTTGAGTTGTTATCAGGATGCGGGGTTTGTTGTTTTACCAAGAATTAAAGGATTAGAGGGATTATTTTTTTTGAACAAGAAATGTTGAACAAGGAATGTTGAATGTTGAAAGAGAAAAAATTATAACCCGTAAGTACCTTTTGTAGTGTTAAAGTTGTTTAGGACTTCTGAGTCGGTTAAGGCTTTATTGTACATTCTTACAACACCTATTTGTCCATTAAAATATTGTGCATATTCTCCACCATTATAAGAGCCTAAAAATAAGTTAGTGCTACTATTTAGTATACCCGAAATAGTTATCGTTTTTGTTTGTTTTAACACGCCATTAGAATAAGTATATAATGCATTATTTGTTTTGTTCCAAATATATACCATTTGCACCCAATTGTTAGGAGTTAGGGTATAATTATCAGAACTCAATCCTGTACTTCCGTTACTGAAATCGGCTCGAATAACATTACTCCCCATACGTAAAGCGTAGGAAATATTTGCTGTTTGACCACCATTGTTATATTTTCCTAAAAGCGTACCATTTATAACCGTCGGTTTAAACCAGACTTCAATAGTCCAATTTCCAGTACCTGGTTCCAAAATAGCATTATCAGGAATGCTAACTTGAGAATTGCTGCCATTGAAAGTGAAAGCTGTGGCAGTTGTTGTTACATTACTTAGCGTTCCATTCATTCCATTTCCTGATAAATCATTCACTGTATTACCTGTTCCACTATAACTTTCGGTCATAGCAGGATTATAATAAAGCGTTAAGTTGTTTGTCGTAAAATCTATGGGCTTAACCATTAATCCCAAACGCATTGTAATATGACCACCTGGATTCCATTCCACAGGAAGTATCTTTACCGCTTTTGCAAAAACGGGTGTAGGGAATAAGACGCGCACATCATCAGTTGAGTTAGTGTTTAACAAGGCATTATCGAGTACGCGAGTCCATGGTGCCGCACCGTTTGGACTCGTTTCAATATGTGCTTTTGTGACCCATTGCCCGCCGTTATTGGCTCTACCTTGGGTTACGATTCCTTTTATCGTGGTTGGTGCATCATAACTTAATGTGATGGATTGATTGGCATCGTTATACAAAGCAGCCCAACCTAACGAAGTGTTGTTAAGCCACGGGGTGTAATGTAGTTGACCAAAAGTAGTTTCGCTATTCCATACACTTGAAACACTCCAATAGGTAGGGTTTGTATTGGTTGATGGGCTGTGAATGGAATAATCAAACTCATCTTTTCGGGCTAAATATTCTTGTAGGATATCTAAATTACTTAAAGGTAAATTGTATAATTTGAATTGCGCCAAATTAAATTTGCCAAAAGCACCAGACCCCATATAGGTAGTTTCTGAGGCGCCAATCGCATAATTTTGGGCAATGCTTGGAATATCTCTAGCGGCGGTTTGTGTTCCTTGTAAAACACCATTAAGATAGGCTTTAACTGAAGTGCCGTTATAGACCATGGCAATGTGATACCATCTGTTTAAACTGAGTGCAAAAGAAGAGGTTATAATAGGACTATTCCAAACACGGTATTTAATATTTCCGTTAACAATTTCTATGTTAGTAGCATGAAAACCTGAGCTGGGAGTTTGTGAATCTAACTCACTCACTATTACACCATTTAAGGCACTTGGATAGATCCAAAGACTCATCGTAAAGCTTTTTTGTGCGCTTGCGTTTACCGTTTTAAAATAGGGTCTAACATTTGGAGTAACAAGATATTCATTGACTCCATCTAGTTCAATAAAACCCAATGAATTCATGAAAATGGGTGCATTAACAACTGATGCGTTTCCTGAAGCGGCTATACTGGTTACAAATGAATTGCCTCGTGTGAAACTAGCTGATTTTGAAAAATCGTAATTGACTACCAAACTATTTTTTGGAAGCACTGATTGTTGAATGGGTAGTCCTATTTGACCAATTGCAGCACAATATACTAGTAAAAGGACTAGGTATAGGATTTTTTTCATTTTAATTACTCATTTCGCCAGACACAATAATGTTATTGCTTCCCATGTGAAGGATGCTTACGATAGCATATTGACTGGCTGTTTTGGTAAAATTCCCTCTGTTGAAGTAGGTTCCTGCAAACGTAATTTGTCCAGCACCCATTTGCACCACCGTACAATTAAATCCTGCGGGTAAACCACTAGGTATGGTGATGTTTATGGCAGAAGCGCTAGTAGATTGAATTATTTTTCCGTTATCGGCAGCCGTTAAAGGATAATTTGTCGATACAGAGGTAATATTTGCTGAAAATCCTGAGATAGATGAGGTGTCTGAATTTCCGCCTGTGATAGCCCCTGTGGTAGAAATGTTTCCGGCGGTGTAGCTAATGTTGTTTCCAGATTTAATCCAATCGGAATTTAATCTAGTCCAAGATGGGGTAGTTGTAGTACTGTTATTGACATAAAAACCCACCACATCATCGGTTTGATACACTAATAATCCGTTTGCCGCTGTGGTAAGCGTAATGCTTTCGCGTTGCGTTTTGGACATTCTAGGAATTAATATTCCTTTATCTGTTGACGCGATTTCTAATTTTGCTGACGCATTAGGAGTCGTGGTACCGATGCCCGTTTGTGCATTCGAATACCAACAACAGCTTATTATGCTAAAAATTGAAATCCACTTTTTCATTGAAAAGTATTTTAATAATTTTCAAAGATAATTTTTTTTAAGTTATTTAAAAAATATTGTTTGGATTTACGATTTGGGATATTTTGTTTGTCCGTCAACAATTTCTGGATGGCGAGGTTTTGTCTTAGTTATTGAGTTGTTTATTGTTTATTGTTTATTGTTTGTTGGAATTTGGAATTTGTGATTTGGAATTTATTGTTTGTTATTTGTAATTTTTTGTATATTTGATTAAAACTTATTGATATGAGATATACAATAATTCTTGCATTTTTATGCATAAGTAGCTTTGCAAATGCACAAAAAGTATTTAGTACGCAATATGCTAATCAGGCAGATATAAAAGTTTTTGTTGTGAAATACGAAAATCAAGCCGATTTAAAAGTCTTCAAGGTGAAATATGAAAATCAGGTTGGCGAGAACAATGGAAAGTGGTTTTTTTCTAAATATTCTAATCAGGCAAAAAAGAAAATCTACTTTGTGGATTATGAAAATCAAGCCGATTTAAAAATCTTTTTTGTGAATTATGAAAATCAAGCCGGATGGCGAAATAACGAAAAAAAACATTTATTGTTTTAAGTACTTATGAATTTAGATTCGCTTTAGCTTCATTTTATAATTATCACAATCTCGACAGGTATAGCTTGATTGCCAGGTTAAAGATAATTCATGTATACCTTGTCCATTTCCCATTTTTGAAGTATTTAAGTCATAGGAATAACCCAATTTGAATTCACCAGCTCGCATGGTCACAAATGGATTTAAAGAGGTTAAAACATGACTATTTGGACTTTTTCCTTCTGGATTTGTTGATGCGATTACTCCAAATGCAAATGTATTCATTTCTAATGAAGTGCTCAGGTCTAATCTGTTGTATTGCGATTGCCTCATATAATTAAATGAAAATAACAGATTGGAATCTTGCGGTAAAATCATAAATGGTGTATTGTTTAGTTCGAAAAAATAGCCACCATGCACGGTGAAAAACATATCTAATGGAACATTACCATTTTCTTTAAATGAAATGTCAGGTCTGCCAAGGTGTTTTAAAGTTGCCCCAAACCAAGCATTTTCTTGATCTACTAAAACCCCTGCAGAAAAATCTACAAAATTAATATTGTTTTTACTTCTTAAATACCCTGGGTCAATACTACTGCCAGAAATTGCACCTGTATTTATGTTAATTTGATCTTCTAATAATAAGTTTCCAAAATTAAAATCTTTTCTCCCGTAACCCCCTTCAATTCCCAATCTTAGTCGCCAGTCGTAATTAATATCTACTCGATATGAAAAGGCTCCATTTACTTGAAAATAATTGTAATCAGTGAAAACTTCTCTTTGGTTTAATACAGTCAACCCAATTCCTAAATTATCATTTACTAAATTATTTGCAAATCCGTATTGTGTATCTATTTTTCTATTTCCATCAGGCCATTGACTGCGGTGAATAAGTCCCGCATTCCAAGCACTTGCCGAACCCGTAAATGCTGGGTTTATGGTTTCTGGTACTAAAAGAAACTGAGTAA
Organism: Flavobacterium sp.; assembly: GCF_040382755.1. GTDB lineage: Bacteria > Bacteroidota > Bacteroidia > Flavobacteriales > Flavobacteriaceae > Flavobacterium. The sequence goes on from NZ_JBEIET010000085.1 coordinate 6,400, forward strand.
AAACAGGATCTTGTGCCTGCATACGCATACAAGAAAAAAGAAATAAAAGTGCGGTATATAAATTGAATTTCATTTTTACTATTTCTTATTTTATTAATACAAATGTTTGATTTTCTTTCACTATGGTTCCATAAAAGGTTTCAGCAGCTACTTTACAGTAATAATTACCGTTTTCTGCTGGTGTGTCTTTTATTTTACCATTCCAACCTGCTATTACATCACCCGTTTCAGAATAAATTAATGAACCCCAGGTATCATAAATATCTAATCGAACATTTTTTAAGCCTTTTGTAACCGGTCTAAACGTATCGTTAAGTGAATCACTATTTGGTGTAAAAGCAGTTGGCACTACTAATAAATATCCTTTATCTATAATTAAACTTATGAATGTTGTTTTTATACATCCTAAAGGATAAGTAACAGTTTGTGTTACAATATATTCGCCTTCTAAAACATAGGTATGTATAGGATTTTCTTCAGTAGAGAAGGTGCCATCCCCAAAATTCCAAGATATGCTAATGTAATCACCTGTTGCTGTATTGGTAAACTGAATAGGATCTAACATCGAATATAAACCAAAAGTAGTATATGCATATGAATTTTGTGTAAATCCAGCATTTCCAATGATTGGATTTGTAATGGTTACACTTTGCGATGTAGTACATCCGTTAGCATCTGTTATAGTTACGGTAATTAATCCGTTAAGAGTAGTGGACATAAATTCGTTATTCGCACCAGAAACAATTCCACTTGACCAGTTTATAACAAATGGCGGCATACCACCTGAAACGTTTGCCTTGAAAAGATTAGTTACTGTACCTGTAACACAATTTACTTGAGAATCTTGGTCTAAAACTAACAATAAAGGCGCTGGTCTGGTAATTGTGAAAGAAGCTGTCTTGATACAACCTCTGCTGTCTGTAACTATTACAGAATAATTACCATTAGGAATATTTGTAATGTCTTCTGTAATTGAAGCATTTGACCAAACATAACTAAATGGAGGTGTTCCACCTGAAACAACCAAGTTTATGGCTCCGCTACTTGCATTAAAACAATCCAACGCATTTTGTACGGTTGCATTTAAAACTAACGGTTGCGGTTCTACAATTATAAATGTTCTATTAATATAACATGGAGTTCCATCAGAAATCGAAACACTATATACTCCTGGAAGTAAGTTATTTCTTATGGTTCCAGAAGTACTACCATCATTCCAAGTTACTACAACTGGAGCTTGACCACCAATTAAATTTAGGTTGATACTTCCATTATTGGCTCCAAAACAGGAAATGTTTGTTACAACAGGATTAATTGTAAATATTGGTGCTTCAATAATGTTTATTGTAATTGGTTTTGTACATCCATTAGCATCAGTAATGGTTATAGTATAACTTCCAGCTGCTAAATTATTTTGAAAAAATCCTGTAGCTAACGTATTCCAATTGGCAATATAAGGTGCTGTTCCCCCTGTTACTGCTAGTGAGATACTGGCATTGTTTGCTCCATAACAGGTAATTTCAGTTATGGTAGGTGTAATGACAATATCATCCGGTTGAGAAACTACTAATCCGGTTACAGTTTTTGTTCCGCCATTAGCATCTGTAACCAGAACAGAATACGTTCCTGCTATTAATCCAGTAAATTGCGGATTCAAATTGGTTGAATCTGTAATAGTTTGTACGATTACATTTGCACTATTTAATAACGTATAATCATAAGGACTTACTGATTCTTGTGTGATTTGAATTCCTACAGCACCGTTTGAATTTCCAAAACAAATTAAGTTAATATTTAGTGCTAAATCTTGTTGAACTAAAAGTTCAGGTGGTTGTGTCAGTATAAAAGTTAATACAATAGGAGCACAATATCCATCGTTGATTGTTACAGTATAGGTTCCAGCAAATAAACCCGTTAGGTCTTCGGTAATAGCTGTAAATCCATTAGGCCCTACCCAACTATAAGTGTAGGTTCCAGAACCACCCGCAACCGTTAGGTTGATGGTTCCATCATTGCCTCCAAAAACACTTACATTATACCCATTATAGTTAGAAAGTACTCCCGATGCTGTAAATGTTGGATTTACCGTAATGGTATAAAAGGCATCATTTCCTGTACATGAATTTCCGTTACTAGTAAAAGTTGCCGAAGCGGTATAGGTAATAGTTAAAGGTGCGTTTGTAGAATTGACTAACGTTTCTACTGGAATATTTCCAGTTCCTGAAGCAGTTGCGCCAGTTATACCCGATGGTATATTTGCTATCCACGCGAATGTGATTGCGCCTGGTAATGATGAACTTAATGTAACTAAATTTGTTGTTGTATTATTACAAATGGTTTGGTTGGCCAAATCAAATATTACATTTGGTTTTGGATATACCTCCACCGTAATAGTAAAAGGAGTGCCTATACATGTACCCGATGTTGGTGTAACCGTGTAAATAATTGTTTGAATTGTAGTACTAGCGTTGGTTAATACTTGACTAATTTGACTACCTGATCCTGCACTAGCTCCGGTTATATTTGTATTGGTACTTATCGTCCAACCATAAGACGTTCCTACCGGTACGATGGTACTTGCATTTGGAGTGCCGTCTACAGGCGCTACTGTAAAGCCTTGTTCGCTACAAATTACAAATGCTTGGTTTTCTATTGCAGGTTTTGGATTCACCGTAATTGTATAATTATAAGTAATCCCTGCACAGGCAGAAGCATCGTTAGTTGCTGCTACAGCTGCATAGGTAATGGTTATTGGCGCGTTAGTAGTGTTTACTAATGTTTGAACAGGAATGGTATTGGTTCCAGAGGTG
>NZ_JBEIET010000086.1:0-9205 GCF_040382755.1 Flavobacterium sp.
GCATAATTTTTATAACTCGTAGGTTGAAAATGTCCTTTTTGATATAAAAATCCGGTATCAATTCCACGTCTATCTGGCGAATCAAAATGAATAACCGAATAGCCTTTAGCAGCTAAAAGTGGTTGCTTACATAGGTCTTCTAATACTTGTCTGTTTTCAATTTCGGCTACGCCTAAAATCACAGGAGAATTCTTTTGCTCGGCACTTGTTCCAAGTTGAGAAATTACTCGTTCTAATTTTTGAAGTTTATCTTTATAATTTTCAGGCGTATAAATAAAATCTTCATCATTTATATTTGGATCATTTATCGTATCAAATAAATTTTCTAAATTGTAAAAAGCAATTGTATTAACCAGGTAGGTCTTTTTTCCTTGAGAGAAACTTGCAGAAACACATAATAGTATCGCTAAAGCACTGTAAATTGATTTGATGTTCATATTTAAGGTTAAGTTATAATTATATAAAGTGTAAAATTTGAAACAAAGGTAAATAATTTAATTTATTGTTTTATCTTTGTTAGCTTTTTAGTTTGTTACTAAATTGCTTGTAAGGTATTAATTAATAATAAAGTATGAAAAAACTTGTATTAAGTCTTTTGTTTTTGTTTCAAGCTGTTTTTGTAATGGCTCAAAACCAATCAACTGTAAAAGGAAAGGTAGTTGATTCAAAATCGCAAAGCCCTTTGGGTAGCGTGAAAGTTATGATTCAATCTAATGAACAATTTGTAACAACCAATAGTTTGGGAGAATTTCAAATTAGTGGTATTTCAGTAGGTAACCAAATTTTAGTAATTTCTGTAGATGGCTACAATACTCAAAATTTTCCAATTGAAGTTGCTGCGAATCAAACGTTAGATGTAGGTTTATTGTTTTTAGATGAAGACATTACTTCCGAACAACAATTAAGTTTAGTAACCATTACTGAAAACGACTTAGGTGATGACAACAGTGGTTCTGAAAGTACTGCAGGTTTATTACAATCTTCAAGAGATGCTTATCAGCAAGCCGCAGCATTTAACTGGGGTTTAGCTAGATTTCGAATGAGAGGTTTAGATAATGAATATGGAGTAACTATGATTAATGGTATTTCAATGAATAAAATCTATGATGGAAGACCACAATGGAGCAACTGGGGCGGATTAAATGACGCCACAAGAATCCAAGAATTTACATTAGGTTCTGCACCATCAGATTATACTTTTGGAGGTATTTTAGGAACGCAAGAAATTAATACAAGAGCTTCTTTGTACAGAAAAGGAACAAGAATTTCTATGGCAGGAACCAATACGAATTATTCTTGGCGTTCTATGGTTACTCATAATTCAGGTTTAATGGATAATGGTTGGGCATATAGTATTTCTGGTTCAAGAAGATGGGCGCAAGAGGGTTATTTTGAAGGAACTGATTACGGAGCTAATTCCTTTTTTGCAAGTGTTGAAAAAAGAATTAATAAAAAACACAGTTTGAATTTTACAGCAATTTACGCTCAAAATACAAGAGGAAAATCGTCTCCAAATACCGATGAAGTAAATAATTTAAAAGGAATTAAATACAACTCATATTGGGGATGGCAAGATGGTAAAAAGCGTAATTCAAGAGATAAAGATGTAGAAGAACCAATTTTAATGTTAAGTCATTATTGGAAAATATCTGATAAAACTACATTAAATACAAATGTTGCTTATCAAACGGGTTCTATTGGAAATAGTAGATTAGATTTTCAAACAGCAAATAATCCCGATCCAACCTATTATAAAAACTTACCGAGTTATTTTTCTAATTTAGGGGATATTGCTGGTGCAAATGCAGCTCAAAATTACTTCTTAAATAACAGTCAAATTAATTGGAATGCGATGTATTACGCAAACCAAAATAGTAGTGTTAATACTGGAAAGAGCGTTTATGCGTTGTATGAAGACAGAACGGATGACAAACAAATTACAGCTAACTCCATTTTATTTTCAGATTTATCGGATAACGTAAAATTAAATGCTGGAGCAAGTTTTAAAAAATTAAAATCTCATAATTTCCAGAATATGTTGGATTTATTAGGAGGCCAATATTTTTCAGATGTTGATCCGTTTTATTCAGGAGATCAAACGCAATCTGATTTAAATAATCCGAACCGACAAATTAAAGTGGGTGACGAATACGGATACAATTATAATTTAAATGCTGTAGTTGCAGATGCATTTACACAATTTAAATTTACATACAAAAAAGTAGATTTCTATTTGGCACAATCTTTCTCAAGAACTCAATATCAAAGAGAAGGGTTATACAGAAACGGAATTTATGCTAACACGTCTTTTGGAAAAGGATCAAAACAAATTTTTGAAAATTTTGGATTCAAAGGTGGATTAACATATAAAATTACAGGGCAACATTTATTTGATTTCAATGGGGTGTATATGACAAAAGCACCAAATATGAGAAATACTTTTGCAAATGCTCGTATTAATAATAACATTACTCCAGAATTAAACAGCGAAACAATTGCGAGTTTAGATGCTTCTTATGTTGTAAGAACGCCTAAGTTTAAAGCACGTGTAACAGGATTTGCTTCAAGAGTACAAAATGCAACAGAAATTTCATTCTTTTACGCTGAAGGTATTGGAGAAGATGATAATGGAGATGTAGACTCTTTTATTTCTGAACTTTTAACAGGAATTGAAAAGAGAAATTTTGGTGCTGAAATTGGTTTAGAATATCAGTTTACTTCTACAATTAAAGGTACAGTTGCTGCATCATATGGTCAATATTTGTATGGCAACAATCCAAACTTAAAAATTAATGACGATGCACAAGCAACTTTAACCAATACACAACCAGTTGTAGATTTTGGTAAAGCGTATTTAAAAAATTACAGATTACCAGGTATGCCACAAACGGCTGCCTCTTTAGGATTAGAATATAGAGATCCAAATTTCTGGTGGGTAGGTGCAAATATTAATTACTTAGCAGATTCGTATTTAGATGTTTCGAATATTACAAGAACTGATAATTTTTCATTAAATAGTATTGGAATATCTTATCCAGGAGCTACTGAAGCGGCTGTAAGACAAGCATTAAAACAAGAAAAATTTGCTAATTTTAATCTGTTAAATCTTACAGGTGGAAAATCTTGGCGAATTGATACTACTACAATTGGTTTCTTCGCTTCTATTAATAATGTGTTAGATACTACCTACAAAACAGGTGGTTTTGAACAATCAAGAAAAGCTACTTTTCCAGACTTACAAGCAGATAATGCAAACGGAACACCTTCTTTCGGACCTAAATATTTTTACGGATACGGAAGAACTTATTTTTTAAATGTATACGTTAACTTTTAATTTTTTAGATATGAAAAATATAGTATTAAAAATTACATTAGCTGTATTCTTTATGACAACTTTAGTAAGTTGTACCGAAGATGAAACGGCTTTGCCAGCAACTACAGTGACTATTTCTAATGAAGATTTTCAAACCGCAGTGAATAGTACAGATTTAGATATTGCATCATGGACAAATTTTAACGAAACTGGAGCATGGAAGTGGAGAGAAAAAACGTTCTCAGGAAATGGATATGCTGAGTTTAGTGCATTTAACTCTGGAAGTCCTGTAAACACAGCGTGGTTAATTTCGCCAGAAATTAATTTAGATGTAGCACAGAAAAAAGGAGTGGCATTTGAAGTAGCGCAACACCATTTAGATGTGGATTCGCCAAATAATAGCTTACAGGTTTTTATTTCGACAAATTATGATGGTACTAATGTTTTGGCAGCTACTTGGACACCATTACAAGCGAATGTTCCTACAAAAAGTGTCGCTTGGTATCAGTTTGTTGCAAGTAATGTTGATTTATCTGCTTACAATGGAAAAGCACATATTGCCTTCAAATTCAAAGGTTCTGGAACAGACACTACTTTAGACGGTGCATTTCAAGTAGATAATTTTTTATTTTATAAATTAAATAATTAAGAGGTATGAAAAAAATAAACATATTATTAGCAACATTACTATTTTCAACTCTTTTTAGTTGTATTAATAGCGATAATTATGACGCACCTAATTTATCAGGAGAGTGTAGTGATTTAACTGCAACTATTACGGTTCCTGCATTAATTGCTACTTCTACAGCTACATATCAAAAATATGTACCTAATGACATTATTGAAGCATTTGTAACTTCAAGTGATGAAGGAGGAAATTTTTATAAATCAATATCATTAGTTTCTGTTGATGGCACAAAAGGATTTAGTATGCCAATAGACGCTTATAATTTATATACGAAATATGAGCCAGGTAGAAAGGTATACGTAAATTTAAAAGACAGATATTTCGTTACAGAAAATGGCGCTATGGTTTTAGGTTCTTTATACAATAACGGAACACCTGCTATTTTAACAGATGATGAAGTAGGCAGAATTTCTGGAGTTGAATATGAAGGAATTATTAAACGTGGTTGTACTAAAGTAAATGAAAATACTTTGGTAAATAATTTAACCGTTTTAGCCACATTAAATAATGCCAATTTAAATAAACTTATCGAATTGGATAATGTGCAATTTACTGATGCATCAATTGGAAAAAAATATTTTGATGCCACTTTAAATAACTTAGGTGGTGCTACCAACCATGAAATTACTGATCAATTTGGAAACAAAATTATCGTAAGAATTTCTGAATTTGCCAACTTTGCATCAAAGCCAGTTTCAAATAAAAGTGGAAAAATACGTGGTGTATTAACCAAATTTGGAAGTACTTTCCAATTTATGGTTCGTACGGAAAATGATATTATGTTGACAAATCCAAGATTAACGGTTGATTTTGCTCCGCCAATTGTAGGAACATCATTAACATATGACGCAACTTTAAATGAACCATTTACATCATACACCACTTCAAATCAGCAAATTTTTCCAAAATATATCAATGATGCTGCAATTGGAACTAGATATTGGCAAGTAAAAACGTTTGGTGGAAATAAATATATTCAAATGAGCTCTTTTGGAGGAACAGCCGAAGCTAATAGAAGTTTGTTTTTTGTACCTATAAATCTTACAGGTGCCTCAACAGTTTCATTTAAAACCAAAGCTGGTTTTGCTAATGGATCTTGTTTAAAAGTATATTACACTACAAATTATGTTGCGGGTTCAGATGTTACAACAGCAACATTAACAAATATTACGTCAAGTTTTACAATAGATCCAGGTTTGGCTTCAGGTTATCCAACTAATTTTACGGATAGTGGAAATTGGGCAATACCTAGCTCATTAACTGGAAATGGCTTTTTAGTTTTTGAATATATTGGAAATGGTAGTGGTGGTGTAACAACTACAATGCAAATCGATGATATTATTATAAACTAATTCATATTATACAAATAAAAAATGCCTTCTTAATTTAAGAAGGCATTTTTTTATAAATTAACTGAACACTAAACACTATTCTAATGTGCTTCCAGCCAGTTTTTTCCACTACCAATTTCAACTTCTAACGGAACAATCATTTTAAAAGCGTTTTCCATTTCGTGTTTTATCATCGGTTGAATTTTTTCTAATTCGCTGTTATGCACATCAAAAACCAATTCATCATGCACTTGTAATAACATTTTGGATTGCCAATTTTCCGATTTTAGTTTTTTATGAATGTTAATCATCGCGATTTTAATAATATCTGCCGCCGAACCTTGAATTGGTGCGTTTACGGCATTTCTTTCCGCGCCACCACGAACAATTGCATTGGCCGAATTAATATCTTTTAAATAACGTCTTCTGCCCGAAATGGTTTCTACATAACCGTTTTCTCTTGCAAAATCTACTTGATCTGAAATAAATGATTTTAATTTCGGATAGGTTTTGTAATAGGCATCAATCAACTCGGCACTTTCTTTGCGTGATAAATTGGTTTGATTACTCAATCCGAATGCCGAAACACCATACACAATTCCGAAGTTGACGGTTTTAGCGTGACTTCTTTGTTCTTTTGTTACTTCTTCTAAAGGAATATTAAAAACTTTAGCAGCCGTACTTTTATGAATGTCTTCATTGTTTTTAAACGCAGCTATCATATTTTCTTCACCACATAAAGCCGCTATAATTCGTAATTCAATTTGAGAATAATCGGCAGAAACTAAGGTGTAATTTTCATTTCTGGCAATAAATGCTTTTCTAATTTGTCTTCCTCTTTCGGTACGAATAGGAATATTTTGTAAATTCGGATTATTAGAACTCAAACGACCTGTTGCCGCAACAGTTTGCAAATATTCGGTATGAACGCGTCCTGTTTTTGAATCCACTTGATTCGGCAACGCATCAATGTAAGTACTTTGTAATTTTACCATTTGACGCCATTCTAAAATGTCTTTTACAATCGGATTGTCGTGGGCTAAATAACTTAATATTTCTTCACCAGTTGCATATTGACCCGTTTTGGTTTTCTTTTGTTTTGCTCCGCCAATTTTCATTTTGTCAAATAAAACATCACCTAATTGTTTAGGAGATGCTAAATTGAACGTTTCGCCAGCGGTTTCGTATATTTTTTGCTCTAAAGCTTTACTTTCAGCCGTCATTTCAACGGACATTTTATTTAAAAAATCGACATCCAAATTAATACCTTCTTTTTCCATATCGGCTAAAACGGGTACTAACGGAATTTCAATTTCATCATATAATTTTTTCGTACCCACTTTTTCTAAAATAGGTAAAAAATGATTTTTAAGTTGAATCGTTACATCGGCATCTTCCACAGCGTATTCTTTAATTTCATCTAGAGGAATATCGCGCATATTGCCCTGATTTTTCCCTTTTTTCCCAATTAATTCGGTAATAGATTTTGGCGAATATTTCAAATACGTTTCACTCAATACATCCATATTATGACGCATATCGGGATTAATCAAATAATGCGCAATCATCGTATCGAATAAATTTCCTTTAACTTCAATTCCGTATTGAGAAAGAATTTTTAAATCGTATTTAATATTTTGACCTACTTTTTCGATGTTTTCATTTTCGAAAAACGGCTTGAATTTTTCAATGAAAACCTGAGCTTCTTCTCTGTTTTCTGGAAATGGTACATAAAATCCTTTTCCTTTTTCCCAAGAAAATGCCAAGCCTACTAATTCGGAATTTAAAGCATCTAAACCAGTCGTTTCCGTATCAAAACATACCGAAGTTTGATTCAATAAATTTTGAACGAACATTCTTGTTGGTAAATCACCTTGTACGTTTTGATAGAAATGTTCCGTATTTTCTAAAGTTGTATAATACGAAGTATGTGTTTCCGTAGCATCTTCACTATCTGAAAAACCAAATAAATCATACTGTTCATCAGTAGTTTTCTTAACCGGTGCTTTCTTTAAAACAGGAATCTCAGAATTTGTTACTTCAGTATTCGCTGCTGGATTATACAATTTATCGAATTGCGCTTTCATTTGTCGGAATTCTAATTCCATAAATAACGCATCTGTTTTCTCTACATCTGGTGTAGATAATTCGTAATCTTTTTCATCAAAAGTTACTGGACAATCTAATAAAATTGTAGCTAATTTTTTAGATAAAATGCCTTGTGCTTTATTGGCTTCAATTTTGTCTTTTAAAGCACCTTTTAGTTTGTCAGTATTGTCTAAAAGATTTTCCATTGAACCGAATTCAGCTAATAATTTCTTTGCTGTTTTTTCTCCAACACCTGGTAATCCTGGAATATTATCTACGGCATCGCCCATCATTCCCAAATAATCTATAACTTGTAATGGATGTTCTATTTCAAATTTTGCTTGAACTTCAGGAATTCCCCAAATTTCAATATCATTCCCCATTCTGGCAGGACGATACATAAAAATATTTTCCGAAACCAATTGGGCAAAATCCTTATCTGGTGTCACCATAAAAACTTTGTAATTTTCTTTTTCGGCTTGTTTGGCAATCGTTCCGATGAGATCATCTGCCTCAAAACCAGCAACTTCTATAATTGGAATATGCATAGCACGCAATAAATCTTGAATATAAGGCACCGCAATTTTTATAGCTTCTGGCGTAGCATCTCGGTTGGCTTTATATTGTTCGAACATTTCCAAACGAAACGTACTCCCGCCTTTATCAAATGCAACCGCTAAATGATCTGGTTTTTCACGTTTAATCACATCCATTAAGGCATTCATAAATCCCATAATTGCAGAAGTATCCATACCTTTTGAGTTAATTCTTGGATTTTTTATAAAGGCATAATACCCGCGAAAAATTAATGCGTAAGCGTCTAAAAGAAATAAGCGTTTTTGTGACATAAATGGTTTTTTATCTATTCGTTTGTAAAAATACAATACTTTAAATAAAAAATCTTTGTTAAATTTCAATAAATATTTATGTTAATTGTGAACTTGTTAGTTAATTTGTAAAAAATAAAAAAATATGAAAGGTTTAATACCGCTTCTAATATTATTAATTGTCGAATTTTATTCATTTCAAGCAATTAAAACGATTACCAAAAACAAATGGGTTTTATTAATTTATTTAGTGATTTCAATCGTTTTAATGCTTTTTATCGTCTATTCATTTATGAATTTCGATAGAGGTAAAGGACAAAACAAAACAAGTTTGCTTGTTATTGGGATGACATTACTTATTTATGTTCCTAAAATTTTAATTTTTTTAATTTTATTTATTGAGGATGTTTCACGCTTGGTGGAAGCATCAATTATGAGTTTTGTTGATGAAAACAGAGAACAATTTTTTAGTCCAAGAAGACGTTTTGTGAGCCAGATTGCTTTAGGAATTGCGACTATTCCTTTTGCTTCTTTACTTTACGGAATGACGATTGGGAAATATAATTTTAAAGTACTGCGACAACAAATCTTTTTCGACGATTTACCTGAAGAATTTGATGGTATGACAATTACTCAAATTTCTGATATTCATAGCGGTAGTTTTGATGAAGATACCGATAAAATTAAATATGCTGTAGATTTAATTAACCAACAAAATTCAGATTTATTATTGTTCACTGGCGATATTGTAAATACACATGCTAAAGAAATGGATCCGTGGATTGATACTTTTAAAGGATTGTATCAACCAAAGTTAGGTAAATTTTCCATTTTAGGAAATCACGATTATGGGAAGTATTTCGATTGGGATTCGGAAAAAGAAGAAATTCAAAATTTTGAAGATGTAAAAAGCATTCATAAAAAATTAGATTTTACCTTGTTAATGAATGAAAATGTA
>NZ_JBEIET010000087.1:0-9055 GCF_040382755.1 Flavobacterium sp.
AAAAGATGATGTTTTTGTTTTTGCTGCTGCCGGAATTGAAATGGAATTTACTTCAAGTACAAGTTTCATCTTAAAACAAGGTGGCAAAAAATTTAATTTCACTAAAGAATAGAAATATTTTATCTTAGCCAATTAATTGATCAAAATGAAATATTACATAATAGCGGGCGAAGCATCTGGCGATTTACACGGTTCCAACTTAATGAAAGCCATTTTAGCAAAAGATCCAACTGCAGAAATACGTTTTTGGGGTGGCGATTTAATGCAAAATGTGGGAGGTACTTTAGTAAAACACTATCGCGAATTAGCATTTATGGGTTTTGCCGAAGTGATTATGAATTTACGAACCATTTTAGGTAATATTTCTGTTTGTAAAAAAGATATTTTATCCTTTCAGCCCGACACAATAATTTATATAGATTACCCCGGATTTAATATGCGAATTGCGAAATGGGCTAAGAAATTAGGCATTCAAAATCAGTATTATATTTCTCCTCAAATTTGGGCTTGGAAAGAAAATCGTATAAAAGACATCAAGCGTGATATCGATAAAATGTACGTGATTTTGCCTTTTGAAAAAGACTTTTACGAGAAAAAACATAATTTTCCAGTTGAATTTGTAGGGCATCCGTTAATTGATGCCATTTCCGATAGAAAGCAAATCAATTTTGAACAATTTACTAAAGAAAACAATTTAACAAATCAACCAATTATTGCTTTATTGCCTGGAAGCAGAAAACAAGAAATAGAAAAAATGCTATCTATTATGCTTTCGGTTGTAGCTAAATTTCCTGATTATCAATTTGTTATTGCTGGCGCGCCAAGTCAAGAATTTCAATTTTACAACTCATTTTTGACTACAGAAAACGTAAAATTTGTAAGTAATAAAACGTACGATTTATTAAGTGTTTCTCACGCCGCTTTAGTCACATCGGGAACAGCCACTTTAGAAACAGCATTATTTAAAGTACCGCAAATAGTGTGTTACAAAGCCAATAAAATTTCATATGAAATTGCAAAACGAATTATTACACTAAAGTTTATTTCTTTAGTTAATTTAATAATGGACAAAGAAGTGGTGAAAGAACTAATTCAAAATGAGCTAAATACCACTAATTTAGAAATCGAATTGCACAAAATTTTATCAGGAAAATCTAGAGAAACTATTCAAAATGAATACGAAATTTTAGAACAAAAATTAGGAGGAAAAGGCGCAAGTGAAAAAACCGCGAATGGTATAATTTCTTCAATTAAAAATTAATTTGTAAATTTATACTTCATAAAACCCCAAAATAATGAAAAAATTAATTTATATTTTTCTACTAACTATTTTCTTATATAGTTGTAAATCCTTGCAAAAGCCAGCAATTGTTACTTCAAAACAAGTGGCTCAGAAAACAGGAAGTTATACTTTTACAGAAAAAACAGGATTAGAAAAACCGGTAAAGCCAACAAAAAAAGAATTAAAAGCGATTGAAAAAGCAAAGCAAATAGCTCTACAGGATAGTATTGAACAATCCAAAATAAAAGTTGTTATTGAAGAGGATACCCCGCAAGATTTTACGCCTACTTTTGAAGTTTCAGACTACATAAAACAACAAATTCTTAATGTTGCGGCAGAAAGTTTAGGCTCACCATACAGAGGAGGCGGAACCACACCAGCTGGTTTTGATTGTTCTGGTTTTGTAAAATATACCATGGATCAATTTGATATTGCCTTACCAAGAAATTCTGCTGAAATGGCTAAAACAGGTAAGCGTATTTTAAAAAAGGATGCTAAACCTGGCGATTTAATCTTTTTTAACACGAATGGAAGTAACATTAGTCACGTTGGAATAGTAACAGAAAACTCAGACGGTGTAATTAAATTTATACACTCCTCTACAACACGAGGTGTAGTGTATTCATCTACTTCTGATGGTTATTATGCAAGAACTTTTGTGTGTGTAAATAGAATTTTGGAATAAATTTTTGTTATTTATTTCTGCATTTTTTACTGAAAAATAATCCCAAATTGTTTTTCTATCGTAAACAAACCTACTAACTAATGAAATTTATTAAATTCCCAATTGTTCCCATACTTGGTGGCTTTAGTATTGGAATTGTAATTCAATATTACTTTCAAATTGCCTTGCTTTCTATTTTATTAGGAATGTTATTCAATACGTTATGTTTTTTAGCGGTTTATTTTTATGTAATAAAAAAGAAATTAAACACCTTGTTTTATGAAAGTGTTGTAGTGCTTTTGTGTTTAAATTTAGGTATTTTGTCTAATTATTTTAATACTCAAATAAATTATAAATCGCATTTTTCAAATTCAATTTTAGAGAGAAACCTCATACAAGGATTGGTAACTGAAAAATTAAAATCAACTATATATTATGAAAAATTTATTTTAAAAACTGAACACATTAACGGGCAAAATTGTATTGGTAAAATACTGCTTTATGTCCCAAAAAAACAGAAAACAGAAATAGAGGTTGGAAACAAAATAAAGGTTTTTGAAACACCTAAAACCCTTCAAAACCCTTCAAATCCAAATCAGTTTAATTATTCTAAATATTTAAATAATCAGAATGTTTTTTATGAAATTAAAATCAAAGAGACAAATACAATTAAAGTTTCAACAAACACAAATTTTTATTATTATATCAATTTAATTAAGTCGAAATTATTAAAAAGTTACGATGTAAAAAGCTTTAAAAAAGATAATTATAATCTGTTAATGGCGTTGCTTTTTGGTGAAAAAACAGAGTTGTCAAAAGAAATTACTACAAATTACACACAAGCAGGAATTATTCATATTTTAGCCATTTCAGGACTACACATTGCGTTAATTTATGGAATTGTACTTTGGCTTACTAAACCATTGCTTCGATTCAAAAAAGGAAAACTTTACATCTTTCTTATTTCGTTATGTATCTTGTGGTTTTATGCTATTTTAGCTGGATTTTCTGCTTCAATTGTACGCGCAGCGGTTATGTTTTCAGTAGTAGCTTTCGCCAAAATGATAAACCGCCAATCTAATATTTATAATTCTTTGGCAGTTTCCGCTTTACTGTTGTTAGTATTTAATCCGAACTATCTTTTTGATGTTGGATTTCAATTGAGTTTTGCCGCTGTTTTAAGTATTGTTATTTTTCAGCCTTTAGTTAGAAAATACAGTTATTCTAAAAATTTAATTATTTTAAAAACCAAAGAATTACTGCTTATTTCGTTAGTTGCTCAAATTGGTGTTTTACCTCTAATATTTTATTATTTTGGACAATTTCCTTTATTGTTTTTATTGGCTAATTTAATTACGATTCCACTTTCAAGCCTAATTTTAATTTTAGGATTGACATTGATTCCTTTCAATATTTTACTGCCGGAAGTTGCGGTTTATTTGAGCGTTTTAGTCAATTTTTTAATTGAAATTATGAACAATTTTACAGCTTGGATTGTAAAATTCGATGTTTTTATTATCAAAAATATAGCTTTTCATGAAGTGTTAGTTTTGTTGTTATATTTAATTATTGCAACAGTACTTTATTTCGTTTATTTTTCAAAAATTAAAAATTTAAAACCAATTTTATTTTCCATTTTGATTTTTCAGTTGGGCTATTTTTTTCTTAATTCTTCTGAAAAAAATAATAATGAATTTGGCGTTTTTAATAGTATGAAAAATTCGCTGTTTGTTGAAACAAAAAATAACGAATCGGTATTTTATACCGACGATTTGGCTAATTCTAAATCTTCAATAGAAGCTTATATAAGAGGAAAATTTGTTAAAAAGTATCGAATTGAACCTATAAAAAATGTATATAGTTTTAACAAAAAAATTCTTTGTATTGATAGTTTAGGTGTTTATACTACCAAACAAAAACCAGAAATTGTGGTACTAACACAATCGCCAAAAATTAATTTGAAACGATTAATTTCAACCATTAAACCAGAACAAATAATTGCCGATGGTTCTAATTATAAAAGTTACATTCAACTCTGGAAGGCCACTTGTGAGCAAGAAAAAATCCCTTTTCACGCCACAGCCGAAAAGGGATTTTATAGATTGAAATAAATTCTTACTTTTTGATAATTTTATTTGCGCCTTCTAACCAAACTTTTGGGCCACCAGCAACATATCCTGTGCTTCCAAGTGCGTTTAAATTTACTTTTGCTTCTGCTGTTTTAGTAGCACTAACAAACCAAACCGTTGGATAGCCTCTAACTTGTAATTGCTGTTGTAATTGTGCATTTTGCATTTTTACCGCATCTGTTTGTTCATTTTTTCTTGGAAAATCTAATTCTACCAAAATAACATTATCAGTTGCCCATTTTACAAATTCTGGGGTTTTAAAAACTTCTTTTTGTAAACGAATACACCAACCACACCAATCGGATCCTGTAAAAAATAAAAACATTGGCTTGTTTTCTTTAATCGATAAATCTGAAGCTACAGACACATCTGAGTACCACTTTAATTCCTGACTTTGAGCAATAAATCCACTAATTAAAAAAGTGAATATTAAAATTATTTTTTTCATGTTTTAAATTATATAAATTATAAATCAGCAAATTGAATGCTTAGTTTTGTTGTTTATCTAACACCGTGCATTAATTTTTTGATGATTGGGCTCATTAAAATTGAAAAAGCAGCTAAAACAAAAGAAATAATAGCTAACATCCAAAAGAAATAACTTATTCCTTTTTCATTAGCAATTGCTTCGACTTCTTCACCAAACATACCAGCGCCTTTCATTCCTATTGCAACGGCTAAATACCAAACACCAAACATAAATGCAATCATTCTGGCTGGAACCAATTTACTAACATAAGAAAGTCCAACAGGAGAAATACATAATTCTCCCATAGTGTGAAATAAGAAAACTAAGATCAACCAAATCATACTCACACTTGCGCTTTGTGCTCCAGGAGCAATTCCGTTTGCACCAAAAGCAACTGCTACCATTCCAAGACCTAAAAATATCATTCCAATTCCATATTTTACATTGGCATTTGGATTTAATTTACTTTCCCATACTTTAGAAAATAATGGTGCTAAAGTAATGATAAACAAAGAATTAAGTGTTGAAAACCAAGTCGCAGGCACTTCTGTTAATGCTTCTGTTGATTTTTCTATTTTTAAGAATTGAAGGGTTGAATCAGATAAGTCTAAGTATCCTGCCATATAATAATCTTTTGCTAACATCCAAAGCGCAATAATCCAAATGATAACAAAACTAAAGCTTAACACAATATTAGCTATAGAATATTTAGCAAATGTTTTTCTAAACAACATGAACATAACCCAATTTATAATAATTAAAGGTATAAGTGTCATCAACGAATTTACAACTAAAAAGATTGCACTTGAATTTCCAGTTAAAATTCTATTAGTATATTTTTCTGCAAAAACGGTTAAACTGTTTGGGGATTGTTCAAAAATTGCCCAAAAGAATATGGTTATGAAAGCAAAGAAGGTAACTGCAATTAATTTTTCACGAGTGGTTTTTGAATATTGCATAATTCTGTAAACCAACAAAATGATAAATAAAACTAATGCCGTTAAAATAGCTATTGAATTTCCTTTTTCACCAAGAAATCCAAAGACATCAAATGAACCACCTGATAATTTAGAAATTTTTGAAGCAGGAGCGTTAATTATCCATAGTAAACCTAAAATTACAGAAACCGCAATTACGCCAAGTTGCCATGATGTAAACGGAACTCTTTTGTCTGTATCTTTTTTTGCCAATTCTTCCACATCTTTTTTGACAGGTTTTAAACCTATGTCGCCAAAAATATTTTGTGATAACCAAAATTGTACCAATCCTAGAAACATGAAAATTCCAGCTAAACCAAATCCATAACCCCAGCCTACTTTTTCACCTAAATAACCACAAAGTAAAATACCAAAAAATGCTCCAGCATTTACGCCCATATAAAAAATGGTATAAGCTCCGTCTTTTTTCTCTGGTCTGTCTTTGTACATTTCAGAAACAATTGAAGTCATATTTGGTTTGAAAAATCCGTTTCCAAAAACTAAAAGCACAAGTCCTAAATAAATGGTAAATTGAGTTTCAAAAGCCATTGAAAAGTGTCCTAAAGTCATTAATAAAGCTCCAATTACAACAGCCCATCTGTAACCAATTATTTTATCGGCAAAATAACCTCCAAGCATTGTAGATAGGTATACTAAACCTACATAAGAGCCAAAAAGAGATGAGGCAGTTCCTTGATCCCAGCCCCAGCCACCTTCGGCAATTGAAGCCATAAAAAATAAAACTAATAAAGAGCGCATTCCATAAAATGAAAAACGTTCCCACATTTCAGTAAAAAATAGAACGAACAAACCACTTGGGTGACCTAAAACGGTACTTTTAAAAAATTGATCGGTTGAGTTTTCTTTAATCATAAATTTGTTTTTAGTTTATTTAACTTCCTGCATTAATTTTCTAACAATTGGTGATATTGCAATGAGTACAATTCCTGCAACAACAGCATAAATTGCTAATTGTTGATATCCATCTGTATATGCCATTAATTTTTCAACTTTTGTTGCATTTTCATTTGCTTTTGCCATTCCAGCACCTAATATTCCAGCTACATATTGACCATAAGCACTAGCTAAAAACCACATTCCCATCATTACACCTTGCAATTTTATTGGAGATAACTTTGTCATAATAGACAATCCTATCGGTGAGAGACATAATTCTCCAAAAGTAATAATTAAATACGCTATTGTAAATACTTCCAATGATGTCATTCCTTGAGCATTAGCAAAAAAGCGCGTTGCATAAAAAACATAAAAAGCTACAGCTAAAAATAAAAATCCTAAACCAAACTTTACAACTGTGTTAGGCTCAAATTTTCTCTTACTTAACCACAACCATAATAATCCAATTATTGGAGCAAAAATAATTACAAATAATGAATTTGATGCGTTGTTAATTCCGTTTGGATCAAATTTTACACCTAGAATTTTATCATCTAAATTATTTGCTGCAAATAAACTTAATGAACCACCACTTTGCTCAAAAAACGCCCAAAAAAGTATAGAAAAGAGTATAAAAACTAAAGCTGCAATTAATTTTTTATTTTCTTGTATTGAAAAATTTCGCATTTCATAAAACAAATATAATAATGTTAAAGGTCCAATTGTATACATAAACATATCTGTGTATTGTGGATTTGAAACCATTATCATAATTAGTGGAATTGCAACAATTGTTCCTATATAGGTTAAATACTCGTATAGCTTTCTCTTAGATTTTTCTATTCCCAACAAAGGAGAAACACCAATTGTTGACAAACTTTTTTGTGTAAATACAAAAGTTACTAAACTAATTATCATTACAATACCTGCAAGACCAAAAGCTAGATTCCAAGAATAGCTTTTTCCTATGTATACACAGGCGTAACCGCCTAATAATGCTCCAACATTTATTCCAGAATAGAATAATGAAAAACCTGCATCTCTTCTAGTGTCACTTTTTTTGTACAACGCACCAACCATAGTAGAAATATTTGGTTTAAAAAAACCGGTTCCAATTACTGTGAATGATATTCCTAAAAAGAAAAATTGGTGTGGGTCAAAAGCTAAAATTGCACTACCAATAATCATCATGATTCCACCCCAAAAAAGTGATTTTCTATATCCTAATAATTTATCTGCAAATAACCCACCTATAAATGTAAAAGCATACACAAATGCTTGTGTTGCTCCATATTGCAAATTTGCAACGTCTTCTTTCATTAAAAGTTGATCAACCATGAAGAAAGTTAACATCCCTCTCATTCCATAGAAACAGAAACGCTCCCACATTTCACTAAAAAATAAATACCAAAGCTGTTTTGGATATTTACCCTCAAAGTTTTGAATTTCTTCTACTGATTTTGGTTCGTATATTGCCATAATTAAAGTTTTTCTAAAATAAAGTTGGTCATTTTGGTGTACAATTGTAAACGGGTTTTTCCGCCATAAATCCCGTGATTTTTATCTGGGTAAATGGCCCAATCAAATTGTTTGTTGGCTTGTACTAAAGCTTCTACCATTTTCATAGTGTTTTGAACATGCACATTGTCATCAGCCGTTCCATGAATTAATAAAAAGTTTCCTTTTAATTTACTTACGTGTGAAATAGGCGAATTGTTATCATAACCACTTGCGTTTTCTTGTGGGGTTTGCATGTATCTTTCGGTGTAAATGCTGTCGTAATATCTCCAAGACGTTACGGGTGCAACTGCAATAGCAGATTTGAAAACATCTGCACCTTGAAAAACACAATTAGCCGCCATAAAACCACCAAACGACCATCCGAAAATTCCAATTCTTGTTTTGTCTACATAGCTATAATTTCCGAAAACTTTAGCCGCATCAATTTGGTCTTCTACTTCGTATTTTCCCAATTCTTTTTGTGTGCATTTTTTAAATTCGGCACCTTTAAAACCAGTTCCTCTACCGTCAACACAAGCTACAATGTAGCCTTTTTGTGCCAACATCATAAACCAATAATCGTCTGTTCCGTTCCAAGCATTATCTACTTGTTGCGAACCTGGTCCCGAATATTGAAACATAAAAACAGGATATTTTTTATTCGGATCAAAATCTTTTGGTTTAATCATCCAAGTGTTTAAAACATGCCCTTTTTCTGTA
This sequence comes from Flavobacterium sp., assembly GCF_040382755.1. Taxonomy (GTDB): domain Bacteria; phylum Bacteroidota; class Bacteroidia; order Flavobacteriales; family Flavobacteriaceae; genus Flavobacterium. The sequence continues at coordinate 8,639 of NZ_JBEIET010000087.1, forward strand.
GTGATGGTTGAAAATTCCTTCGAAGCCACGTTGTATTTTGCTAATTTTTCTTCTACAGATTCGTTAGATTGGATTTTCTTAATCTCTTGAGTGGTTTTTGAATCGTTTAAAGAATAGTAAGGCGCTGAAGTAGCACTTGAATAGGTATTGATGAAATATTGAAAATTTGGACTAAAAGTGGCGTTATTTGTTCCTGTTTTTAAGGACAGTCTTTTTTTAGCTTTTCCGTCAATTGAAATGGAATATACATCTCTATTTATGGATCCGTTTTCTACAGATTGATAATAAATTGTTTTGTTTTTTTCATCAAATCCATAATAAGCGGTTACATCCCAATTTCCTTTTGTAACTTGGTTTTTCAACTTTCCGGTTTTGTCATAATAATAAATATGATTGAAACCGTCTTTTTCTGAAGTC
>NZ_JBEIET010000088.1:0-8849 GCF_040382755.1 Flavobacterium sp.
ATATAAACGTGATTTATAGCTGGTTTACAAGATTTATCTTATGAAAACCAAAGCGTTAGTGGGTGAAGTGGCATCCTTTTTTTTAAAATAACACCAAAAAAGATATAACGGAACACACGACCTGAAAGGGAACGCAATAAAAATAATATAAAAGGTGTAATTTATATTGATTTTTTTTATATTTAGTGTTCAATTAAATATCTGAATATGTTAACATTAAAATATCTTTTTTACTTTTTATTTGTTACTTGTGTTTCGTTTTCTCAAGTTACGGTTTGTAGTTGGAATATTATGAACTTAGGTAAATCAAAGTCGGATAGTGAATTGGACATAATAGCTAATTCTATTAAATCATATGATGTAATAGCTGTTCAGGAAGTTGTAGCGGGTTATGGTGGTGCATTAGCTGTTAGTAGATTGGTTTCTATATTAAATAGGAAAGGTACAAAATGGGAATATGTAATAAGTAATCCAACAACGAGTACGAATCCATCAAGTCGAGAACGTTATGCTTTTATTTGGAAACCTTCAATTGTAAAAAAAACTGGCAATTGTTGGCTTGATCAAAACTATCAAAAAGAAATTGATAGAGAACCTTATATGGGAACCTTTCTATATAAGGGTAAATCATTTACAATCGTCTCATTTCACGCTGTTCCAAAAAAGAAAAACCCCGCCAGTGAAATTAAGTATTTTAAATTTTTTCCTATTAAATATCCAAAACTTAATTTAGTTTTTATGGGTGATTTTAACTGTCCTCAAAGCCATTCTGTTTTTTTTCCTATCAAAAAGAATGGATTTACAAATGTTTTTAAAAATCAAAAGACCAGTTTACGTCAGAAATGTATTAATAATGATTGCTTAGCTTCAGAATATGACAATATTTTTTACAAATTAAGTAAAATTAAAATAGTGAAAAACGGTATTGTACCTTTTTATAAATCATTTAAATCGCTTAAAGAAGCACGTAAAATTTCAGATCATATACCAATTTGGTGTACTTTTCAATTAATTTGAATTTTAGCATTAATTATTTTGTAAGAATTACTCTTAATTTATTTAACAATTAATTAGTATTGGATTTATAATTCGTTTTCTTTTTTATTTGTAAATTTACATAAGCAAGTATTAAATATAAAAAATTTTACACAAATACTATGCGTGCATAGTATTTTTTTTTATATTTGAAAAAAATATTTTATGCAAGATAAAACAATTGATTATATTTTAAGGTTTACCTGGCAAACGGTTTCTAAAATGTATAATGAAGAAGCAGCAAAGTATGGCGCTACAATGGCTACCGGTTTTGCTTTGTTAAGCATTGATAAAGATAAAGGAATTCCTTCAACTGCTTTGGCACCTAGAATGGGTATGGAAGCTACAAGTTTAACCAGAACATTAAAATCTATGGAACAAAGAGGGTTGATTGTACGAAAAAAAAATCCTGCTGATGGAAGAGGTGTTTTGATATTTTTAACGGAAGAGGGAAAACAAAAAAGAGAATTATCTAAACAAACCGTTCTGCAATTTAATGAAGTAATTAAATCTAAAATTACCGAAGAACAACTAACTAATTTTATGCAAGTTGCCGATATAATTAATGAACAAATTCTTGAAAAAGAAATTTTTGATAAAAACATCAAACTAAAATAATGTATAAATCTTTATATTATTAAAATACTAAAGTCTCCAAAATTAAATACATATAAATGAAACGAAATATTAAAAAGGTTGCAGTTATTGGATCTGGAATTATGGGTAGTGGAATTGCCTGCCATTTTGCAAATATAGGAGTAGAAGTAATTTTGTTGGATATTACTCCAAATGAATTAACTGAATCAGAAATCAAAAAAGGGTTGACTCTTGAGAGTAAGTTAGTAAGAAACAGATTGGTTAACGACCATTTAGCAACAGCTTTAAAGTCGAAACCATCACCAATATATCATCAAAGTTTCGCCAGTAGAATAAGTACTGGAAATACAACCGATGATATGGCTAAAATTGCTTCTTGTGATTGGATTATTGAAGTGGTTGTAGAACGTTTGGACATAAAGAAATCTGTTTTTGAACAAATTGAAAAATATAGAAAACCAGGAACGTTAATTACTTCAAACACATCTGGAATTCCAATTCACTTTATGAGTGAAGGTAGAAGTGAAGATTTTCAAAAAAACTTCTGTGGAACGCACTTTTTTAATCCAGCACGTTACTTAAAATTATTCGAAATTATTCCAGGACCACAAACTTCATCAGAAGTATTAGATTTCTTAAATGGTTACGGAGAAAAATTTTTAGGTAAAACTTCTGTAGTTGCTAAAGACACTCCAGCTTTTATTGGTAACAGAATTGGAATCTTCGGTATAATGAGCTTGTTTCATCAAGTAAAAGAATTAGGTTTAACGATTGAAGAAGTTGATAAATTAACGGGTCCTGTAATTGGTCGACCTAAATCGGCAACTTTCCGAACTGTTGATGTTGTTGGTTTAGATACTTTAGTTCACGTGGCGAACGGAATTTACGAAAATTGTAAGACAGATGAAGTTTTAGAATTATTTAAATTGCCAGATTTCATCAATAAAATGATGGAAAATAAATGGTTGGGAAGTAAAACCAATCAAGGATTCTATAAAAAAGAAGGGAAAGAAATTCTTTCTTTAGATTTAAATACATTAGAATATCGTGCCGCTAAAAAAGCATCATTCGCAACTTTGGAATTAACAAAAACTATCGATAAACCGATTGATAGATTTAAAGTATTAATAACAGGAAAAGATAAAGCAGGTGAATTTTATCGTAAAAACTTTGCTTCAATGTTTACGTATTGTTCGAACAGAATTCCAGAAATCACAGATGCTTTTTACAAAATTGACGATGCGATGAAAGCTGGTTTTGGTTGGGAAAACGGACCGTTTGAAATTTGGGATGCTATCGGTGTTCAAAAAGGAATTGAAATGATGCAAGCGGAAGGCTTTCAACCTGCAAGTTGGGTTACAGAAATGATAGCATCAGGAAATACGACTTTCTACTCTGTAAAAGAAGGAGCAACTTATTTTTACAATATAGAGAAAAAACAAACAGAGAAAATTCCGGGACAAGATGCTTTTATTATTTTAAATAACATTCGCGAAAGCAAAAAAGTTTGGAACAATAGTGAGAGTATTATTACCGATTTAGGCGATGGAATTATCAATTTAGAATTTACTTCTAAAATGAATTCTATCGGAGCTGGAGTTTTACAAGGAATAAACAAAGCCATCGATATTGCTGAAAAAGGTTATGAAGGATTAGTAATTGGAAATCAAGGAACGAATTTTTCTGTAGGGGCAAATTTAGCAATGATTTTTATGTTGGCTGTTGAGCAAGAATATGACGAATTAAATATGGCCATCAAAATGTTCCAAGACACGATGATGCGCTGTCGTTATTCATCTATTCCAGTAATTGCTGCACCACACGGAATGACACTTGGTGGTGGTTGCGAATTAACTATGCATTCAGATAGAGCAGTTGCTGCTGCTGAAACATATATAGGATTAGTAGAATTTGGTGTTGGTGTAATTCCTGGTGGTGGTGGTTCTAAAGAAATGGCGCTTCGTGCATCCGATTTGTTTAGAAAAAATGATGTGGAATTAAATGTATTACAAGAATATTTCTTAACAGTTGGAATGGCGAAAGTCGCAACATCTGCTTATGAAGCTTTCGATATTGGCGTACTTCAAAAAGGAAGAGATATTGTTGTTGTAAATAAAGATAGACAAATTGCTACGGCAAAACAAGTGGCTTTACAAATGGCAAATCAAGGGTATACGCAACCTTTTAGAAGAAATGATATAAAAGTTTTAGGTAAACAAGCATTAGGAATGTTTTTAGTCGGAACGGATCAAATGGTTGCAGGACAATTCATTTCAGAGCACGACCAAAAAATAGCAAATAAATTGGCTTATGTTATGGCAGGTGGCGATTTATCTGAACCAAATTTAGTTTCCGAACAATATTTATTGGATTTAGAACGTGAAGCTTTCTTATCGCTTTGTACGGAAAGAAAAACATTAGAACGTATTCAGTTTATGTTAACTAAGGGAAAACCGTTGAGAAATTAAAGCCCCCTAACCCCCAAAGGGGGAATAATGGAGCAAAAAAGTAATGATAATTTAAAATCCTATTTACCCCTAATAGGAATTCCCCCTTTGGGGGTTAGGGGGCTAATATGAAAACAGCTTATATAGTATCCGCATACAGAACTGCAGTAGGAAAAGCGCCAAAAGGGTTATTTCGATTTAAACGACCTGACGAATTAGCTGCAGAAACCATCGAACATATGATGGCGCAATTGCCAAATTTCGATAAAACAAGAATTGATGATGTTATGGTTGGAAACGCTATGCCAGAAGCAGAACAAGGTTTAAATGTGGGACGATTAATTTCCTTAATGGGATTAAAAGTAACAGATGTTCCAGGTGTGACAGTCAATAGATATTGCGCATCTGGATTAGAAACCATCGGAATGGCTACAGCTAAAATTCAATCAGGAATGGCGCATTGTATCATTGCTGGTGGAGCTGAAAGTATGAGTTATATTCCTATGGGTGGCTACAAACCTACTCCAGATTATAAAGTTGCAGCAGCAGGAAACGAAGATTATTATTGGGGAATGGGTTTAACAGCCGAAGCTGTGGCAAAACAATTCAATATTTCAAGAGAAGATCAGGATAAATTTGCTTACGAATCGCATATGAAGGCCTTAAAAGCGCAAGCTGAAGGTAAATTCGATAGTCAAATTGTACCTATAAATATTGAACAAACATTTGTAAACGAAAATGGAAAAAAAGAAACCAAATCGTATGTCGTTTCAAAAGATGAAGGTCCAAGATTAGGAACTTCGGTTGAAGCATTAGCCAATTTAAAGCCAGTTTTTGCAGCTGATGGTTCTGTGACTGCAGGAAATTCCTCTCAAATGAGTGATGGTGCCGCATTCGTTTTAGTGATGAGCGAAGAAATGGTAAAAGAATTAAATTTAGAACCAATTGCTCGTTTAGTCAACTTTGCTTCTGCAGGTGTAGAACCAAGAATTATGGGAATTGGACCTGTAAAAGCCATTCCAAAAGCGTTATCTCAAGCTGGATTGACATTAAAGGATATCGATTTAATTGAATTGAATGAAGCATTTGCTTCTCAGGCATTAGCCGTAACTCGAGAATTAGGTTTAAATCCTGATATTATTAACGTAAACGGAGGAGCAATTGCTTTAGGTCATCCACTTGGTTGTACAGGCGCAAAATTATCGGTACAATTATTTGAAGAAATGAAATTAAGAAAATCTAAATACGGAATTGTTTCGATGTGTGTTGGAACAGGACAAGGAACTGCCGGAATTTTCGAATTGATGTAAGCCCCCTAACCCCCAAAGGGGGAATCGTGGAGCAGAAAATATTTAAAAAAAGTAAATAATATAAAAACCCTACTTACCCCTAGTAGGTTTCCCCCTTTGGGGGTTAGGGGGCTAATATGGAAGATATCACAAGAGGAGGACAATTCCTTGTAAAAGAAACAAAGTGCGAAAATGTTTTCACTCCAGAAGATTTTAACGAAGAACAAATTATGATGCGTGATTCTGTAAAAGAATTCGTAGATAAAGAACTTTGGGCACATAAAGATAAATTTGAGAAAAAAGATTACGCATATACCGAACAATGTATGCGAAATGCGGGAGCATTAGGATTTTTAGGCGTTGCTGTTCCAGAAGCATATGGCGGATTAGGAATGGGATTTGTAAATACAGCTTTAGTCTGCGATTATATTTCAGGAGCAACGGGTTCGTTTTCAACCGCTTTTGGTGCGCATACAGGAATTGGAACAATGCCAATTACATTGTATGGAACTGAAGAACAAAAACAAAAATACGTACCAAAATTAGCTTCAGGCGAATGGTTTGGTTCGTATTGTTTGACAGAACCAGGTGCCGGTTCGGATGCGAATTCTGGAAAAACTAAAGCAGTTTTATCTGCTGATGGCACACATTATTTAATCTCAGGTCAAAAAATGTGGATTTCAAATGCAGGATTTTGTAACGTAATGATTGTTTTTGCTCGAATCGAAAATGATAAAAATATTACAGGATTTATTGTTGAATACGATAGAGAAAATACAAACGGAATCACTTTAGGTGAAGAAGAACATAAATTAGGAATTCGCGCAAGTTCAACACGTCAAGTTTTCTTTAATGAGACTAAAGTTCCTGTTGAAAATATGTTAGCTGGTAGAGGTGAAGGTTTTAAAATAGCAATGAATGCTTTAAATGTCGGTCGAATTAAATTAGCAGCTGCTTGTTTGGAAGCACAAAGAAGAACCATTTCTGGAGCTGTAAATTACGCCAACGAAAGAATTCAGTTTAATACACCAATTTCAAGTTTTGGTGCCATTCAAGCTAAATTAGCAGAGATTACTACAAATTGTTACGTAGATGAAAGTGCAACTTACAGAGCTGCTGGAGATATTCAAAACAGAATTGAAACTCGTGAAGTGGAAGGTAATTCTCAACAAGAGGCAGAGTTAAAAGGTGTAGAAGAATATGCTATTGAATGTTCAATTTTAAAAGTTGCCGTTTCAGAAGATGTGCAACATTGTACAGATGAAGGAATTCAAATTTTTGGTGGAATGGGATTCTCTGAAGATACACCAATGGAATCAGCTTGGAGAGATGCCCGTATTGCTCGTATTTACGAAGGGACAAACGAAATTAATCGTATGCTTTCTGTAGGAATGTTGGTTAAAAAAGCAATGAAAGGTCACGTTGATTTAATAGGTCCAGCTATGGCTGTTGCCGAAGAACTAATGGGGATTCCATCTTTTGATGTGCCTGATTATTCAGAATTTTTAGCAGAAGAAAAAGAAATGATTGTTAAATTGAAAAAAGCATTTTTAATGGTGGCTGGTGCAGCTGTTCAAAAATTTGGAGCTGAATTGGAAGATCATCAACAACTTTTAATGGCTGCAGCCGATATGTTAATTGAAATTTATATGGCAGAAAGTGCCGTTTTGAGAACTGAAAAAATGGCAAAAAAATTAGGTACTGATAAAGTAAGTGACCAACTTGCTATGACTCAATTGTACTTATATAATGCGGTTGATATTGTTACTCAGAAAGGAAAAGAAGGGATTGTTTCTTTCGCAGAAGGCGACGAGCAACGTATGATGTTAATGGGATTACGCCGTTATACAAAATATGTAAATATGCCAAATGTGGTGAAATTACGTGAGCAAATTGCTGCTAAAGTCATCGCAGAAAATAAATATTGTTTTTAATAATTAATTTGTTTGTGTTAAAAAGTCCTGAGAAATCAGGACTTTTTTTATTTAATTTTTTTTTCAGTCTCGTGTCTAAAATCCGAAATCTATTATCTAATTTCCAATTAAGTATTCACTTCTAAATCTTTAATATAATCTTCATTTTCATAAAAGAAACGTTCAAAAGCATCCATTTTATCATAGAAAAAATTGAAAATGGTTTCCCAATCTGTTTTTCGGTTCAAACTCACATCTGATAGTTCAACCCAAACACGACTTATAATTTTACCACTTTCTAAATAATGTTCTCTGTCGAAGATTACATCAGATAAAAAATCATTCATCAAAATTTCTTTTAACGATTCGACTTTTTCAAAATAGATTTTTCGTTTAGTTTCATCTTTGGGTTCAATATCTAACATTACATATGCTTTTTTATTATCTACATTAAATTTAAATGTAACGTCTTTAATTTTAGTATTATACAGCAACCATTTTCTTGGATATTCGTTTCCAAAAGTGCTCCAAAATTCTTTCTTTATTAATTGCGCGTCAGCTTTACTATACATTTTTGTAATTATTTTTTGTAACTTTATAAATTAGAAATCTTAAAATGGAATTCACTCACTTTATAAATAATATCGCAAATTTAAAGAAAGAAAAGTTGTTAGCCACAGATGCGCACATAAAAATGGCGCCTTTGGAACGAATATCTTATCTTAAGGATAAATCGTATTCTGAAATTGAACCAAAAAATGCAGCCGTTTTAATGTTGGTTTATCCTAAAAATGAAATAGCACATTTGGCTTTAATTGTACGTAATACCTATCCTGGAGTGCATTCTTCCCAAATTAGTTTTCCAGGCGGAAAGGAAGAATTTGAAGATGGAACATTAGAATTTACAGCACTTAGAGAAACCGAAGAAGAAGTTGGCGTTCAAATGAATAAAGTTGAAATTATTAGACAATGTAGTGAGATTTATATTCCGCCAAGTAATTTTTTAGTTACTCCATATTTAGGTTTTTCAAAGGAAAATATACAATTTATTCCGAATCCCGATGAAGTGCAACGCGTATTAGAATTCCCAATTCATCAACTGCTAAATGATAAAACTATCGTACAAACTAAAATGACTACTTCTTATGCTATAAATATTGACGTGCCTGCTTTTGAAGTCGAAAATTTCTTAATTTGGGGTGCTACTGCAATGATGCTCAGCGAGTTAAAAGAGTTAATTAAAAACGCAATGAAGTAGTATAAAATTACTAAATTTGCATCGTTTTTAAAACGCAATTCGTATGGGATTATTCAAAAGAAATCCGTTTGGACATATATTATTCATCAAAAAATGGTTAATTCGTATTTTTGGTGCATTAACTCATAGTAGATACAGAAGTTTTAATAATTTACAAATTGATGGCTCAGATATTATTCGAAATTTACCAGATAGAAACGTGCTTTTTATTTCTAACCATCAAACGTATTTTGCAGATGTAACCGCTATGTTTCACGTGTTTAACGCAGCTTTAAAAGGACGGGAAAATAATATTAAAAATGTATTTTAC
>NZ_JBEIET010000089.1:0-8658 GCF_040382755.1 Flavobacterium sp.
ATAAATTCTTTCGATGCCGTACTCGTGTAATTCTGAAATTTCTGAAGGTAAGATAACGCCTCCGCCTCCGCCAAATATTTTAATATGCCCAGCTCCTTTTTCCTTAAGCAAATCGTACATGTATTTAAAATACTCGTTGTGACCTCCTTGATAAGACGTCATTGCAATCGCATTCGCATCTTCTTGAATGGCTGTATTTACAACTTCTTCAACACTTCTATCATGTCCAAGATGAATTACCTCTACACCTGTCGCTTGGATAATTCTTCGCATGATGTTAATGGCTGCATCGTGTCCGTCAAAAAGTGACGCTGCGGTTACAATTCTTACTTTATTAATAGGAATATAAGGTATTTGTGGTTCCATTTTTAAATATTAATCGATTTTAAGGGTGCAATTTACGAATTTAATAATTTTTATTTCTAATTTATAGATGTAAAAAATCAATAAAAATTTAAAAATAATGTGTTATTTGAAATTATAAAATGTGAAGTATCTAAAATCAAAAATTAGAACTAATATAAATCTTTAAATTCGATTTGATTAAAGTAACTATTTTTGAAATTTAACATGTTCTACAATAAGTATAACAAAATCTTAACAGTATTAACTAACTAAAATTCTGATATTTGCAAAACAATAATTAGTTTTTTAAGGTTAGTTTTTAGTTAAGAAACAACTGAAATTCAGGTTTCAGTTGTTTTTTTTTTATACCTTATTTTGATTTTTTATATATTGAATTACTTCCGAATTAAATAATTCCCATTTTTCTACGTTCACCACATGACCGCAGTTTTCTAAAACGAGTAATTTTGAGGTTTTGTAGTGACTCTCCACTACTTTTCTCACAGAAGGTAAAAACATATAATCTTCGTTTCCCATTACATAAAGAGTAGGAACTGCTAATTCAACTTGACGAAACCATTTTAAAATCGGGTTGATTTCGGCTGTTAGCTTAAACCATTTTATAAACTCTTTTTGATAAAGTTTTTTTGCTTCATTGATGAATAACAAACGAGATTGCTTATGATTCTTATTTGGCATAATAACAAATGCAAAAAAGCGATATAAAACCAAATAAGGTAAAACATATTTGAACATATTACCCAATCGCATTAAAATTTGTGAACGAAAATTCATTTTCAAAATAGCGCCGCCCATTATCATACTCTGTACTCTGTTTTCGTACATTTCAGCAAATTGTCGGATTACGATTGTTCCTAAAGAAATTCCTATGAAATGTGATTTTTGAATATTTAAATGATTGAGAACTTCTAAAACATCATTAGCAATGGCTTTAAATGTATATTTTTTAGTAATTTTCTCTTTGGACTTGCCATGACCACGAAGATCTAATAATAAAACATTAAAATGCGCTTTAAATTCCTTTATCTGTTTAAACCAAATTGAGGAGCTACCACCTGCGCCATGGACAAACGTTACCCATTCAGTCGTGTTTTTATTTTCGTATGTGGTATAAGCTATCATTTTATTTGTAAATGTAAAGCTTTTCTTGCAACAAAGTGAAATAATCGAACGCTTTAACTAAACGACTTCCATACCAAGAAAACATTTCACCATCAACAAAAATAGTTTTTGCGTGGTGCGTATGTCTACCTAACTCGAAAGCGTGTTCATCTGTAAAAGGGAATGGTTCGGAAGATAAAAAAACAAAATCGGGATCACCTTGAATTCGCATTTTATTAATGATTACTTCTGGATATCTTCCTTCATATTTTGGGTTTTTATCGTAGATATTTTCTAATCCGTTAAGTTTTAGCATCTCATTAATAAACGTATCGCCAGCCGCAACCATATATGGGTTTGCCCAAATAAAATAGGCTACTTTTTGTTTGGCATTTTCTTCAAATTTTGAAGATACAAGAGATTGAAGTTTTTGATATCCGAAGTTAATTTTATCAATCCACTTTTGAGCATTGGTTCTTTTATTAAACAGATTTCCGAAATCTTCAATCATTTTATTATTATCGGCAATTGTAACAATATCTGTCACCCAAACTGGACAAATAGTTCTTAATTGCTCAACAATTTCTTGGGTGTTTTCTTCTTTATTGGCAATTATAATATCTGGTTGTAAGGCTTTTATTTTATCGAATTTGATGGTTTTCGTACCGCCAATAATTTCTTTAGTTGATTTAAAATGAAAGGGATGCACACAAAACTTAGTAATACCAACGATTTCATCTTCCAAACCCAAATCATATAGCAATTCCGTTTGTGAAGGCACTAAAGAAATAATTCTTTTCGGTGCATTTTCGAAAGTGTGAATAGTGCCAAGTTGGTCTGTGAATTTTTTCATTTTATTTGGTGAAGGGTTTTGGGTTTTAACTTTCTATATAATTAAACACATAGGAACATAGAAAAAAATTGGTAAATTGAGTAGCTTCGCTATGCCTAGAAAATATAGATTGACTAGCTTTTACTTTGTTACTTTTTAATTTGTCCCTTTGTTACTTTTTACTTTTTACTTTTTACTTTTCAATTTTTACTTTTTACTTTTTACTTTTTACTTAAAATAACTACCATTTCTTGTTGCAACTTCAACGCTTCTTCCCTTGCCTTTTCTGCGAAATCAGTTCCGTTTGAAGCATAAATAATACCTCGTGAAGAATTGATTAATAAACCAATGTTTTCATTCATTCCGTATTTACAAACTTCGGCTAAACTTCCGCCTTGAGCACCAACGCCTGGAACCAATAAGAAACTATTTGGTAAAATTTTTCTAATCTCTGTAAAATATTCTGCTTTTGTAGCCCCTACAACATACATTAAATTTTGACTGTTTTTCCAATTTTTAGACTTTTCTAAAACCGTTTTATATAATTCTTGTCCGTTAGTATTCAACGTTTGAAAATCGAAAGCACCTTCATTTGACGTTAAAGCTAACATAATGGTATGTTTGTTTTCAAAAGCCAAAAAAGGTTCTACAGAATCTTTTCCCATATAAGGCGCAACAGTAACTGAATCAAAATTTAAATCTTCAAAAAAAGCTTTGGCATACATTGTTGATGTATTTCCAATATCACCGCGTTTTGCATCGGCAATTGTGAAAATATTGGGATAGTTATTGTTTATATAATCGATTGTTTTCTGTAAAGCTTGCCAACCTTTGATGCCATAAGCTTCATAAAAAGCCGTATTTGGTTTGTACGAAACACATACATCGTGCGTAGCATCAATGATTGCTTTATTAAATTCGAAAATTGGATCTTCAGCAGTTAATAAATGTGATGGAATTTTAGTCAAATCTACATCTAAACCAATACATAAAAATGATTTTTTTAGACGAATTTGTTCAATAAGTTGTGAAGTAGTCATTTTGTTTGTTTTATGATTACAAAAGTATAAATAATTTAATTGAGAAGTAACAAACCTGCAATATGTTTTGTTATAAAAATGAAACAAAATGCATAATAATTGCTTATATTTGCCATAAATTTATTTAATACATTGAAAATCATAGCACAAATAGTAATTTTTATTTTCGTATCATCTTTAACGATGCCCACACTTAGTTGGTTTGTTAAGGATGTTGAAAAATGCTATTCATTTTGTGACATCGATAAATCTGAAAAAGAGCAAGATAATTCTGAAGAAAAAGAATTAGATAAAAATGAACTGGATTTTTTTGACAAAATAATATTTGCAGAAAAATTTTATTTCAAAACATCAATTAATGATGATGAATTAAATTTATTTCATTTTCTAAGTAGTCATAATATTCAATTTAAAGAAATTTTTTCTCCACCTCCAGAATTAGTTTAATACGTTTTCACATATCGATGTTTGTTTCAACATCGAAGAATTATTTATTAAATTTATATTTTGGTATGTCTAAAAAAATCAATCTTTTTTCAAACCTTAAATCTGATTTCGCTTCAGGTTTAGTGGTTTTTCTAGTGGCTTTGCCATTATGTCTCGGTATTGCATTAGCAAGTGGAGCACCTTTATTTTCAGGTATTATTTCGGGTATTGTTGGCGGAATTATTGTTGGATATTTAAGTCAGTCGCATCTAAGTGTTTCTGGTCCAGCGGCAGGTTTGACAGCAATTGTTTTAACCGCAATAACTGATTTAGGGTCATTTAACGCATTTCTTTTAGCTGTTTTAATTGCTGGATTAATTCAGTTGATTTTAGGATTTATTAAAGCTGGAAGTATTTCAAACTATTTCCCAAATAATGTTATTGAAGGAATGTTGGCTGGAATTGGAGTAATTATTATATTGAAACAAATTCCTCACGCATTTGGTTATGATCCAGATTTTGAAGGTGATGAATCTTTTTTTCAACCTGATGGACAAAATACTTTTTCTGAAATTTTCAATATATTTGATCATATTCAATTAGGTTCAATTGTAATAGCTGTGATTTCATTGGCAATATTGATTTTATGGAATAAAGTTGATGTTTTAAAGAAAATAAAACTAATTCCACCAGCTTTAGTAGCGGTTATTGTGAGTATTCTACTAAACGAATTTTTTATACAATCTGGAAGTAATTTAGCGATCGTAAAAGAGCATTTGGTTAGTTTACCAGTACCAACTACTTTAGAAGAATTCAAAAATATTATTGTAACACCAGATTTTACTGCAATCTCAAATTCTAAAGTTTGGATTGTTGCTATAACTATTGCTGTAGTTGCCTCAATTGAAACCTTATTATGTATAGAAGCATCGGACAGAATGGATGCGTTAAAGAGATATACCAATACAAATGTTGAATTAAAAGCGCAGGGAATTGGAAATATTTTGAGTGCCCTTTTAGGTGGTTTACCAATGACTTCTGTAGTAGTGAGAACCACAGCAAATAATACTGCTGGAGCAAAATCAAAAATGTCAGCAATAATTCACGGTGTGCTTTTGTTGGTAAGTGTTTTAGCAATTCCAACAGTATTAAATAAAATACCATTAGCTACATTGGCGGCGGTTTTGTTATTAGTAGGTTATAAATTGGCTAATCCTTTAACAATTAAGCATTTTTGGAAAAAAGGAAAATATCAATTTATTCCATTTATAGCTACTTTTGGTGCAGTAGTTTTTACAGATTTATTAAAAGGTGTTGCTTTAGGAATGATTATTAGCGTTATATTTGTTTTAAAGGGTAATATGAAACGTGCTTATCATTTCAGAAAAGAAGAATATCACGATGGTGATATTATTCATATCGATTTAGCACAGGAAGTTTCGTTTTTGAACAAAGCGGCTATAAAAACAACATTATCTGAAATACCAGAAAATGCTTTTGTAACCATTAATGCTTCAAACACAGTTTATATTGCACACGATGTTTTAACTTTGATTACAGAATTTGCAGAAGTTAATGCAAAAGAATTAAATATAGATGTGAAATTAGAAGGCTTTAAAAAAGCATATAATTTAGAAAATAATGAATATTTTAAAAGCACTGTGACTTTTGAAAAAAAATACAATGCATTGAAACGAAAAGTAGAAATAGTAAGAAGTAATAAATAAAAATATAGAAAAATGAGTAATGATTTTTACAAAAAGATTTTAGACAACAATAAAAAATGGGTTGAAAATCAATTGGCAATTGACGTAGAATATTTTAAAGATTTAGCTAAAGGACAACAACCACCTTTATTATGGATTGGCTGTTCAGACAGTCGTGTGCCAGCTAACGAAATTATTGGGGCAAAACCAGGTGAAGTTTTTGTGCACAGAAATATTGCAAATATGGTTATTCATAGTGATATGAATATGCTGAGTGTATTAGATTATGCTGTAAATGTATTAAAAGTAAAACATGTAATTGTTTGTGGACATTATGGTTGTGGTGGTGTAAAAGCAGCTATGGGAAATCAATCTATTGGATTAATAGATAACTGGATTCGTCACATTAAAGATGTTTATCGATTACATGAAACATATTTAAATACAATTGAAGATGAAGAAGAACGATTTAATAAATTTGTTGAAGTCAACGCGCAAGAACAAGTATTTGATTTAGCGAAAACTTCAATTGTTCAAAATGCATGGAGAAATGGTCAAGAACTTACACTTCACGGTTGGACCTATGGTTTAAATTCAGGTTATGTAACCGATTTAGGTGTAAACATGAGTTCTAATGAAGAATTAGATGAAGTGTATCAATTGAAGTTTTCGAACTAAAATAGTTACAAACATTTAATTAGTGTTAAGTAAATAGGCATTCCTATCGTAATATTTAAAGGAAATGTTACTGCTAATGTCATAGGTAAAAACAACCCTGGATTTGCTTTTGGCACGGCAATTTTCATAGCAGCAGGCACAGCAATATATGATGCGCTTGCTGCTAAAACCGCTAACATAAATCGATTGCCTATATCGTCCGTTACTATTTGACTGCATAAAGCTACAACACAACCATTAATCAAAGGAATAAACAGAGCAAAAAATACTGCAAACCAGCCGCTTTTTACAAAATCTCCTAATTTTTTACCACTTACAATTCCCATATCTAAAAGAAATATGGCTAAAAAACCTTTAAATAAATCATTTGTAAAAGGTTTTATTCCCATCGCCTGTTCTTCACTAGCAAGCAGTCCAATTACTAAACTACCTAAAATTAAAAGTACGCTACCATTGGTAAAAGAATGCTTAATTAAAGATATAAGTGAGGTATTCGTTTCTTTTTTCTTATCAAACATTCGTATTAATATGACACCCACAATAATAGCTGGTGCTTCCATTAATGCCATAACAGCTACCATATGCCCGCTAAATTCCATATGTTGAATCTCTAAAAAAGAAGCGGCAGTTACAAAAGTTACCGCACTTACTGAACCATAAGCGGCAGCTATTGCACCGGCATCAAAAACATTAAATTTTCTTCTCAAAATAAAGAAGGAATATATCGGAATAATCAATGCGATAACTACACCGAACAAAACAGACCAAACAATTTCCAATGTAAATTCGCTATGAGCTAATTCTTGGCCGCCTTTAAATCCGATAGAGAATAATAGATATAGCGATATGAACTTAGAAGAATTAGGTGGTATTTCTAAGTCGCTTTTTAATTTTACAGCTACAATTCCTAAAATAAAAAAAAGTAGCGCTGGGTTCGTAAGGTTTTCAAATAGTAAATCTAAATTCATTTTATTTGTTTTTAGTAGCTCGTTCTAAACGATCATTAATTGAGTTTCCCAAATCGATTTCTGGAAACTTTTGAGCAATAATTAGGTCTAAATTTTGAGTATCTAAACGATGCATTGCCGCATATAAATTAGCTGTAGCTTCCTTAAGACTCCCTTTCTTTGATAGAATCTCAACAACTAAATCTTCTTTATCAATCGTAACATTATTAAATAAAAGCAATCCAATCCTTTTTGTTGGATATTTTTCAATCTCTTTTTTTACATCATTAACTAATATAGTTTTTGTTAAGGGCGCATAATGCCTGGTAAGCATTCCTGGTGCCTCTGGAGCATTCTCGTTTTTATTTTTAAGTAAAATTGGACCAATAACGTTTTCAATCTCTTCTCTTGAAATAGCTCCTAGTCTATACAAAATTGGCTTTTCATTCTCAAATCCGATTATTGTAGACTCTATACCATTCTCACAATTACCACCATCTAAAACCAATGGAAGTGTATTTGAAAAATAATTTGCAACATGTTCTGCTGTAGTAGGACTAATTGAACCGAAAGGATTTGCGCTTGGAGCTGCTAATGGAAAATTTAGTTTAGACAATAAATCTAAAGTTAATGGATGATTAGGGATTCTAACCGCAACTGTATCTTTTCCGCCAGTAACCAAATCAGAAATAGAATTTCGTTTTTTTAATACAAGCGTTAGCGGACCAGGCCAAAAATTATTAGCTAATAATTTCGCTTTTAAAGGAATCTCCGAACATATCTCTTCTAAACAAGTTAAGGAATGCACATGAACGATTAACGGATTAAAAAATGGTCTTTTTTTGGTTTCAAATATTTTTTTTATTGCCTTTTCACTAAATATATTACCTGCCAAACCATAAACCGTTTCTGTTGGAATAGCTACTACTTCATCGTTTTCTAGCAGATTTTTCGCAAAATCTAAATCTTTTGAAATTTGAATCATAAATTATGGGTTACACGTGTCACAATAGGTTGGCTCTTCATAAGTAATACCTCTTGGAAACATTTTTTTATTACTATAATGGCATTTTTTACATTGGTACAAATAATATAAAGTGGAACGTGTTGGATTTTTACATAGCTCACACGGCAATCCTGAAACAGCATCTACAATATCAAAACCTGGTGTTTGACATGTTGGACAAAGTGATTTTATTTTTTCAATTAACTGCCATGTTGCTTTTTCAATTACTTTCATTCGAGTAGGATTGAACATGGCTCTCATATCCGTTTCTACATATACAAAACCATTCTTATTATTTAACTCATAAAATTTTTCTAGCAACTCGTCTTCAGATTGTATGCCTTTGAAAATAGTTGAAAAATTTACTTCATCTGATTTTAAAATTAGTGCATGAGACGGAAAATTTACTTTTTTAGCAAAAGTCAGTAAATCTGTTTCATTAGAAATTTTTTGACCATTAAAATTGGTTTCCAAACTAATTTCTTTTGCTATAATTTCAAGATCATTTCTAAAATCTTTTAGCATTACTAATTCTTGATTAGCATGTGCAAAAAAA
>NZ_JBEIET010000090.1:0-8373 GCF_040382755.1 Flavobacterium sp.
ACCCAATGTTTTGGCGTAACCTGAATCGATTACATTTTTAGACATAAAAACTGGTGTCATATTTTCTGGCCCAAAGGGTTCAAATTGTTTTAAAATCCGCATAAATTTTTCGTCAAAATCTGAAAAATTCATTTCTAAATCTACTGAGATTTCAGGAATTAATAAATCGGGATGAATGGTTTTTTTGACTTCATTTTCAAAAGCTGCTTTGAATTTTTCGTAATTTTCTTGTTTCAATGTCATTCCTGCAGCATACATATGGCCACCAAATTGTTCCAAATGTTCGGCACACGCTTCTAACGCATTATATACGTCAAAATCTTTTACGGAACGTGCCGAAGCGGCTAATTTATCGCCACTTTTTGTAAAAACGATCGTTGGACGATAATACTTTTCAACCAAACGAGATGCGACAATTCCGATGACTCCTTTGTGCCAATTTTCTTGATATACAACCGTTGAAAATCGGTTTTGCTCGTTGTTTTCTTCGATTTGAAGTAACGCTTCTTTAGTAATTTGTTTGTCCAATTCTTTTCTGTCCGAATTATGTTGCTCAATTTCAGATGCAAATTGTTCCGCTTGTTCTAAATTATATTCGGTTAAAAGTGCTACGGCTTCGTTTCCGTGTTTCACTCTTCCGGCAGCATTAATTCTTGGTGCTACGATAAAAACCACATCGGTTATCGTTAAGACTTTTTTCTTTACATTTTGAATTAAGGCTTTAATTCCTGGTCGCGGATTGGTATTTATGACTTCTAACCCAAATTTAGCTAAAACTCTATTTTCACCCGTAATTGGAACAATATCTGCAGCAATGGCTGTGGCAACCAAATCTAAATAAGGAAGTAAATCTTCAATAGTTTGGTTTCTATTTTCGGCTAACGCTTGAATCAATTTAAATCCGACACCACAACCACATAATTCGTCATACGGATAGGAACAATCTTCGCGTTTTGGGTCTAAAACCGCAATGGCATCTGGTAAAATATCACCAGGTCGGTGATGGTCGCAAATGATGAAATCGATGTTTTTTGCTTTGGCATAATTCACGTGGTCAATCGATTTAATACCGCAATCCAAAGCTATAATTAAGGAAACATTGTTGTCTTCGGCATAATCAATTCCGAGATAGGAAATTCCGTAACCTTCGTTATATCGGTCTGGAATGTATGTCGCCACATTCGGATAAAAACTACGCAAATAACTCGAAACTAAAGAAACAGCGGTTGTTCCATCTACATCATAATCGCCAAAAACTAAGATATTTTCGTTATTGGCAATGGCTTTTTCGATACGAGAAACGGCTTTGTCCATATCTTTCATTAGATACGGATTGTGCAAATCTTGTAAAGTGGGCCTGAAAAATGTTTTGGCTTGTTCAAAGGTTTCTATTCCTCTTTGAACTAATAAAGTAGCGATGATTTCATCGACTTGAAGGGCGTTTTGTAAGGCTTGTACTTTTTCTTTTTCTGGCTTTGATTTTAGATTCCAACGCATAATGATTTTGGATTTACGATTTGTGATTTACGATTTTTGGCTTATAGTATTGAATAACAAAGATATAAATATTTTTAATTTCAGCCACTGATTTCTCAGATTATAAGGATTAAATCCGTGCAAATCATATAATCCGTGGCAAAAAATAGTTTAATTCGCTAAGATTTGCTTTTTATTTGGCTTGTAACGCTTCGTCTTCAAAATGAATCCCATCCCAACCGAAAATCATAAAGTTTCTAATATTTTGATGGTCGGTGGCGTCAGGTGAGTTTAAAACATCTTGATAGAAATCACCGAATAACGATAAGGTTTCTTCTTTACTCAAGTGCTGCATTTGAGCAAATGCAAAAATTTTACACGAACCATTATTTTCACCAGCATTGTTTAATTGATTTCCATTTTTGAAAGTCGTAGGTGTGAAAAGGTAATTTTCATCAATGTAAGCGATGGATTCTGGGAAAGATTTTTTGTTGAGTAGATTTTTCATTTTTTAACTAACTATTTTAAACTCTTTCCTCCAACTACCACAACAATTTCCCCTTTTGCCGGTTTTGTTTCAAAGTGTTTTAAGACTTCTTCGGCTGTTCCTCGTATGGTTTCTTCGTGCAATTTTGAAATTTCTCTAGAAACAGAAATGGGTCTATCGGCACCAAAATACTGAATAAATTCGGCTAATGTTTTGTTTAATTTATGTGGAGAAACGTATAAAATCATCGTGCGTGTTTCTTCGGCTAAAGCCAAATAACGTGTTTGTCTGCCTTTTTTATCGGGTAAAAAGCCTTCAAAAATAAATTTATCATTCGGCAAACTACTATTTACCAAAGCGGGTACAAAAGCTGTCGCTCCAGGCAAACAATCTACTTCAATTCCGTTTTCTACACAAGCGCGTGTTAACAAAAATCCAGGGTCAGAAATGGCTGGCGTTCCCGCATCGGAAATTAATGCAATCGTTTCGCCGCCTTTTAATCGAGCAATTACATTTTCTACCGTTTTGTGTTCGTTGTGCATATGGTGACTGTGCATGTGCGTAGTAATTTCAAAATGCTTTAGCAATTTTCCGCTGGTACGTGTGTCTTCGGCTAATATTAAATCAGCTTCTTTGAGCACGCGAATGGCACGAAACGTCATATCGTCTAAATTGCCAATTGGCGTAGGAACTATGTATAATTTACTCATTTGTTTTTTAGTTTGTGGTTGATAGTTTGTGGTTTGTGGTTAAAATAAAAGTGAAAAAAAATATTCAAAATTCAAAAAACCATTAACAATAAACTACAAACTAATTGAATTTATTTTCCACAATTTCTAAAAATCGTACTTCAAATTCTTCTTTATTTTCCCAATTATTATAATCTGGTTTTACAAAATCTAACACAAAAGACTTAGCTTCTTCCCAATTTGTAAAAGTATTTAATTGAGATAATACTCTATTTAAATCGTCGCCGTTTCCAGCAAATAAATTTTTCTCAAAAGCAATTTTATCATTCAATCCTAAAACTATCGCTTTTCCGTTTACAACTGGAATTTCTTCTTTAGTTTCCGACACTATTTCTATCTCAACTTCTGGAGTTGATTCTGAAATTGGCTCAACTTCACTACTTATTTCTTCAACTTTCTCTTCAATAATTTCATCTTCTGTTATGGGTTCTGAACTATCAGAAGTTGGCTCATTTTCAGTTTCTTTTTTTTCAAAAAACGTATCTTGATAATCGTGTACTAAAATGTCTTCCATTGAAATTTGTTTGGTCACTTTTGTACCAATAATTTCAGGATTTGAAGACGTTTTTTTCTTCTTTATTTGAGTTTCAATTACTTGTTCTGGCGCTTCTTCTTGAACTGATTTTTCTTCAAGTAATTCTTCTTCAAGAGTTTCTTCCTCAATACTTTCAGAAATAATTTCTTCTTTTTCAATTTCTACAATATCGCTTGAAGGAAAAAGTTCGTGAGAAATATCATTTTTTTCAAAAAGTTCTTCTTCAATTTGTGCAATATGCTCTTTTGAAGCCATTTCTACATAAATTTCTTCTTCATCTACAACATCAATGGTTCCTACTATAATTTTTTCTACTTTTTCTTCAAACAATTCTTCAGAAAATTCTTCATTTACCAAAGCCGTATTCGCTTCGTAAAATTTTAAAAGCGCTAATTGCTCATACAATTTTTTTACTTCCTCAAGTAATTGAATAGTTTCTGTATGACTTTTAAGCTTTAATAAACGGTGCGCTATGCTAATTAATTCGCCTTCAATTTTTTTCTTCATAACTTTTTGTTTGTGTTGAACTTTTATAGCGTTGATTTTTATATTTTTGTTATAATTACAAAGGTAAAAGAAATTATGTGTATAAATTCTTGTAGAAAGTATTTTTACAATTTTTTTTTCAACATAAATGTACACATATTTTTATACCTTTATCTTGAAGTTAATTAATTTAGATTAAAAAATGTTTTTAGAAAATACGGTAAATCAGGAAGAACAATTTGGTTGGATAGAAGTTATCTGTGGCTCTATGTTTTCAGGCAAAACAGAAGAATTAATTAGACGATTAAAACGCGCACAATTTGCCAAACAAAAAGTGGAGATTTTTAAACCTGCTGTAGATACTCGATATGATGATGAAATGGTAGTATCACACAATAAAAACGAAATTCGTTCTACACCAGTTCCAGCTGCAGAAAATATTAGAATTTTAGCCCAAGGTTGCGATGTTGTAGGTATTGATGAAGCCCAGTTTTTTGATGATGAAATAATTACAATTTGTAATGATTTAGCCAATAGTGGCATTAGAGTAATTGTTGCCGGTTTAGATATGGATTTTAAAGGCAATCCTTTTGGACCAATGCCTGCACTTATGGCAACTGCAGAATATGTTACAAAAGTTCACGCAGTGTGCACCAGAACTGGAAATTTAGCTAATTATAGTTTTAGAAAATCGGATGATAAAAAATTAGTAATGCTGGGCGAAACTGAAGAATACGAACCTTTAAGCAGAGCCGCTTATTATAAAGCGATGCGTGAAGAAAAAGAAAAGTAAATTCAATTCGGATTTTAGCAATTTGCACTAACAAATTCATAAAAATGGTAGTAAAATCTAACATATTACACGAAGCCAAAATAAACTTCTCTAATTCTAAGATGGAATTTGAGCATATTTCTATTGATAGTCGTAGTTTACAAAACGGAAGTGCTACTTTATTTTTTTGTTTGAGAGGACAAAATAATGATGCGCATATTTTTATAGAAAGTTTAATTAAAAAAGGGGTGCAACATTTTGTTGTAGAAAACATTCCTGAATCTGTAAAAGGCAAAGCTCATTTTTGTTTCGTAGAAAACACCACAATCGCTTTACAAAATTTAGCAAAAGCGTATAAAAATCAATTTCAAATAGAAACTATCGGAATTACAGGAAGTAATGGAAAAACAATTGTAAAAGAATGGTTGAATTTTCTTTTAAGTCCAGATTATGCTGTTGTTAGAAGCCCTAAAAGCTTTAATTCGCAAGTTGGTGTACCGCTATCTATTTTTGGAATCAACGAAAATCACACTTTAGGCATTTTTGAAGCCGGAATTTCTTTAAAAGGCGAAATGCAACATTTAGCAGAAATTATTCAGCCGAATATTGGAATTTTTACTCATTTAGGGAACGCACATCAGGAAGGTTTTACTACAGTTGAAGAAAAAATAATCGAAAAATGTCAGTTGTTTTCTAAAGCTGAAATATTAATTTTAGAAAAAAACGATTGGATAGAAAAACACATTACCATTCCTACCTTTACTTGGAGTTTTGAAGATAATAAAGCAACCGTTTTTATTCAATCGGTACTAAAAAATAATCTAAAAACCAACTTAGAGATTCAGTTTGAAAAAGAAGTATTTACTGTTTCGCTTCCTTTTACAGATGCAATTTCGATTGAAAATGCGATAACTTGTATTTGTACATTACTGTATTTAAAAGTTTCTATTTCGAACATTAAAGAAAGAATTTCGAAATTATATAATATAGAAATTCGACTTCAAGCCAAAAAAGGAATTAATAATTGTTTGTTAATTGATGACAGTTTTTCAAGTGATTATCAATCGTTAAAAATTGCACTGGATTTTTTAGATCAGCAAAAACTACATCAGAAAAAAACCATTATTTTATCGGATATTTTTCAAAGTGGGTTAAATTTAAATGAACTTTATAGTAATGTAATCAAATTATTACAACAAAATAATATTGCACAAATTATTACCATCGGAGAAACCATTGGAAAGTATTTTCAAGATGTGCAAAATGTGATTTCGTTTGCAAACACGCAGGCGTTTTTACAACAATTTAATACCGATTCGTTTAAAAACGAAACCATTTTAATTAAAGGTGCCAGAAGTTTTAATTTTGATGAAATTGTAGTTTTATTAGAAGAAAAAAATCACGAAACGGTTTTAGAAATTAACCTTGATGCTCTAACTGCAAATTATAATTTTTACAAACAAAAACTTCACCAAAATACCAAAATTATGGTTATGGTGAAAGCGTTTGGTTATGGAAATGGCGGCTATGAAATTGCCAAACAGCTGGAACATTTAAAAGTTGGCTATTTGGGTGTGGCTTTCGCCGATGAAGGAATTGCATTGCGGAAAGCAGGAATAACTTCACCAATTATGGTATTAAATCCTGAAATTAGTAGTTATAAAGCTATGATAGCTTATAATTTAGAACCCGAAATGTATTCTCTTTCTGGAATCACTTCCTTTATTGAATTGGCAAAAGAAAAAAACCTCAACGGGTATCCTATTCATATAAAAATAGATACTGGAATGCATCGTTTAGGATTTGAAAAATCGGAAGTTTCAGAATTAATTACGTTATTACAACACAATAATTTTGTGAAAGTAACCAGTATTTTTTCGCATTTAGCCGCATCAGACAACTTTGATTTTAAAGCGTTTACCTTACAACAAATTGAGCAATTTGAAGCCATTGCTACAGAAATTTCTACTACTTTACAAATTCAACCTATTCGACATATTCTAAATACTTCCGGAATTTTTAATTTCTCAGAATATCAATTTGAAATGGTACGATTAGGTATTGGAATTTATGGCGTAGGCAATTCAGAAGAAGAGCAAATTTCGTTGGAAAATGTGAGTGTTTTAAAAAGTATTATTTCGCAAATAAGAACCGTTAACGAAAACGAAAGTATTGGTTATAATAGAAAATTTGTAGTTCAAAAAGAAATGCGAATTGCAACAATTCCTATTGGATATGCAGACGGAATTAGACGTGCTTGGGGAAATGAAAAAGGATATGTACTCATTCACAACCAAAAAGCCGCCATTTTAGGAAATATTTGTATGGATATGCTTATGGTTGATGTTACTTCTATTCCATGTGAAGAACGCGATGAAGTAATAATTTTTGGCGAAAACCCGCACGTACAAGAAATAGCAAGCGTTTGCGATACCATTCCGTATGAAATTTTAACTAGTATTTCGCAGCGTGTAAAAAGAATTTTCTATAAAAATTAAACCTACTCTTTTAGTTTTTTTATAACTTCGTGTAACCAAATTTAACATATATGAAAATTATTTCTGAATTTAAAGATTTTATTGCGAAAGGCAATGTAATGGATTTAGCTGTTGGAGTCATCATTGGAGGTGCTTTCGGTGGCATTGTAAAATCACTCGTTGATGATGTAATTACGCCAGCCATTCTTAACCCTGCCTTAAAAGCAGCAAACGTAGCCGATTTAGCGCTTTTAAAAACTGATGGCGGTATTTTATACGGTAAGTTTTTAGCTGCTGTGATTGGGTTTTTAGTAATTTCTTTCGTAATTTTTTTAATGGTAAAATCACTTAATAAAATTAAAAAAACCGAAGAAGAAATTCCAACACCTTCTGGACCTACACAAGAAGAACTTTTAACTCAAATTAGAGATTTATTAAAAAAATAAACTTTACATAAAAAAAGCTGTTTCTCTCGAAACAGCTTTTTTTTATTGCAGACTAAAAATTAATCCATTATTTCGTTTGCTTTTCTATCTCGTAACCAATATTTCACTCGTTTTACCAAGTAGAACATTACTGGAACCATAACCAATGTTAACACGGTTGCATAGGATAATCCGAAGATAATGGTCCACGCTAAAGGTCCCCAGAAAATTACGTTATCCCCACCCATATATAAGTGCGGATTAAATTCGGTAATTAACGAGAAGAAATCAAAATTCAATCCAATCGCTAACGGAATTAAACCTAAAATTGCGGTTAATGCGGTTAATAATACCGGTCTTAAACGATTTTTACCCGATTCGATAATGATGTCTTTTATTTCTTCAAGTGATAAATCGTCGTGGCTTTTTAGGTTGTTATCGGCTACTTTTTTATCTAATAATAAGACGAAGAAGTCCATTAATACAATTCCGTTTTTCACTACAATTCCGGCTAATGAAATAATTCCCATCATCGTCATTAAAATTACGAAATCCATATTGGCGATTACATATCCGTAGAAAACACCACTAAAACTCAATAAAACCGTAAACAAAATTACCATAGTTTTAGAAACCGAATTAAACTGTAACACGATAATAATCGTAATTCCGGCTAACGCTAAAAACAGTGCATACATTAAGAAACTTTGATTTTTTCCTTGTTCTTCTTGTACACCAGAAAACGAATAACTCACCGTTTTTGGAAATTTATACGATTTTAATTCCGATTCAATTTGTTTTGTAATTTCATCACCATTATAACCCGTCAACACATTAGAATACACCGTCATAATACGTTTCTGGTTTTTTCTTTTGATTTGATTGTATGTGGTGGTTTTATTGGTTTCTGAAACTGCCGAAATAGGCACTTGCATCATTTGACCGTTATTCTGATTTCGAAACGTG
>NZ_JBEIET010000091.1:0-8093 GCF_040382755.1 Flavobacterium sp.
AAAAGGACCAAAAGTAGCAACTGGAAAAACATTAGATTACAGCGGTTTCACAACGCCATTAGTGCCTGCAGGGAAATACAAAGCTGTTTTAACTAAAGGTAAAGATAAATTTACACACGAGTTTGAAGTATTAAATGACCCAAAAAGTCCAATTACAGCTGACTCAAGAGCAGAACAAAGAGTCGCAACTAAAATGCTTTTCGATAAAGTGCAACGTTTAGCTTATATGGTTTATGAAATAGATGAAATGACGAAGCTTAATGATGAAATTGCCTCTAAAGACAAAAGTTACTCAAAAACCAGTATCAAAACCAATGCAGAATTAAACAAGTTAAAATTCACTATGGTAATTACAACTGGTGATAATTATGTAGGTTCCGCAGAAAAGCAATTAAGAGAAAAATTAGGTGCAATTTATGCTTCGGTTGCAAGTCAATATGACGCGCCTTCTCCTTCTCAAAAAGCAAATATCGAATCAATATTAGAAACCTATAATAAAGTGGAAGCAGAATTTAAAAAATTAGAAAAAACTCATTTCTCTAAGATTTTAGAAAAAGCAAAAAAAACTACTCCAGAATATAAATTAAAAACATTTGATGAGTTTATTGCAGGGTAATTTTTAACCTAAAATTTAAAAGGCCAATTTTTTAATTGGCCTTTTTTATACTAAAAATTAAAAAACAGCGTTTCGAATAAAAACTGATTCATATGAACTTCATTTTCGTCATAGCTTTTTTATTAAGTTTTACTTCTTGTAACAAACAAGAAACACTTTCTGATTCAACAATTTTAATTTCTGAAAAACAAGAAATTTCTTCAATTGAAAACCCGAATTCATTTGCAGAAAAGTTATCAAATGCAGCGATTCAAATTATTGATAAAGATGTTGTTTATACACCCGATTATGTGAAATTAAAATATCCAAATGGCGATGTTCCAGCAAAAACTGGCGTTTGCACAGACGTAATAATTCGTGCTTACAGAAAATTAAATATCGATTTACAAAAAGAAGTTCACGAAGATATGGCGGCGAATTTCACAAAATATCCTAACTTAAAAAAATGGGGATTGAAAACTACAGATAAAAATATCGACCACAGAAGAGTGCCAAATTTAGAAGTTTTTTTTGGCAGAAAAGGAAAAACGTTATCAATTACTGAAAACGCAAACGATTATAAAACTGGCGAAATTGTAACTTGGATGATCCATGATAAATTACCGCATATTGGAATAATTACACATTTAAAATCGAAAGATGGAAAACGTAATTTAATTGTACACAATGTTGGTAACGGACAAGTTTTAGAAGATTGCTTGTTTAGTTATACAATTGTTGGACATTTTCAATATGGGAAATAATTTGAAGATTAATTAATTTGAAGATTTGAAAATGTCTACTCAATTTTCAAATCTTCAAATTCTCAAATTAGTGCATCAAGTCTTTCACTTCATCAAAATTCAAACCGCCATAATTACCTGAACTCATTAATAATAATGCGGAATTATTAAAATCTTGTGCAAATAAATAGTCTTTAAATTCTGCTGGGTTCGTATAAATAATCAAATCTTTTCTGTTAAATGCTTGTGCAATTTGAACTTGTGAAACTTCATCCAATTGTTTAATTTTTACAGCATCTGGTGAGTAAAAAACAACAGCTACATCTGCTGCGTCTAATGCACCTTCGTATTCTTTTAAAAATTCGGCATTTAAACTACTGTACGTATGTAATTCTAAACAAGCAATTAATTTTCTATCAGGATATTGATCTTTAACTGCTTTTGTAGTAGCTGAAACTTTACTTGGCGAATGTGCAAAATCTTTGTAAGCCACTTTATTACTGCTTTCTGCAATTTTTTCTAAACGCTTACTTGCTCCTTTGAAAGTGGCGATAGCTTCGTAAAAATCAACCTCATCTACACCCATACATTGACAAATCCATTTGGCACCCGCTAAATTGTTTAAATTATGCGCACCAAAAACTTCAATTGGCATTGGTCCTTCAGGCGTGTCTAATAAAGTCGTTCCGTTTTCTACAGTATAACTTGGTGTTTGATAGGCAATTTTACGAATTGGATTTGTAGTTTCTTCGGCTACTTCTTTAACGGTTGCATCTTCTTCATTATACACTAAAATACCACCATTTGTAATTTGTGAAGTGAAAATACTAAACTGTTCTACATAATTTTCAAACGTAGGAAACACATTGATATGATCCCAAGCAATTCCTGAAAGTAAGGCAATATTTGGTTGATACAAATGAAATTTTGGTCGTCTGTCCATAGGAGAAGATAAATATTCGTCGCCTTCTAAAACTATAAAATCGTTAGTTTCTGTAAGATGCACCATCGTATCAAAACCTTCTAATTGTGCGCCAACCATATAATCTACTTCAATATTATGATAATGCATTACGTGTAAAATCATAGAAGTAATAGTTGTTTTTCCGTGAGAACCACCAATTACAACGCGAGTTTTATTTTTAGATTGTTCATACAAAAATTCAGGATACGAATAAATTTTCAATCCTAATTCTTGTGCTTTCAACAATTCAGGATTATCTTCCTTAGCGTGCATTCCCAAAATAACAGCTTCAATATCAGTTGTGATTTTCTCAGGAAACCAACCCATTTCAATAGGCAATAGTCCTTTCTTTTCTAAACGAGATTTAGACGGTTCAAAAATAGCATCATCGCTACCTGTTATTTGATATCCTTTATTATGTAACGCTAATGCTAAATTGTGCATGGCTGCTCCGCCAATGGCTATGAAATGTGTACGCATGTTGAATGGTTAATGGTGAAAGATATATGGTAAAAGGTAAAGTTTACCCTCTACCAAAAACCCTTTACTTAATCACTTTTTAATGTTTTGTGCTTTGTTTTTATCTTTTAACTTATACATATATAAATCGTATAATTTGGCATATGTTATGGCTGACTTACCTAATTGATGCGCTTTTATTAAATTTATTTCTGCAGCTTTATATCTTTTGTAATATATATCTATGTAACCTTTGGCTAAATAACCCTCAACTTTTGAAATCGCCAAAAGCTCATCTGCATATTTCAATGCCTTAGTTTCGCTACCGCCAATAATACCAGGCAATTCAATATATAACATTACTAACGCCCATCGCGATTCAAGATGCTTTTTATCTAAATTAGCAGCGGTTAAAAAAGCGGTTTCTATATCGCTAATCATGCCAAGTGCTTTAAACTTATTAACGGATTTGGCTTTCATTCCTAATGCGCCGCCATATTTATACCAATATGTAGCACTATTTGGAATTTGAAGTTTTAATTTTTTGTAATAAGAAATTGCAACATCCCATTTTTTTGAATTTCCAGCAATATCGCCTAAATATTCAATGGTTTTTAGATGGTTGGGATCTGATTTTAAGTAACTTTCAAAAACCGCTTTGGCTTCTTCAAACTTTTTTTCTTTGTATAACTTTTCTGCTTTCTCAAACAAAGTCTGAGAAATCAAGCACTGTGTAAATAACAAGAAAAAGAAAAAGAGTTTTTTCATGAATTAAATTTATTTTCAAAAATAAGAAAACAATTCGTTTTTATCAATAAAAAAGAAATACTAAATACGTGATTTGTTTATTTAAATGGGTGACGTTGTTGCCAAACGGTTTCGGGTTCTAAATTTTTAAATATTTTCTCTAAAAATCTATTGACTAATGGATTACTATGGTAGATGAAACCCGACATCAAAACAGGTGTCGCTCCTATTGAACTTTTAATTTCTAAGGCTGTTCTACCAAATATAATTTTTTTGAAATTATGAGTAATTCCAAATTCTGTCATGTTGTACAACATATTTAAATACAACATTTTATCTTTTTGAATTTGATCATCATATCCTAAAAAATAAGTTTCTAAAACATCGTCATTTATTAAAACAGAATGAAAGCCAATAAGTTTATCTTCAAAAAAATAACCGAAAATTTTAAAGCCATCTCCACATTGTTTTTTAAATGTTGAAAAGTGGTTTTCTGCCAAGAAAAAAGTGTTAAAAGGTGCGTTTTTCGCTACATAATGATATAATTCATTAATTTTATTTTCATAAGAAACAACTAGTTCCACATCTAATTCTTTCATTGAAATTCCTTCAAATTTTTTATGAGCTCTTTTATATTGATCTCGATATTTTTTTGAAAAGGCATTAAAATAATCTTCATTTGATTTCCAATTCGTTGGTATTTCGAAAATCATATTGGGTTGCGTATTGAATTCGTATATTTTATCGAAAGCATATTTTTTAAATTCTACAGCACAATTCTGATAAAAATCTTTAAAAGAAATCAAATGAATTTTAATCCCTTTTTGTTTGAAATACGCTTCTAATTCTTTTGAACTTTGTTTTAAAATATAACTAACTTCCTCAAAACTGATTTCTTTCTGAAAAGCAAAAGCATTTTGCCCAGTTATCATGTTATTCCCAATAAATAATGTATGCGAAGCAAAGTTTCGAAAAATAAAATTTCGTACAAATGTTTTAAAGCAATTGTCTCTTTCTCCAAACGATTCTAATTTATTTAAATCTAAATATTGGGCTAAGGAAACACCAATTAGTTCCAAATCCTCATAAAATCCAATATAAAAACATTGCATATTTGTTGGCGCCGAACGTTCTAAAACTTCTAAATAAGGAAGTTGTAAGAAATGATTGGCAACCGCAACTGCATTCCAATTTTCTGGAACGTCTTTTATAGAATCGAATATTTTTATTGTAATTTTTTTCAAGGCATAAAAAAGTCCCACAAATGTAGGACTTCTATTTTATAAATAAATGTTAATTATTTCCAACCACAAATAATTGCACCCATAATAGTTAATGAAACCATCCAATAACCTGAAGTAACTAATATATATTTCCAAGATTTTTGTTCAAATAAACTATTTATTGCTGTAATTGGTAAAACAAAAAATAATCCTGTAAAAAAACCATGAAGCGCACCATGTTGAAAACTTCTAAATGCATCTCCGTAATCTGCCATAAATGCTGCATACGACGGTAGCGCTTTTGTAGCATCTCCACCAACCATACCTAACGCACCAAATTGATGAATTACCATTCCAGATAATGTAAATGAAATTAAAAAAGAATAAAAAATGGTTAATCCAAAGACTTTAAGCATGTTACTTTGACGTGCTTTTTCTTCGGTCATTCCTGTTTCGTTCATCCAAATTGTACCAAAAACTTTCGGATTGTACCAAACAAAGCCTACAATTAATGAAACAAAAGTTGCAGCTAAAATTGCATAAAAATTAAAAGGCATAATGAAATTTTTAATTGGTTAATAAATCAAATATAATAATTTTTTATAAAATTAATGCTTTGCTTCTGTACGATACAAACAACAACCATGAATTTTAGCATACTGTTCGTCAGTTGCTTTTACATCTTTCGTATCATGACCTACTTTTGCGATAGCTTTTTCTACATCTAAAACAGTACATTTTGTTTCATCAATAATTAAATGTATGTCTTGATCTTCTGCATGCCAAATAGCACTTTTAACTCCTTTTACAGAATAAGCGGCTTTTTCGATTCGTTTTTTACACATATCGCAATTTCCATTTACCTCAATTTCTACTTTTTTATTTTTATTAGGTTGTTCTTGTGCGTTTGTTTGGATTCCAAAAAAAGCAAACACTACTACTAATACTATTTTTTTCATGGTTTTTTGTTTTTTAATGATTTATATTATTTTGTTCTTTTTTATCTTTTATTTTAAATCGTATTCCTGCATAATACATCGTACCAAAAACTGGACCATAAATCATGGTACTATCAAAATACGGACTGTTAGGATTATCCAATGCAATTATGGCATTTTTCTGTTTAAAGTTTCCTAAATTTTCTGTCCCAAAATACATTTCAAATGTACTAGAAAACGTTCGCGTTATTTGCGCATTTACAAGCTGATAACTTGGCGTATATTCCGATAATTGATACTGAACTGGGTTTGCTTGTGTATTTGGCAATCGCTGCTGACCAATCCAATTAAAAGTGGTATCAAATTTCCATTGCTGTCCTTTTTCCAAAATATGCGTTTCATAAGCTATGTTAGCAAAGAAACGATTTTTAGCTTGTAATGGTTTATCTAATAATCCAGTAGCATAATCGGTTTTAACATTCAAATATTTATAGGCCGTTCTTACATTTAAATGCGTCATTAAATTAATATTCCATTCAATTTGAAATGATTCTGCAAAACTTTTTCCATTTAAGTTAGAGAAAGTCACTTGCCTTGCATTTTCCATATCTACCACAATTTGATTACTGAAATCTGTTTTATAATAATCCACAACCAGTTCATGTTCTTTTCCAAAAATATAGAATTTCTGAATAAAACTTGTTCCATAATTCCATGCTATTTCTGGATTTAGACCATATAATTTTCCGTTTTCATTTTTAATAATAATATCTCTTGAACTGGCCAAAATATTTATGTTTTCAGCAAAAATATTTGAGGCTCTTTTTCCTCTTCCTGCAGAAAAACGAAATATAGTTTTTTCAAACGGATTATATTTAACATGTGCTCTTGGGGTGAAAAATAAGCCCAATCTGTTGTGATTATCAGCTCTGGCGCCTAAAACGAAACTGAAATTATTTAAATTATCGAAAGAATATTCAAAAAACGAACCAATTGAAGTATCAATTCTGTCATATTCCGCCATAAAATTGGCTTCTAAATGTTCTTCAAATGTATCATAATTAAAATTCAACCCAGTTATAAATTTATGCTTTGTATTGTTAATAATCGAATTAAAAATAAGGTTTGAAAAATAATTTTTATGATGAATATGATGTGTTTTATCTCCAAATTCAGAATGCATTTTATTGTACTGAAAGGCTTGTTGAAAACCAATACTTTGAAAAGGCATATCTGGATAAACATATCCAATTTTGTTGGAAATTTCTATTTTATCTGTATTCACATGGCTTGTCCATAAATTGGGATTCATCACCATTTCATGCGAATTGTCGTTTATTGTACCACCCGTTTTTTCATCTTTAAAATATTTTATATTTAAAAACGAAATAATACCTTTTTCTGCATTATTGTATTGCCAACGATTTAAAATATTAACTTGATTTCCTAACGGATTATCCAAAAACCCATCGTGATTCATGTCGTTTTTTATGTTTCTGGTATTTCCGTGAACTAAAACTAATGAACTTAATTTATCTGAATATTTATTGCCAAAATGAGTGTTAATCTCATATCTGCCATCATTTGAGGCATAAACATTGGCAAAAAACGGGTCTTCTTTTTGAGGTTTAAGTAACTCATAGTTTATTTGACCCGAAATACTTTCATATCCATTTACTACACTCCCCGCCCCTTTTGTAATTTGAATGCTTTCTGCCCAAGTTCCTGGAATAAAGTTTAAACCTGTTGCTTGTAAAGCACCTCGAATGGCTGGAATGTTTTCTTCACTCATTAAAATGTACGGACTAGTTAAACCTAGCATTTTAATTTGCTTATTACCTGTAACGGCATCAGAAAAATTTACATCAATAGACGGATTTGTTTCAAAACTTTCCGATAAATTACAACAAGCGGCTTTTTGCAATTCGCCTTGCGATAAATGTTGCGTATTGGTAACTGCTTTTTGTTTTCTACCTAACGTATTTTGCTTCTTTACAATAGTTACGGTTGCAATATTGCTTTCCAAAACGGATTTTTCTAATTGAATCGTGAAATCTGAAAAAGCACTTTGCTTGATTTCAAGTTTTTGAAACCCTTCTTTTTCTATAATTAATACAAGAGTTCGATTTCCTTGAATTAAACTAAACAATCCACTTTCGTTAGAATACAAAACGTCATTTAATTCAGGGATTGTTATTTTTACGTTACTAATAGGATTGTTTTGCTTATCTGTAACCTTACCTTGGACACTGCTTTGCGCCAAAGAAAAAATTGGCATCAATACCAATAATAAAAGTTTATACATAATTAATTTATAAAGTTTATAATTTGAAAAAACTAAAAACGATATAAATTATGCGTAAAAAATAAGTTGAGAATAGAGTTTATAAAAAGGCGGTGCGTTAGAATTACAATAGTAATCTA
>NZ_JBEIET010000092.1:0-8040 GCF_040382755.1 Flavobacterium sp.
ACTGCAAATATTGATGTAGAAACAAGAGATATATCATTAGCAGGAAGAATTTTATCTAACTTTCCTGAATATTTGAAAGACGACCAAAAAGTAGCTGACAATTTAGCCGAATTAGGACAATTAGCTACAACGCCAGAAGCAAATATTATAAAATTACCAAATGTTTCAGCTTCTGTTTCCCAATTAAAAGAAGCGATTGCAGAATTACAATTACATGGTTATGCCATTCCTAATTTTGTAGAAGAACCTCAAAACGATACGGAAAAAGAAATAAAAGCAAAATATTCAAAAGTACTTGGTTCTGCAGTAAATCCTGTTTTGCGTGAAGGAAATTCAGACAGACGCGCACCAAAAGCCGTTAAGAATTACGCGAAACATAATCCACATTCTATGGGAACTTGGAATGCCGATTCAAAAACAGAAGTCGCACATATGATTGAAGGCGATTTTTACGGAACTGAAACTTCTACAACCATTGAAAATGATTCGAAATTCAGAATTGTATTTGAAGGAAATGATGGCACTTCAACTGTATTAAAAGATTTTTCAAATTTAAAAGCTGGAGAAATCATTGATAGTTCAATAATGAATTTAAAAGCTTTAAAAGAATATTCAAAGAAAACAATTGCATACGCAAAAGAAAAAAACGTAATGCTTTCTGCTCATTTGAAAGCTACGATGATGAAAATTTCAGATCCAATTATTTTCGGTGCTATTGTTGAAACCTATTTTGAAGCCGTTTATACTAAATATTCAGACCTATTTAAATCTTTAGACATTCATCCTAATAATGGTTTGCAAGATTTGTACAATAAAATTGTTGGAATTTCTGAAGAAGAAGCTATTAAACAAGACCTAGCTGCTGCTTTAACAAACGGACCAAAAGTAGCTATGGTGAATTCTGATAAAGGAATTACTAATTTTCACGTTTCTTCTGATATTATTGTAGATGCTTCTATGGCAGCTTTAGCAAGAAGTGGTGGGAAAATGTGGAATACAGATGGGAAAGAAGAAGATACTATTACAATGATTCCAGATCGTTCGTATGCTGGTTTTTATACCGCAGTTATTGACGATATGAAAAAATATGGTGCTTTAGACCCTAGAACAATGGGTTCTGTGCCAAATGTTGGATTAATGGCTCAAAAAGCAGAAGAATATGGCTCGCACGACAAAACTTTTCAATTATCTGCACCTGGAATTGTAAAAGTGGAAAATGAAAACGGAGCGAATTTGCTTTCTCAAAAAGTAGAAGCTGGCGATATTTTCAGAATGTGTCAAACTAAAGATGCACCAATTCAAGATTGGGTAAAATTAGCCGTAAACAGAGCTCGTTTATCTGACACTCCAGCACTTTTTTGGTTAGATAAAGATAGAGCTCACGATAGAGAAATTATCAAAAAAGTAGAAAAATATTTAAAAAATTACGATACTTCAGGTTTAGATATTCGTATTTTAGATGTTAAAGACGCAATGTCGGAAACATTAAAAAGAATTAGAGAAGGAAAAGATACTATTTCAGTTTCTGGAAATGTGTTACGTGATTACTTAACCGATTTGTTTCCAATTTTAGAATTAGGAACTTCAGCCAAAATGCTTTCTATTGTTCCATTAATGAACGGTGGTGGATTATTTGAAACTGGAGCAGGTGGTTCTGCACCAAAACACGTAGAGCAATTTATTGATGAAGGCTACTTACGTTGGGATTCATTAGGTGAAATTTTAGCCTTAGGCGTTTCTTTGGAACATTTAGGACAAAGTCTAAATAATGAAAAAGCATTAGTTTTATCAGAAACCTTAGACCAAGCAACTGAAAAATTCTTGGCAAATGATAAATCGCCGGCTCGTAAAATTGGTCAATTAGACAATAGAGGTTCGCACTTTTATATTGCTTTATATTGGGCACAGGCTTTAGCTTCGCAAGATAAAAACGCTGAATTAAAAACCTACTTCACTCCTATTGCAGCAGAATTAACTGCTAACGAAGCAAAAATTGATGCTGAATTAATTGATGCTCAAGGTAAAAAACAAGAAATTGGCGGATATTATCAACCAAACGAAAGTTTATTGAGTGCTGCAATGCGCCCAAGTACAACATTAAATGCTATAATAAATAAAATGTAAATTTTATTTTCAAAATAATTAAAGGCGATGTAATTTCTTTATGTCGCCTTTTTTAATTAACGTCAACTTAACAGATATTTTGTACTATTTTTGCGAAATTTGTATCCAACATCGAAACAAATAAAAAATGAAAAAAAATAACTTTTTAACACTTCTTTTTTTATTACTCTTTACAGTTGCCTTTTCACAAGAAAAAGTAACGTTAAGCGGTATAGTAAAAGATCAAAAAACTAATGAAACATTAATTGGCGTAACAATTTCTTTTCAAAATAGTACAACTACTCGAACTTCGTTAACAAATGAATACGGGTTTTATTCCATTTCATTGCCTAAAGGCGAATATAGAATCGAAATAAATTCTTTAAGTTTCGATGGTTTTTCAGAAGTAATTTCTTTGGAATCAAACACCAAAAAAGATTTGTTTTTGATTGAAAAATCAAATGAGATTGAACAAGTTGTAGTGGCCGGAAATTCAAAAAAACTACAAATTGACAAACCAGAAATGAGTGTCAACAAACTAACTATTTCTCAAATAAAATCAATGCCAGCCATTTTAGGTGAAGTAGATGTGATTAAGTCCATTTTAACTTTACCTGGCGTTACAAATGCTGGAGAAGGGCAATCTGGGTTTAACGTTCGTGGTGGTGCTGCAGATCAAAATTTAATATTATTAGACGAAGCGACAATTTATAATTCGTCTCATTTATTCGGATTTTTCTCTGTTTTTAATGCCGATGCTATTAAAGATTTAAAGCTATATAAAGGTGGAATTCCTGCAAGATTTGGCGGAAGAGTAGCTTCTGTATTAGATATTTATCAGAAAGAGGGAAATAGTAAAAAATTCGGAATGAATGGTGGAATCGGTTTAATTTCAAGTAGAATATTAGCCGAAGGACCAATCGTAAAAGACAAAGGCTCTTTCTTAGTTGCAGGAAGAAGTAGTTATGCTCATCTATTTTTAAAACTTGCTGACAATAACAACACCGCTTATTTTTATGACTTAAACACAAAAATAAATTACAAATTAAACGAGAATAACAACTTATTTTTATCTGGTTATTTTGGAAGAGACGTTTTTAGTTTAAATAATCAATTTATAAATACCTATGGAAATTCGGTATTAAACGTAAGATGGAATCACTTATTTAATGATAAATTATTTTCAAATGCTTCGTTTATTTATAGTGATTATTACTATGGTTTGACTTTAGATTTTATAGGATTTAATTGGGAAAGCGGCATTAAAAATTATAATTTCAAATACGATTTTAAACATTATGTTTCGGATAGTTATAAATTATTTTATGGTGCAAATGCTATTTATTATGATTTCAATCCAGGAAGAATTGAGCCAATAGATGCAAATTCGAGTATTAATGAAAAACAACTTGCCAAAAAACACGCCTTCGAACCTGCTTTTTATATTGATGCTGAACAAAAATTAATCGATAAACTTTCTGTAAATTACGGATTAAGATATAGTATGTTTTACAGGTTAGGAAGTCAAACTATGAATGTTTATGCAAATAACCAACCCGTAACGTATGATGCAGATTTGGGTATTTACGAAAAAGCGACTCCTGTTGATACCAAGTATTATGGAAAAAATGAAACTATTGCCAATTTTGGAAATTTAGAACCTCGAATTGCTTTGGCGTATACTATTAACGAAAATCAATCTGTGAAAGCGAGTTATAATAGAATGAGTCAATATTTACATTTAATTTCGAATACACAATCGCCAACACCTTTAGATATTTGGACACCGAGTGATAACTTCTTAAAACCTCAAATTTTAGATCAATTTGCAGTGGGTTATTTTAAAAATTTAAAAAATGGCGATTATACATTAGAAGTAGAATCGTTTTATAAAATGGTGAAAAACAGATTAGATTATATTGATGGTGCTGACTTAATTGCCAATGAAGCAATTGAACAAGTGGTATTAGCAGGAAAAACTCGAGCTTATGGATTAGAAATTATGGCTAAGAAAAACGTAGGTAAACTTTCTGGTTGGATTTCATACACACTCTCACGTTCGGAACAACAAACTGCTGGAAGAACACCTATTGAATCAGGAATAAATAATGGCAACTGGTACAAAACAGGTTGGGACAAAACACATAATATTTATGTAACAGGAAGTTATAAATTAAATCAAAAATGGAGTTTTGGAAGTATTTTCACCTATCAAACAGGGCAACCGGTAACTTTTCCAACGGCGCAATATCAATATCAAGGCATCAATGTTCCTGTATATAGTGATAGAAATCAAGATAATTTACCTGCTTATCATCGTATAGATGTTTCTGCTACTTTAAATCCAACAAAAAACAAAGGAAGAAAATGGCAAGGCGAATGGGTTTTCTCTGTATATAATTTGTATGGCAGAAAAAATGCAGCGTCTATAAATTTCAGACAAAATCAAGATAGTGGATTGAATGAAGCGGTACGACTTTCTATTTTTGGAATGGTACCAAGTGTTACCTATAATTTTAAATTTTAATACCATGAAAAACAAAATAAAATATTTCATTTTAGCAATTGGTTTATTTCTATTTAGTTGCGAAGAAGTAGTTGATGTAGATTTAAATAATAGCGAACCAAAATTGGTTATTGATGCTTCTATTAAATGGGAAAAAGGTACGCCTGGTAATGAACAATCTATAAAAATAACAACAACTGCTGATTATTTCAACAACATTGTACCTGTTGTAAATGGAGCAATTGTAAAAATAACAGATTCCAATAACACCGTTTTTAATTTCTTAGAAGATGGTGCAAGTGGTATTTATAAATGCACCAATTTTACTCCAGTATTAAATGGGGTTTACACGCTATCGGTAATTCATAACGGACAAACATATGTTGCCACAGATAAACTATATCCAGTTCCTGCAATCACTTCAATTGAACAAAATTTAAACGGTATAACCGGAAATGATATAGAACTAAAATTTAACTTTCAAGATAACGGCGCAGAATCTAATTTTTATTTAGAAGAATACAAAGTACCATATAGACCCTTTCCGCTTTTAGGTGTGTTTAACGATGAATTTACTAATGGAAATCAAATGTTCTCACTACTAATTGATAAAGATTTAGCACCAGCACAAAATGTAAAATTTTCGTTACACGGAATTTCAGAACGCTACCATAATTTTATGAATATTCTAATTAGTATTTCTGGCGGATTAAGTAATGGTCCATTCAGCACACCTCCAGCAACTGTAAAAGGTAATATTATCAATCAAAGCAATAATGCTAATTACCCTTTAGGTTATTTTAGATTGTCAGAAGTGGATGTGAGAAATTATACAATTCAATAGCAAAATCATCATTTGTTTTTA
The DNA here is from genome assembly GCF_040382755.1 of Flavobacterium sp. Taxonomy (GTDB): domain Bacteria; phylum Bacteroidota; class Bacteroidia; order Flavobacteriales; family Flavobacteriaceae; genus Flavobacterium. The sequence goes on from NZ_JBEIET010000092.1 coordinate 5,475, forward strand.
AACACAGATTTAAGAAATTATAAAAATTTATATAATTACTTAAATCTGTGTTTCTTTTTAAATTTCAATTTACAAAAATCAATAAAAAACAATAACTTTGACTAATGTAAGCATCAACTTACAAAAACTAAAAACTACAAACCATAAACATTAATTATGTCTTCACATCATATAGTTCGCGACGACCAAGAACCAGCATTAATTATTGCAAATGGTTTGGCTTGTAATACCGAACTTTTAGGACAACTTTTAGAATGGTCGCCATTAGTAATTGTTTTAGATGCAGCGATAGAACGTGTGCTGGAATTAGGTATAAAAGTTGATGTTTTATTAGGTGATTTCGATAGAAATTTTGATACAGAATATTATAAAAACAACCATTATCCAATTGAAATTATCCATACTCAAGATCAAAATAAAACTGATTTAGAAAAAGCTTTCGATTTTTTAATACAAAAAGGACATAAAGCGGCAAATGTCGTTTGGGCAACTGGCAAACGAGCAGATCATACTTTAAACAATTTTTCCACACTTGCATCATACAGGAATCAATTAAAAATTGTTTTATTTGATGACCATTCAAAAGTATTTTTGTTACCAACTTCATTTAAAAAATGGTATCCCAAAAACAGTATCATTTCGCTAATTCCATTAGGAAAAGTAGAAAATATTTGTACCGAAAATCTATTTTACAAATTACAAAATGAAACTTTAGAATTAGGATTTCGAACAGGAAGCAGTAATCACGTTTGCAAAGACGGAATAATTACAATTACACACGAAAAAGGTAATTTATTATTAATTGAAAGTTTTGATTAAAATGAAAAATTATCAATTAAACGAGTTTTTGCATATAAAAGGTATCGGTTCTGCATCTGGACTAATTTACTTTCAGAATGTACTTTTTATCATTTCAGATAATAGTACTTATTTATATCAATATATTATTGACAAAAAAATAGTTCTAAAATTTCCTTTAGTAGATACTCCGCAAGAAAATATTGCAAAAAAAGACAAATTAGATTTAGAAGCTTTGACTCATTTTGGAAATCAAATTTTTATTTTTGGTTCTGGTTCAACGGCACAACGAAATACAATGTTTTCTTTAAATTTAGAAAATGATGCTTTACAAAAAAATGATTTGTCTGTATTGTATGAGTTTTTAAGAAAATTAGCTTCATTAAATGATGACGAACTTAATATAGAAGGCGCTATTTGTGCAAATAAAACCATGTTACTTTTTCAAAGAGGAAATGGAAAAAATAGCAAAAATGGAATTTTCATTATTCCGGATAATGCTTCACTCTCAAAACATTTTGTGGCTATAAAATTACCAAAAATAAAAAACGTTGAAGTCTCATTTACAGATGCCGTTTTAGTTGATAATTACATTTATTTTTTAGCAACTGCAGAAGATACTATTTCGACTTATGAAGACGGAGAAGTACTTGGATCACTTATTGGAAAAATGAAAAGTGATACATTTGAAATTATTGAGACCCAAATAATATCAAATACTCAAAAATTTGAAGGCATTACATTGTATGAAAACAACGATAAAGAAATTCATTTTTTACTCTGCGAAGACAATGATACAGAAATTTTAGAATCAAAAATTTATAAATTAACCTTAAAAAAATAAATATGAACCCAATTTTTAACCAAAATATTTTTTTAGTAAAAGAAAAAATAGGGATGTTCAAAGCATCAAATAATTATGATATTTTTAATCCAGAAAACAATGAATTAGTTTTAACTTGTAGAGAACCAAATTTGGGCTTTTTTACAAAACTTTTCCGATTTACTGATTACAAAAGAATGACACCTTTTGATATTGAAATCAGAACTGCATCTGGTGAATTAACCATTCAAATTAAAAGAGGCGTAACAATTTTTCGTTCCGATATTGACGTTTTTGATGGTGGTGGAAGAAAAATCGGCGTGTTTAAACAGAAATTCTTTTCTTTTGGTGGCCGATTTGATGTACACGACCATCAAGACAAACATTTATGTACATTACAAGGTAAATGGACAGGATGGGATTTTAAATTTAATAAAGACAATAAAGAATTGGCTAATGTTTCTAAAAAATGGGCAGGTTTGGGTAAAGAATTTTTTACAAGCGCCGATAACTATATAATAAATATTACAGATGTAGCCGAAGAAAGCGCACTACGTCCATTGCTAATTGCTGCAGTAATGTGTATTGATATGGTTTTTAAAGAATAAAACATAAAAAAATCCCCAATTTTCATTGGGGATTTTTTTATTATTTAACAGAAGCTGCTTTGTCTTTCATTCCTAAAGTTTCATAACTCAATTTTAAAATTGTTTTCATATCTTGATTTGCTACATCAAGTTGATGTGCTCTTTCAAAATAAGGTAATGCTTTTAAATACATTGCTTTTCTTTTTGCATTTAGTTCATTATACATTTTTGTATTTTTTAAATTGGCATTAATTTCATCTACAATTTTAGCATCATCAGCTAACATTAAGAATCCTACATTATATTGTAATTGAGCATTGTTTGGATCTTTTTCTAAAATGCCTTCAATTAATTTTTG
>NZ_JBEIET010000093.1:0-7943 GCF_040382755.1 Flavobacterium sp.
AATGATAAGAAAACGAGTACTAAAATTGAAAAATTTTTCATCATAATAAATTTTTTAATTGGGTTAAACTTTGTATTTGAATAATTTGATTTTGCGAAATCATTTCCGCTTTTGGATTAAAATAAACTGCTTTTATTCCGAAATTTTGGGCTCCTAAAACATCTGCTTCAAAACTATCACCAATCATTATACTTTCTGTTTTAGAAGCATTTGCAATAGTTAACGCGTGTTTGAAAATATTTTCGTGTGGTTTTTTATGCCCCGCTGCTTCCGAATTGGTGATGGTAACGAAATATTTATCTAAATTACTTTTTTGCAATTTTACATCTTGTACAAATGAAAATCCGTTGGTAATAATATGTAAAACATATTTATCTTTTAAATAGTCTAACGTTTCAATTGTGCCTTCAATTAAATGATTATTTGAAGTTAAATACTCAATAAACAAATGTGAAATGGTATTTATTTGATCTAATGAAATCTCAAAATTAAATGCTTCAAAAGCGTCTTTAACGCGACTCAAACGAAGGGTTTCTTGGTCAATTTCGTTTTTTTCATACAATTTCCAATACGCAACATTAATTGGATTATAAATATCCATAAATTGTTTAGAATTGATATCGAAATTTAGTTCTTGAAATATTTTTTCAAATGCTAACGCCGAATTTTTTTCAAAATCCCAAAGCGTATGATCTAAATCGAAAAAAATATGTTTTATAGCTTTCAAATTTATTTTCCTTTTACAATTTCAGCATTATCACAATTATAAATCCAATCTTCTACATCGTCTTCATTTGGTCGGAAAGTACCTTTTATTGTTAAATATGTATCGGTTTTTAATTTGGGTGTAGCGCCTTTAAATTTTATCCCCATAATAGTTTCAGGACCCGATTTCCCGCAAAAAAAGCAAGAAGCAAAAACATTCTTACTCAAAGCGTAATTTTTATTATCAATAGGCACAATAAATCCACTCATTACAATGGTTTTCTTAGCTAATTTTTTCAATTTTGTGTTAATAACTGGAAAATCAACTTCGCCATATGAGGCGTGCTTTTTCTTCAAATATTTAATTTCGCCTAACAATTTCCATGTTAATGTATCTGCTGCTAAAAATGCCTTCTTTGAAGATGTATAAGTGCTTACTTCACTTTGATTTTGAAAACTGAATAAAAAAACACCTATTAATAAGGCCATTATTATTTTTATTGAATTACGCATTTGCTAAAGTTTTAGATATATTAATAGTGTAAGCTTTTATAGCAGGAATTAAGGCAGCTATTAATCCAACTAACAAAGTTAAACCAAATAAAAGCCCTTCTTTTTCCCAAATAATTTCCATAGGATTAAATCCTAATTTAAAATCTGACTCTGATGCTTTTGACAATAAGACTATTCCGACTCTACCCAAAACAGTTCCGAAAAAATATCCTACAGTACAAAGTAAAATGCTTTCAAGTAAAACAACCAAAAGTAGTTGGTGTTTTTTTGCGCCATTTACACGTAAAAGGGCAAATTCAGCTTTTCTTTCTTTTAAAGTATTGAATAAAGCAATGAAAATTGATATTCCAGAAATTAACATAATTCCGAATGCTAAATATTTCAACGCATTTAATCCTACACCAAACATATCAAACAATCTGTTCATTTGATACGTTGGCAAAGCGGCTTGCATTTTTGTGTTCTGTGCGATAATATTTGGCCACATAAAAACACCCATTTTGTTTTTAAATTCAATTAAAACAGAAGTTATTTCCATATTCGGCTCATCTATAGTCATATCCGATTCATGGGAATCATGATTGCATTCCGCTGAATGAACATGCTCTTCTTCATCATGCACATGTCCTTCTTCGCCATGAGCAGGATTTTCAGCAACTTCTTCGTGTCCTTCTTCATGGTGCATTTGCCAAACGGTTGGAATATTCGATAAAATTAAATTATCAATTACTTTTCCTGTTTTAGATGCAATTCCTACCACAATATATTCACCGTGGTCGTGAACTTCACCTTCAGCTGCACTTCCATGAGTTCCTTTAAAAGTATCTCCTAATTTTAAATTTAATTTTTCAGCAACTTCAGCACCAACTACTACTTCAAAATTATGTTCGAACACTTTCCCTTCAGCAATTTTAGCTTGGTATTTTTCTATATAATCTGGAGTAGTTCCTACAATTTTAAATCCTACATAATTATCACCATAGGCTAACGGAATGGCTTTTTTTACATAAGGATGCTGCATCCATACTTTTACCGAATCGTAACTAATATTTCCTGTTGGATCATCAACTTGATATACTGATGACAAAACCAACTGCAACGGACTTCCTTGCGCTCCAAGTACCAAATCGACACCATCTAAATTGCTTTGGTATTTTTCTTCAAATTGTTTTTCAACTAATATCAAAACTGTAATAATAGCTACAGAAGCCGTTAATAACAAAATGCTCAAAATGGTATTTAATGGTTTAAACCAAATATTTTTCCATGCTAATTTTCCGATCATACCATTGTAATTTGATTGGTGAATTTGGCTTTAATACGACTATCGTGAGTAACAATAATTAAAGCCGCTTTGTATTCTTTAGATAATGATTCCAATAACTCAATTACATTGTCTGCATTTTTATCGTCTAAACTTGATGTGGGCTCATCGGCTAACAACACTTTAGGTTCATTCATTAGTGCACGAGCTATAGAAACACGCTGTTGTTGGCCAACACTCAATTGGCTTGGTTGTTTGTGCGATTGTTCTAAAATATCTAATTTGTTTAATAATTCTTTGGCGCGTTTGGAATGCTTTTTACCTGTAGCTAACCAACTTGCCATTTCTAAATTTTCTATAACGGATAGCGAAGCAATAAAATGCGATTTTTGAAATACCACACCAATATTTTTACCTCTAAACTTGTCCGCTTTACTTCCTTTAAGATTTGTGAAATCTGTATTATCAATTAAAATTTCACCAGAATTGGGTTGCAACATACCTGCCAATATATGCAAATAGGTAGTTTTTCCTTTACCCGAATTTCCAGTAACTAAAATGGTACTTCCTGCCTGACAAAATAAATCAGGCATAATGAAATTTTGATCTTTATTGTAAGAAAAAGTGATGTTTTTCGTGCTTATCATTTTGTAATATATTATGTTGCAAGATAAGAATATTGAAATAAGATTAAAAACGTATTAACAAAAATTTATCTCAATCAATTAAAATGCGATTATGCCTCGTAATCTTCAACTAATAATCCTTTTTCTTCATTGTAATAAATTGCTAATGAGCCATCAATAAAATCAAAATGAATAAAATTCTCATTTCTGTTTTCGTAATCATTTACTGTATTTACAGATAAAAGAGGTGTTTTAATTTTATCTTTCCAAATAGTAGCTGCGCTCACATCTACTCTTTTTAAAGAAAGTACTTCTTGAAATTTTTCGGCTAACATTTTTTGCTCTTCCTCAAAATTGTAGTTTGAAGAAATCATATAACCATTATCCTCTTCATTAATTTTGAAAAAATAGGTATCAGTTGTATCAAAAACAATTTCAATAGTATCTACAAAAACAAATTTTTCTTCAGGGTTGACTAAATTTATCCAAAAATGATAAAAAATAGCCGAAATATTTTGATGTTGTTTTATTTTTGAAACCAATTCTAAATCTTGTTTGGAAAATTGATATAATTCGTTCATTGTATTGATTGTAAATTTATTTTGCAAAAGTACATTAACTATTTTAAAGACATAGATACATAGATTTTTTTTATTTATGTTTTTGAAAACAAATCAAAAAAATCTGCGTACCCATACTAAAAAATACCTGCATCTTTAAAACTCAAATAACCAAATTCAGTAACAATAATGTGGTCTAATACTAAAACATCTAAAGTTTGACCAGCTAATTTCAGCTTTTTAGTCAATTGTAAATCGGGGTCACTGGCTTGTAATTTGCCAGAAGGATGATTGTGACATAAAATTATTGATGTGGCGTGATATTCAAAAGCTGTTTTGAAAACCATTCTATTATCTACAACAGTTCCTGTGATACCGCCTTTGCTTATTTGCGATTTATGAATTACTTTATTTGAATTATTTAAATATAACACCCAAAATTCCTCGTGAGGTAATTCGCCAATTATGGGTTGCATAATTTCAAATATATTTTTACTTGATGTGATTTTAGGTAATTCGGTTGCTTCTTCCAACCTTCTTCTTCTGCCTAATTCTAAAGCTGCAACAATACTTATAGCTTTTGCTTCGCCGATACCTTTAAATTGAATTAATTGATGAACTGAAAGTTTACTAAGCTGATTGAGATTGTTGTTTGATGCGGCTAAAATTCGCTGACATAATTGTACTGCGCTTTCATTTCTGGAGCCTGAACCAATTAAAATAGCTAATAATTCCGAATCGGATAAGGTTGATTTACCTTTAAGTTGAAGTTTTTCTCGTGGGCGATCGTCTTCAGCCCACTGATGAATTGGCGTGTACATAAAAATTTATTTTGGCGTTTATTGATACAAAATAAGTAAAATAAAATTATTCTTCCAAATATTGTAACTTTATAAAAAAAATTGCTACTTATTTATAAAACCTTTAAATCACAAGAAAATGAAAAATTTAAGAAATCTATTAGCGTCAACTGTAATTTTATTTACTAGTTTAACTGTTTCAGCACAAACTGCTGATGAAATCATTAACAAATATTTTGAAAACATTGGTGGAAAAGAAAAACTATCAAAAATTAATGGTTTCAAAATGAATTTGGTTAGTAATTATAATGGAATGGAAATTCCTATTGAAATTTTCAATGATAAAACCGGAAAAATGTATGTAAAAGTTAATTTTCAAGGAAAAGAAATTACACAATTAGCATTTGATGGTAAAACAGGATGGAGTACTAATTTTATGACTATGAAACCAGAAAAATTAGATTCTGAAACAACAGAAAATATGTTAAGTCAAATTAACGATTTTCCTGATCCTTTTTACAATTATAAAGATAAGGGTTACAAAGTAGAATTTCTTGGTAAGGAAACAAAAGAAGGAACAGAATGTTTTAAAATAAAGTTAACAAAAATGCCAATTACTGTTGCTGGAAAAAAAGAAGAAAATGTAGTTTTTTATTATTTTGATGCTGAAAATTATGTGCCAATTATGACTGAATCTGAAGTAAAAGAAGGTCCAGCAAAAGGACAAATGTCAACTAGTACAATGGGAGATTACCAAGAAGTTGATGGGATGTTTTTTCCTTTCACAATGAATCAAGGAGGGCAAGAAATGACCGTAAAAAGCATCTCAATAAATCCAACTGTAGATGCAAAAGCATTTGAAATGAAAGTAGAGTAATATGAAAAAGTCATTTTTATTTACAATAATATTATCTAGTGTAATTTCTTCAAACGCTCAAGAAATAACACTAAAAGGGAAAGAACTTTTTGGAGATTTAGAAGCCCGCCAAATTGGTCCTGCATTAATGAGTGGTCGTGTTTCTGATTTGGCTATGCATCCAAAGAACAATCAAATTATTTTTTTAGGTGCAGCAGGTGGTGGAATATGGAAAAGCTCTGATGGAGGTGCTACTTTTGTACCTGTTTTCGACAAACATATTCAATCTATTGGAGCAATTACTTTTGATCCTAATAATCCAGACAATGTAATTTGGGCTGGAACAGGTGAAACTTGGACGAGAAATAGTGTGTCTGTTGGAGATGGAATCTATAAATCAACAGATGGCGGCTTGAACTGGACCAATATGGGGTTACCAAAATCAGACAGAATTTCATCAATTATTGTGGATCCTAGAGATTCAAACAATATATGGGTTGGAGTTTTAGGAGCACTATGGGGAGATAGTGAGGAAAGAGGTATCTACAATTCAAAAGATGGTGGGAAAACATGGAATAAAGTACACTATATTGACAACAAAACGGGTTGTTCAGATTTAGTTATCGATCCAAACAATCCAAACGTAATGTATGCCAGTTTTTGGGAATTTAGAAGAACTGCATGGTCTTTTAATTCAGGTGGGAATTCTTCTGCGCTATTTAAAACTACTGATGGTGGAAAAACTTGGAACAAAATTCATAATGGTTTTCCAGCTGGAAAATTAGGAAGAATTGCCATTGCAGTTGCGCCATCAGATGTTAATATCTTATATTCAGTTATTGAATGTGAAAAAGATAGCGAAAAAGGATTATATAAATCAGAAGATGCTGGGAAATCATGGAAGCATTTAAATAGTGATTTTGCTTTAGTAGTTCGCCCATTTTACTTTTCAAGAATTACAATCGATCCAAAAAATCCGGATATTGTATATAAAGGTGGATTAAATGGTTCTATTTCTCGTGATGGCGGAAAAACATTTAAAAATTTAGGTGCGATGCATTCTGATATTCACGACATACTTGTAGACCCAATTGACACCAACAGAATTTATGTTGGAACTGATGGAGGAATGTACAGAAGTTGGAACAATGGAAGCACATTAGATATTGTAAAAAACCTTCCTATTTCTCAATATTATCATATTACTTTAGACACAGAAGAACCATATAATATTTATGGTGGTCTTCAAGATAATGGTTCTTGGTATGGCCCAAGCAAAAGTGATGGCGGAATTGAAGCTAGAGATTGGAACAGCGTGGGTTACGGAGATGGGTTTAGAGTTTTAAAACACCCAACCAAAAAAATTATTTATAGTGAAATGCAAGGTGCCGAAAACATTTGGCGTTATAATTTAGAAACTAAAGAATTAAAAACAATTCAGCCTTTGCAAGAAAAAAATCAAGTAAAATTACGTTTCAATTGGAACACTCCTATTGTGACGGGCATACATAATCCAGATAGAATTTACGCGGGAAGTCAATTTGTTCACGTTTCCGATGATATGGGAGCAAGTTGGAGAATTATTTCTCCTGATTTAACGACAAATGATAAATTAAAAATGAACCAGGAAAATTCTGGTGGACTATCAAAGGATAATTCTGGTGCTGAAAATCATTGTACTTTATTTACTATTGCAGAATCGCCATTAAGCAAAGATATAATTTGGGCTGGTGCTGACGATGGTACTATTCAAATTACTCAAGACAGTGGAAAAACTTGGAAAAATGTAACGGCAAATATTATTGGTTTACCAAAAAATACTTGGTGTTATCATATCGAAGCTAGTAATTTCTCAAAAGGTAGTGCCTATGCTGTTTTTGAAGGTCATACTAATAATGATATGAACACATATGTTTATAAAACTATTGATTTTGGTACAACTTGGACTTCAATTGTAACAAAAGATATCGATGGTTTTGCGCGATGCATTCAAGAAGATTATGTTAATGAAAACTTATTATTTTTAGGCACAGAAAAAGGGTTATACATCACGGTGGATGGTGGTAAAAACTGGTCGAAATTTGAAAACAATATGCCGGCAGTTGCTGTAATGCATTTAGACTTACATAAAAAAACTAATGATTTAGTAATGGCGACTCACGGAAGAGGTGTAATTATTCTTGATGACATTAGCATTTTAAGACAAGTAACAAATGAAATTATTGCTTCTGAGGTGTATTTCTTTAAAACCAAACCATTTATAAAAGAAGAAAATTCTTCATTTGGAAGTACCGCTTCTGAACTAGAATTTGTTGGACAAAATCCAAGCACTTCTGCTCAAATTGTATATTATCTAAAGAAGAGAAATACATTTGGTAAAATGGAAATGGAAATTCAGGATTTGAATGGAAATAAAATTGTGGGTTTACCAGTGAGTAATCAAAAAGGAATAAACATTGTTACTTGGGATTTTAATGAAAAAGGACCAAAAGTAGCAACTGGAAAAACATTAGATTACAGCGGTTTCACAACGCCATTAGTGCCTGCAGGGAAATACAAAGCTGTTTTAACTAAAGGTAAAGATAAATTTACACACGAGTTTGAAGTATTAAATGACCC
>NZ_JBEIET010000094.1:0-7928 GCF_040382755.1 Flavobacterium sp.
AGCAAATGCATATCCTGAGTTTATTGACGGAATGATTCACAAGTTTTTAAATGCTTCAACTTTTGACGGATATAATCCCTATCGTGTTACGAAAGATGGTTTTGATTGGGAAACGATAGAGCCAGATAATCCTTGGTCTTATATTGGTTATTGGGGCGATCATCAGATTATCTATTTATTAAAGTTTTTAGAATTCATAGAAAATTATCAACCTGGAAAACTTCAATCTTATTTTGATAAGGAATATTTCGTTTATGCAGCGGTGCCTTATACTATCAAATCGCATCAAGATATACTAAAAAATTCAAAAGATACTATTGAATTTAATCATGAATGGGATGCGAAAATCAATCAACGTAGGAATGAAAATGGCGCTGATGGTGCCTTATTAAGAGATAATAATGGCGACATATATCATGTAAATTTAATTGAAAAGTTATTGGCTACCATACTGGCTAAAATGTCTAACTTTATTCCTGAAGCGGGAATTTGGATGAATACCCAACGCCCAGAATGGAATGACGCAAATAATGCATTAGTAGGCAATGGTGTTTCAATGGTGACGCTAAATTATTTAAGAAGATTTCTAAAGTTTTTTCAACAATTATTAAATAATTCTGACCAAGAAACAATTAAAATTTCTAACGAAATGGTGGAATTTTACCATGCAATTAGAGAATGCTTACTTTCACAAAAACACGTATTATCAAGTTCAATTTCTAATGAAGATAGAAAAAAAATACTTGATTCGTTAGGTCAAGCCGCTTCCGAATATAGATTCCACGTTTATAATAGCGGATTTTGGGGTAAAAAAAGAACACATTCTATGCAAGGTTTAAAGAATTTCACTCAAGTAAGCATTGATTTCATCGAACATTCAATAAAAGCCAACCAAAGAGAAGATGACCTTTATCATGCTTATAATTTAATGTCTGTTGAAAACAATGGCATTTCAATTTCCTATTTACCAGAAATGCTTGAGGGTCAAGTGGCTATTTTAAGTTCTGGGTTTCTTTCAGCAAAGCAGTCAATAAAAGTGTTGGACGCTTTAAGAAATAGTGCCTTGTACAGAAAAGATCAAAACAGCTATATTTTATATCCAAATAAAGAATTACCTAAATTTTTAGAGAAAAATACGATTCCGAAGGAAAGCATAGAAAAATCAGCTTTGTTAAATCAGCTTTTAAGTCAATCTAATAATCAACTAATTAATAAAGATCTTAAAGGGAATTATCATTTTAATGGAAATTTTCATAACGCAAATGATTTAAAAATTGCATTAAATCAATTGTCTTTACATAAAGAATATAAAGAATTAGTGGAAAAAGAAACAACGCTTATTCTGCAAATTTTTGAAGAAGTTTTTAATCACAAAGCATTTACCGGACGTTCTGGAACTTTTTATGGTTATGAAGGTTTAGGGTCTATTTATTGGCATATGGTCTCTAAGTTGCATTTAGCTGTTTTAGAGGTTATTAATAAAGCAATAGATGCTAAGGAAGATCAATTAACAATAAATGCATTAGTGCACCATTTTGATGAAATTGGAGCTGGAATTGGCATTCATAAATCGCCAAAAGTGTACGGTGCTTTTCCAACAGATCCGTATTCGCATACACCTTTTGGTAAAGGTGCTCAACAACCAGGTATGACAGGACAAGTAAAAGAAGATGTCCTTGTTCGAATAGGTGAATTTGGTGTGAAAATGATTGATGGAAAATTACATTTTCAACCAGCCTTTCTCAAAAAAGAGGCATTTTTATCCAATGATACCGAAGCTTCATTTATTATGGTTGACGGTTCAATAAAACAAATACATCTTAAGAAAAATAGCTTAGCTTTCACCACATGTCAAGTTCCAGTTATTTATACAATTAACAACTCCAGTAAAATAGTTTTGAACTATAAAAATGGAGAAACAAAAACGTTTGATTCTTTAGAATTAAACGAAGTAGAAAGTAAAAAAATAGTGCAACGTACGAACGAAATTTCAGTTATTGAAGTGTATTTAAACGAAAGTATTTTAAGATAATGAAATATCTAATTTACATCATATTACTATTTTTTATGTCATGTAAACCAACGATTACTAGTAATCTGGTTTCAAGAGAAATGACTGCAGAAAAATTATTAGGAAATCCTAAATATCAAGGCATTTGTTATGGTGGCTATCGCACCAATTCAAGAGACATAGAACCAAATGTTTCCGAAGTTAAGGAGGATTTAAAAATTTTAGCAGCTATAGATATTAAAATAATCAGAACCTATAATCTGCATCGTGAAGAAATAGTAAATGTGCTAAAAGCCATAACCGAACTAAAAAAAGAGAATCCCAAGTTTGAAATGTATGTGATGTTAGGCGTTTGGATTGATTGTAAAAATGCTTGGACAGAAATTGCACCAATTCATGATGAAGAAAGTCAACGTAATGCAATTGAAATTCAAAAAGCTGTAGAATTATCCAATCAATATCCAGAGATTATCAAAATTATTTCTGTTGGAAATGAAGCAATGGTGAAATGGGCAACCAGTTATTATGTTACACCAGCTATAATTTTAAAATGGGTTAATCATTTACAAGAATTAAAAAAATCAGAACAATTACCAAAAAATTTATGGATAACAAGCTCAGACAATTATCTTTCTTGGGGAGGAGGTGAGGAGCAATATCACACCGAAGATTTGAATAGCTTAATAAAAGCGGTAGATTATATTTCCTTGCATTCGTATCCTATTCACGACGAACGTTATTTTCCAGAAATATGGGGAATAAAAGAAAATGAAGCAAATCTATCCGATAAAATGAAAATAGATGCGGCTATGTTAAGAGCCAGAGATTATGCTATTTCACAATATAATGGAGTTGTAAAATATATGAAATCGATTGGCGTAGATAAACCCGTTCATATTGGTGAAACAGGTTGGACTACCACTGATAATGTGTATTACGGAGATAAAGGTTCTAAAGCAGCCGACGAATACAAAGCCGCTCAATATTATGAATTGATGCGAGAATGGTCAAACAAAGAAAAAATTACTTGTTTTTATTTTGAAGCTTTTGATGAAAATTGGAAAGATAGTGCCAATCCATTAGGTTCAGAAAATCATTTCGGATTAATTAATTTACAATCTCAAGCGAAATATGCACTCTGGAAAAATGTGGATAATGGAACTTTTAAAGGTTTAACAAGAAATGGGAAACCAATAACAAAGTCATATAATGGTGTTGTAAACGAGTTATGGTTAGATGTTAAAATACCAAATTCTATTCTAAAGAATTAAATAATGAGTATTAATAAATACAAAATAAATGTTAGAGTTATAATGTTAATGGTAAGTATACTTCTATTTTCATTACAAAGCTGTAACGTAACATCAAAACTAAATGTTCAAGTTTATGAAACATCTGCAAGTGGAAATTCATTGACTAAAATCACCCAATTTTCTAACAAAGGAAATCCAATTGTTATTACACTTAACCCTGATGAAAAATTTCAAACGATTACAGGTTTCGGAGGCTCATTTACAGAATCTTCAGCTTATTTATTGAATAAATTAGGAAAAGAAAATCGCAACAAAATATTAAATGCCTATTTCAGCGAATCAGGTGCCAATTATTCGCTAACAAGAACGCACATAGCATCATGTGATTTTTCTTTAAGTAATTACACATATGCCAAAGTTGAAAACGACATGACTTTGGAACATTTTACCATAGAAGACGATAAATCCGATTTAATTCCGATGATTTTAGAAGCAAAGGCAATTTCTAAGGAAGGCTTTAAAATCATTTCTTCCCCTTGGTCATGTCCACCATGGATGAAAGACAATAAAAGCTTTGTTGGAGGGAAATTAGTACCAGAATTTAATGACACATTTGCCCTATATTTTTCTAAATATTTGAATGCTTATAAAAAGGAAGGTATTGATATATGGGGAATTACTCCTATAAATGAACCTCATGGTAACGGAAACAATTGGGAAAGTACGCTTTTTTCTCCAGAAGAAATGACGCTTTTTGTTCAAAATCATTTAGGTCCAAAATTAGAAAAAGACGGTTGGGGAGATGTAAAGATTTTAGGCTACGACCAAAATCGTGCAGGTATCAAAGAATGGGCAGACGAAATGTATAAAAACACAAACACCTCTAAATATTTTGATGGGATGGCCATTCATTGGTACGAAAGTACTTACGAAGTTTTTCCATCCGATTTACAATACGCTCACCAAAAAGCACCAAATAAATTTCTAATTGAAACGGAAGGTTGTATCGATTCTGAAATTCCGCATTGGCAAGATGATGCCTGGTATTGGAAAAAAGAAGCAACAGATTGGGGTTGGGATTGGGCAAGTGAAAAAGACAAACCTTTACATCCAAAATATGCTCCAGTACATCGTTATGCTATGGATATAATCGGTTGTTTAAACAATTGGGTAGATGGATGGGTAGATTGGAATATGGTATTAGATAGACAAGGAGCTCCAAATTGGTTTAAAAACTGGTGCGTAGCTCCAATACTTGTTGATGATAAAAATGATGAGGTGTATTTTACACCTTTATATTATGTGATGGCTCATTTCAGTAAGTTTATGCGACCAGGAGCTATAAAAATTGGATGTAATATAGATAATAAAGAGGTAGTAGCAACAGCAGTTAAAAATCTGGATGGTTCAATAGCAGTGGCTATTTTTAATCCAACTGATCGTATTCAAACAATTGATATTAAATTAAATAAAAAGAATAAAATAATTACTATAGACGCAAATGCGCTTCAAACACTACTCATAAAAACTAACTAATTGCACAATTAAAATTAAACATATGTCAAATAATATTACAAATACCAAAGTAATGGTTCCAATGAGTCAAAAAATTGCCTTTGGATTAGGAATGCTTGCCAATCAAATGTTTCCAGCAGCCTTAGGGATTTTTATGGTGGTATTAGTTGAAAATTTAGGAATGCCATCATGGATGTGGGGTGTTTTATTTTTTGTACCTAGAATAGTTGATGCTTTTTTTGATCCTATTATGGGGTTTATATCAGATAACACAAAATCAGATTGGGGTAGAAGAAGACAATATGTCTTTATCGGCTCTATAATTATGGGATTATCTTTTATAATTATGTGGCAATTATACCGTGAAAACAGCGTGACTTATAATTTCATATTTTTTCTTGTAATGTCACTAATTTTTCACATTGGTCTTTCCATCTTTAGCGTACCGTATGTAGCTATGGGTTACGAAATGAGTGACGATTTTCACGAACGCACCAGTATTATGGCTATTTCTCAATGGATAGGACAGTGGGCTTGGGTTATCGCACCATGGTTTTGGGTAATTATGTACGATCCATCTTGGTTCCCAAATGCAGATACTGCCACAAGAACATTAGCCATATGGGTAGGATTAGTTTTTATGCTTTTAGCGATGGTACCTGCCATTTTTATTAAAAGTAAATCAACCAAGTTTGACGATTCGTTAAAACCTTTAACGTATAAAACAATTGGAGGCAGCTTTAAAGAAATTATTAGTAGTTTTAAAGAAGCATTTTCAAATAAACCATTTAGAAAACTATGCATCGCTACATTTTTAATTTTTAATGCCTTTAATACAGTTGCAGGTTTTACTTTTTTTATTGTGGTATATTATCTATTTAATGGAGATACTGCTGCTGCTGGAATTTGGCCAACACTTTTTGGATGTTTGGGTGCTTTAGCAACTACGTTTATAGTGATACCAATAGTAGCTTGGATGTCAAAAAAAATGGAGAAAAAAACAGTATTTTTAATCTCACAAGGTATTTCTGTAATTGGATATATATTATTATGGTTATTGTTCATTCCGGGTAAACCGTATATGTTTTTATTTGCGTTGCCATTCTTTTCTTTCGGTATTGGAAGTTTGTTCACACTTATGATGTCTATGACAGCTGATGTTTGCGACATGGATGAATTAGAATCTGGAAAAAGAAGAGAAGGTATTTTCGGAGCTATTTATTGGTGGATGGTAAAATTCGGTTTTGCCATTGCAGGATTATTAACGGGTGTTATTATGTCTGCTGTTGCTTTTAAAGCCGGAGCGCCTACTCAACCAGAAGGAGCAGTTACAGGTTTGAGATTATTTTTCTCTGGTGTGCCAATATGTGGAACATTAATAGCCATGTGGATCATGTGGGACTATAATCTTACTGAGAAAAAAGCAAACGAAATAAAAAAAGAATTAGAGGAAAGAAAAGCTTTAGCTCAGAAACGAGTTCGCTAAGCATTAAAAATAAATTAGTTTTATAACAACACAATGAAAAAAAATACACAATTTCAAATTCTGTTAACCCTATTGTTTGTAATACAATTTGGTTTTGCCCAAGTTGATGTAGTTTACAATAATTTAGTATGGTCAGATGAATTTGATGGTACTGGAGCAGTAAATGCAACCAAATGGCATCATCAAATCCAAATTCCAGCCGGTGGAAGTTGGTATAATGGCGAAGTACAACATTATACGAACCAACTTACTAATTCATCTGTTTCTGGTGGTTTTCTAAACATCACTGCAAAAAAAGAACCTTACACCAGTCAGAATGTAACAAAACAATATACTTCTGCACGATTAAATTCAAAATTTGCTTTTCTTTATGGTCGTGTGGACATTCGTGCAAAAATTCCAACCAATCAAGGTACTTGGCCTGCTTTATGGTTGTTAGGGAAAAATATAAATGAAGATGGCGGTTTTTTTGATGCTCAATTTGGAACAACCGGTTGGCCTGCTTGTGGTGAAATTGATATTATGGAACATGGTATTACACAATCGCAACCTGCAGGTTACGTACAAAGTGCGATACATACCCCTTCTTCTTTTGGAAGTACAGTAAATCATGGTGGAACGATAGCCGCTAATTTAGGAACCGATTACCACGTATATTCTATGAATTGGTCTCCATATCAAATAACTTTTTTATTAGATGGAGTAGCGTTTTATACCTATAATCCTGCAGTAAAAACGCCAAGTAATTGGCCTTTTAACGCCGAACAATATTTATTATTAAATATTGCTATGGGTGGTGTAGCAGGTACTATTCCTTCAAACTTTACACAAGCGTCAATGGTTATCGATTATGTTAGAGTATACCAAAACACTACTGTCGACACACAAGCGCCAACTAATTTTACGGCTACTATTGGTGCAGTAACTAGCTCAACTATTGAACTGTTATTAAACGGTAACGACAATTCAGGAAATGTTTCTTATAGCATTAATTATAGCGGTGGTACAATTAATACAGCTAGCCCTTCTGGAGTTCAAAAATCGGTAGTGGTTCCCAACTTAAACCCAAATACAAACTATGTTTTTTCAATAGCAGCAAGTGATTTAGCTGGAAATAATTTTGTTTCGAACCCCATTGTAATTAATGCAACTACAACAGCTGTAACTGGCTGCTTCGGTACCAGTAATTTAGCACAAATAGGATCATTTACTACAGGATACAATTATGCTTTTGAAACCTTAGGAACCAATGTTAAAATTACTTACGGCTTACTAGATACGGATAAAGTTGGAGTAGTGGCTTATCTGTGGCGACAAAGTCCATTTGCAGAAACTCAAATGACGAATGTATCAGGTAATATTTTTACACATACAATAACGGGACAAACTATAGGAAGTACAATAAATTATGGTGTGAAGTTTGCTTATGCAGGTGGAATGTCTGTAACTAACTATTATTCGTATGTGGTAGGTAGTAATTGTGTTTTAGAAGTGGCTTCAATTCAAGAGCCTTTAGATTTTACATTTTTAAATCCTGTTGAAGACTACATAAAAATAATTTCTGAAGATGAAATTGACAAAGTTGAAGTATATAATATGACAGGTATGTTAGTTTTAGAAACCAAAACGGATACGAATAATATTGATATTAAAAATCTTTCAC
>NZ_JBEIET010000095.1:0-7725 GCF_040382755.1 Flavobacterium sp.
CATTCGCCAAGCAGAACAGAAAATTCTATTGGTTTAGTAATTGAAAAAAAACGAAATCATTTGGATGTAAAAGACGGATTGCTTTGGTTTTGCGATTCGTGCAATCACAAACTTCACGAAGTATATTTTGAGTTGAACAATATTGAAAATGATTTCCTTACACATTTCAATGATTTTTATTCCTCTGAAGAAAAAAGAACTTGTGAAAAATGCGGAACGGTTATGGAAAGCAATCCAAAATTTGTAAAATAACCACATCTATATTCTATTCTCTATAATCTATACTCTATTTTCTATTCTCTATACTCTAAATTCTAAAAGTTAAAATCAATTTATTACCTTTGTATAAAAATAACAAAATCATTTAAAAAAGTTAAAAATGTCAACAATAGCCTCACAATTTGGAATGCCTGAAGCATTAAAAGCACTTGGAATAAAAGAAATTAATGACGGAACCTCAACGGGTTCTAACAGTTTTTCATCTGGAGAAATAATTGAAAGTTATTCGCCAGTTGATGGTCAATTAATCGGAAAAGTTAAAACAACCACAGCTGCTGATTACGAAAAAGTAATGCAAAGTGCTACAGCTGCATTCAAATCGTTTCGCGCAATGCCAGCACCTCAACGTGGTGAGATTGTTAGACAATTTGGAAATAAATTAAGAGAATTAAAAGAACCACTTGGAAAATTAGTTTCCTATGAAATGGGGAAATCGTTACAAGAAGGATATGGTGAAGTACAAGAAATGATTGACATTTGCGATTTCGCCGTAGGTTTATCTCGACAATTGAACGGACAAACCATTCCGTCTGAACGTCCTGGGCACGTAATGAGAGAACAATGGCATTCTATTGGAGTAGTAGGAATTATTTCTGCTTTTAACTTTCCAGTAGCGGTTTGGGCTTGGAATACGGCATTAGCTTGGATTTGTGGTGACGTTTGTGTGTGGAAAGCTTCAGAAAAAGCACCTTTATGTTCTATCGCTTGTCAGAATATTATTGCTGATATTTTAAAAGCAAATCAGTTACCAGAAGGAATTTCTTGTATCATTAACGGTGATTACAAAGTTGGTGAAATGATGACAACAGACGTAAGAATTCCATTAATTTCTGCTACGGGTTCTACCAGAATGGGAAGAATTGTTGGTACTACTGTGGCACAACGTTTCGGAAAATCTTTATTGGAATTAGGTGGAAACAATGCAATTATTATTACACCAACTGCCGATTTAAAAGTAGTAGTTCCTGGTGCGGTTTTTGGAGCGGTAGGAACAGCTGGACAAAGATGTACTTCTACAAGACGATTAATCATTCACGAAAGTGTATACGATAAAGTAAGAGATGCCATTGTGGGCGCTTACGGGCAATTAACGATTGGGAATCCGTTAGATCAGAAAAATCATATTGGGCCGCTTATTGATACTGATGCAGTGAACACGTATTTAGCCGCAATTGAAAAAGCTAAAGCTGAAGGCGGAAAAGTATTAGTTGAAGGTGGCGTTTTATCAGGTGAAGGATACGAATCTGGATGCTATGTAAAACCAGCTATCATTGAAGCTGAAAATCATTTTGAAATTGTACAACACGAAACGTTTGCTCCTGTTTTATATCTAATGAAATACGAAGGCGAAGTGGAAAACGCTATTGAAAAACAAAATGGCGTGGCACAAGGTTTATCTTCAGCTATTATGACAAACAGTATGAAAGAAGCAGAGAAATTTTTATCTTTCGCGGGTTCCGACTGTGGAATTGCAAATGTAAACATCGGAACTTCTGGTGCAGAAATTGGTGGTGCTTTTGGTGGTGAAAAAGAAACGGGTGGCGGAAGAGAATCCGGTTCAGATGCTTGGAAAGTGTATATGAGAAGACAAACCAATACCGTAAACTATTCGGATCAATTGCCATTAGCGCAAGGTATTAAGTTTGATTTATAATGTAGCGAAACATCCTGCAAGGTTTTAAAAACCTTGTAGGTTTTTTAAGGAGATACCTACAAGGTCAAAAAGACCTTGCAGGAAATAGAAAAACCCCTGCAAATTTTTTGTAGGGGTTTTTTAGTTTTGTTGACAAAATTTCTTGCGAAATGTTTACGTGTATTTACTACAAAATTCGCAATCTTGAGAAAGGGCTGTTGTGTATAGTTTATCCTCTCGTAACTAAAAAGTTTTCTACAGTTTCATTTTCAAATTCTATAATTAAACTCCCTGTGTCAATTCCAAAATGTGCATATCCCAAATAATACCTGAATGATTTTGGAGTAGAAAAACTACTATCAGGTTTTCCAAGTAACTTTACAATTTGATTTTTTGACATTCCAACTAACTTGTGATTATTTCTCAAACTATTCATCATATCCCATCGTATGGACCAATCATTCTCATTATCCAACTTGGTTGTTTTCCATTTATTTGAATCGAATTTTTCACCCGATATTTTTCCACGTAATCCTATTCCACAAAATAGAAGAATTACTATAGTACAAATTATGAAAATATATGTTTTTTTCATTTTAGCAGGATGTTTTTAAATTGTTTAGAATTCAATTATATGCAATATAAAACTTCGTATATAAACAAATATTTTAGTAACTATGCGAAGTTTTGTCTTGTTTTTTATTATTCAAATCTATTAAATATTATTTAAGTATAATAAAAAAACCTGCAATATTTTTACAGGTTTGTAGTATCATATTGCCAAATCGGCAAATTAAAACCCTAATTATTCAATAATAAATTTCTTATATACTTTTTTTCTGTTCCACTCAATAGATAATATATAGATTCCAGAAGATAAATTTTGATAATATAAGGTGCTGTTATTTTCTAAAATAAATTCTACAGTATTGTAAATTAAACTTCCATTAACTGAAAACACTGTAAATTGCACGTTAGTATTTACGGTATCTGAAAACAAAACCTTTAAAATTCCGTCTGTAGATGGGTTTGGATACAAAAGTACACCTTGGTTATTTTCATCTTCAAAATTGATACTATCACTTAACGTAGCATCAAATATGGGTAATTTTACATAATTGCCTCCTAAAACCTCAGCGGCTTCACTTTCAGACATACACAACCAATCTTGCATCACGGTGGTATAAATTTGTCTGTAATCAAACTGCATTGGAATTTGATCATTTACTGCAGCATTTGTTGGTAAAACAGGAGAAGTTCCTATCATTCCAGGAATTGGGTGCGTCGTATTTGCCACTTCATGAGGACTTGTGTTTAGTGCGCCACCAAAGAAAATAACTGGCGCTGCCGAACCGTGGTCTGTACCTTTACTTGCGTTACTTTTAATTCTTCTACCAAATTCACTAAACGTCATCCCAGTCACATCATTATCTTTACCCATATAGGTAATTTCTTGATGAAACGCACCAATAGCTTGAGACAATAAGGTCAAATTTATAGCTTGAGAACCTTGCGTTTTATCAGTACTATCTACCTGATTTTCGTGTGTATCGTGAGTATTAGGATGATTTACAATATAAACTGGAGTTTGTAATCCTCCATTAATAAGTTTGGCAACAATTTTTAACTGGTCGGCCAATTTGTTACTTGTTGGATAAGTAACTCCCGAGTTCAATGCAAAATTATAAGCGGTTTGAATCACATTTCTATACACATTACTTTGGTCTTTCATTAATCGAAGAAAAGTAAGTTCGTGGCCATAATCTGAATTTGGCGAAGGGTCTGTAATACCATTAATAACATTAAGTAACGCATTTGGATCTGGAGCACTGTAACCCATATTCATATTTGGTCCTTGCAATGAAAAAGGCAACGTTGACCCAATTTGTATGGCTAAAGGATGCGGCATTTCAGGCGAAGGATAATCCATTGGATAATTTGGATATTTGATATCTAATGCCCTTCCAAGCCAACCGCTATTTAAATTCTGATTACTTCCAGATGCCGTAAACCAAATATCAGTTGCTCTAAAATGACTATAATTTGGATTGGGATACGATACCCCCTGCACAATCATCATTTTTCCATTATTGTACAGATTTTTCATTTCTGTCATAGCAGGATGTAATCCCGTAGTTGCATTATTATTTAAAGTTAATACACTACTTTCAGGCATTAATATATTAGCACGCGCATTAACTAAATTACTCCATTTGTCTAATGGGAAAACCGTATTTAGCCCATCATTACCACCATTTTGCTGAATAATAACTAATATTTTACCACAGTTTATGGCAGAAAGTGCCATTTTTTCTAATGTTACACTATCAACTTCCGAAGATGCCATAACTGGAATCCCATTAAATAAAAGTGGCGTTGTGGCTAAAGCAGTCGTTTTTATAAAATTTCTTCTTTTCATAACAATTACATTAGTTGATATTCTGAAAGTTGCGTAATAGCAAGTAACAAACTTTTTAATCTTGTTTTTACGATACTTGTAAAACCGGCATTTGTTGGATTGTTAACATAATTGCTCCATGCACCGGACCAGTAATAATTTTCTACTTGATTTGATAATAGATTCTGTACTTTCAAGTTGTTTTTTACGGAACTGCTTAAATCAATAGGAAGTAAATATTTCACACATTCGTTTACTAATAAATCTGGATCAGAAATTACTGCGGGTGCAAACTGAGAAACCCATGCAATCACATCTACTTCAATTCGTGTTGTTAACCCACTATATGTTAAATTAAAACCATTAAAAATGGCATCAATAAATGCAGCTCTTTTTTGTACCGTATTAGAATTAATCCAATACTCGTGAAAATTTGGATTTTGATAATAGGCTGGCCATCCTGCAACATTTGGAATGGCTCCCATTGTTTGATCCATGGTTAGTAAATAACGACTACTTATGGCGCTCCAAACAGAATATTGCGCAAAATGATTTGTTTGGTCAGTTACGTTATAATTGATATTAAAAGTACGAAGCGAACCAATAACTAAATCGAAAGGTGATTTAATATACACTCCATAATTTGCCATATCATAAAAATGCTGACTTTTAAATAATTTATCTAAAACAGGTGCAATTTCCCAATTATTAGCAACAAAATGTTGTGCTAATGGCACAATAACATTCGCTTCTATATTGGCATCAATGTCATAATATACAAAATAACGGTACAATCTTCTACAAATGTATTCGGATACGACTTGCGATTTAGAAAATATCATATCGATAAATGCATCTAATTCTGCACTACCATTATTTGTAATTGTAGTATTATTAAAAAAAGCTGAAAATTGTTTTGTACTCGTATTGTGTTGCGTTGAAACAAAGCTTGTTGTAGTTGGATGTGTATTTAAATTTTGAACACGCCAACCCGTAAGAATTTTTGCTGCTGCCACCACATCAGCTTCTGTAAACTGACTCAAAGGATCTTTACCAAGCGTAAAAAGCTCCATTATTTCTCGAGCAAAGTTTTCATCAGGCGCACTACTGGTATTGGCTTGATTATTTAGATAATACATCATCGCAGGTTGTGTGGCTACATTTCGTATTAAAGTTTTAAAATTGCCTAAACCATTGGTTCTAAAATTTTGAATGTATTCGTGAGATATTCTTGCTGAATTTGTATTACAGTAGGTATTTTGAGAAAGTCTAACCGTATTAAAATCAACAGGAATAAAATGATACCAAAACCAAGTCATTTTCTCTCTTATATTGAGTTGTTGGTTTAATGCCAAGCCCAAATTCCATGAAGCAACGCTATTTATTCTATAAATATTTGTAGTGTTTCCAATACTTGTTGAATTAAAGGCGTGTTGTGTCCAGTTACTACCGTAAGGGATATTTCCCTCATCAGCAAAAACATTTTGATAGTAGTTAACTGGTGGATTTGGTTGTGTATTTGGGACTGTTAATAACGAATTGACACTCGAATTAAAACCCGCTTGTACTAACCCGTTAACATCTGAAAACTTAAAACCAAATTGTGTTCTTCGTAATAAATGTAAAACCGAAGCCGTATTCCAAGCACCAGCATATGGCGTTAAACCACTTGTGATGTTACCTATTCTATTGGTGTCAGCATTCGCTTCAATAGATTGGTACCTTCTTAAACCGTAGTTTTTTCTTTTGTATTTTTCAAAAAGAGGATCTTGACTTTCTTCTCTTCGAAGGAATACTTTTTTAAAAAGATTTCTTCTCGAATATTTTTTTTCCATACCCTATACTTAACACATTAATTATTAGACTATTAATTCTTAAAATAGTTTAATATTTTTTATAAAAATACAAAAAAAATAATTAAAATAAAAACCCTGCAAATAAGGTGTTTACAGGGTATTAAATCTCTAAAATCCTGACAGGTTTTTGAAACCTGTCAGGATTAATACGATACATTAACTAATTACTTCGTTTTCTTCACATACTGCGTTAAAATATAAATATTTTGGTTTTCTACTCTACCTTCAATCAGGTTTGCATCGTCCCAAACTACTTTTATATTATGTACTGCTGCGCCTCGTTTTGCAGTAAACGTAGCACCTTTAACATCTAAATCTTTAATTAAAACTACTGAATCGCCATCTTTTAAAATGGCACCGTTGCTGTCTTTATGTACAATTTTATTTTCGTCTTCCTCTTCACCTTCGCCTGTAGCTTTTGCCCATTCTAAGGCTTCTTCGTCTAAATACATCATTTCTAAAGTATCGATATTTTTTAAACGCGCTAACATGCGCCAAGATAAAATTTGAACTGGTAAATTTTCGTTCCACATACTATCAGATAAGCCTCTCCAATCATTTGGATTCATAGTATCTGGGTTTTCCACTTGATCTTTTAATTGCTTGGTCAACAAAACCGAATGAGCCAAACTTTCTTCTGTATAAGGTGGTAACGTGTACACCACTAAATCCAATTCAGCACCACTAATTTCACATTTTGACTCGCTTCTGTCTTTTAATTTTCTTTCAATTACACTCATTATTTCTGTTTTTATGGCTGTTATTTATTCCTAATTTTGGGCAAATATATGAATTAATTTCTTCCTATTTCATTTGGATATAATTCTGAAACCAACTCACTTTGCCAGTACGTTTTAGAGGCACAATCCATTATGGTTAACACGCCTAAAAAAGCAGCTCCAGTATCTAAATTCCATACAGAATTTTTACAAAGCGGCGGCACGATTTCAGTTTTAGAAATAGGTGTATGACCTATAAATATTTCAGAATAAATTTTTAATCTTTTTGGATATAAAGGAGAGTTTTTATCCATAGTTTCATCTAAACACAATGCCATTTCCCAAAGCGTTCTATCCCAATACATTAATTTTGGAAAAAATTCCTGTGAAACGCCATTCATATTAGTAAAACCCGCATGAATGAACAACCTGTTTTCAGTATCTAAATAATAATTTCGTAATGATTTTAAAAAGGTAATGTGTTGCTGTTTTGTTGCTTCTGAAACAGTGTTGTAGGCATCTATAGTAGCTTTGCCGCCATGTTTAAACCATAGTTCTTCTTTTATGTTTTCATGTCGATTTTCTAACCAATCCAAAAGCAATTCATCATGATTTCCTTTTATAAAAATACATTTTTGTTGTTCCGATAAGGCAATTAAAAAATCTAAAACGCCTGGCGATTCGCTCCAACCATCTACGTAATCTCCTAAAAAAATTAACGTATCATCTGCTTTTATTGCTGCTTTTTGTAGCACTTGAATTACTGCTTTTAATCCGCCGTGTATGTCGCCAATGACTAAGGTTCTGCTCATTTGTTTATTTTAATTACGGTTACTAAGG
>NZ_JBEIET010000096.1:0-7689 GCF_040382755.1 Flavobacterium sp.
AATAATACTATTTAAAATGAAAAAAATATTAATTGTAGATGACGAACCCAATATTGTAATGTCATTAGAATATACTTTTAAGAAAAATGATTTTGAAGTTTTTATTGCTCGAGATGGAATAGAGGCATTAGAAATTGTAAAGTCTGATTTTCCAGATGTCATCATTTTAGATGTTATGATGCCACTTGTTGATGGTTATGCTACTTTAGAACACATAAGAAAAGACAGCAATTTATCACATACTAAAGTCATCTTTTTATCTGCAAAAAATAAAGCAAGCGATATTGAGAAAGGTTTGGCATTAGGTGCCGATGCGTATTTAACCAAGCCCTTTTCTATAAAAAAAGTAGTGGAACAAGTACTTGAATTACTTCAATAATTTTTTTATAAAATATATAAAGGTGAATTTTTTTTCACCTTTTTTTTGCAATTTAAATATATACTTATTTAGCAACATTATTTTAATTGGTGTGTTTTAATTTAGTATTTTTACTTTAATAATACAGAACAAATTAACAGAAATAATGACGTATCAAGAATTATATGACCATAGTATTCAATCTCCAGAGAAATTTTGGTCAGAACAAGCAAATGCAATACAATGGTTTAAAAAACCAACTACTATTTTGTCTAAAGATCAAAATGAGTATCCTCTTTGGTTTGCAGATGGAGAATTAAACGCTTGTTATTTGGCATTAGACAAGCACATTGAAGATGGATTTGGAGATAATGTAGCTATTATTTATGATTCGCCAGTAACACAAACTGTTAAGAAGTATACCTATAATGAAGTAAAAGCTGAAGTAGCCAAATTAGCAGGCGGTATGTTGTCTTTAGGCTTAAAAAAAGGAAATACAGCTGTAATTTATATGCCAATGATTCCTCAGGCTGCCTTCGCAATGTTAGCTTGTGCTCGAATAGGAGTAATTCATTCCGTGGTTTTTGGTGGATTCGCGCCACACGAATTGGCAATTCGAATAGATGATTGCAAACCAAAAATTGTAATAACAGCATCTTCTGGAATTGAAATAGACCGATTAATCGCATACAAACCTTTAGTAGATGAAGCTATTGAATTGGCAGCACATAAGCCAAAAAAAGTAATTATTTTAAACAGAAAATTAGGCGCAAGAATACCATTTAAAAAATACGATGTAGATTACGATGCCTTAGTTTATGGTTCAGAAGAAGCACCTTGTGTTTCTGTGGAAGCAACACATCCTTTATATATTTTATATACGTCTGGAACTACAGGAAAACCTAAAGGAATTGTCAGAGATACAGGAGGTTATACTACCGCACTTAAATACTCAATGGAACATATTTATGGTACTAAACCAGATGATGTGTTTTGGGCAGCTTCCGATGTGGGTTGGGTGGTAGGACATAGTTATATTGTTTACGGACCCTTATTTAATAGAAATGCAACAATCATTTTTGAAGGAAAACCCATTCGTACTCCAGATGCAAGTACTTTTTGGCGTGTAATTGAAGAACATAAAGTAAATGTTATGTTTACAGCGCCAACTGCAATTAGAGCCATCAAAAAAGAAGACCCGAATGGAGACTTCATTAAAAAATACGATTTATCAAGTTTAAAAACCCAGTTTTTAGCGGGTGAACGTTGTGATGTGGCTACTTTAGAATGGTATCAAGCACATATTCCTGTACCTGCAATTGACCATTGGTGGCAAACAGAATCCGGTTGGCCAATGATTGCCAATATGATGGGAGTAGAGTTTTTACCTATAAAACCAGGTTCGGCAGGAAAAGCCGTTACGGGTTATAATATTCAAATTTTTAACGAAGAAGGCGAAGAGTTGGCTTCAAACGAAGAAGGGTATGTAGTCATAAAATTACCATTACCTCCAGGAACGATGATGGATTTATGGAATGAAAACGCTCGATTTAAAGAAGGATATTTAGAAAAATTTCCAGGTTATTATTTTTCTGGCGATGGCGGTTTTAAAGATAAAGACGGATATGTATTTATTACAGGTAGGGTAGATGATGTGATTAATGTAGCAGGTCATCGCTTATCTACAGCTGAGATGGAAGAAATTGTTTCTTCACATCACTCGGTTGCAGAGTGTGCTGTTATTGGAATTAATGATGAATTAAAAGGGCAAGTTCCATTAGCATTAGTGGTAAACAAACTTGGTGAAAATATTGAACATTTTCAATTGCAACACGAAGTAGTTCAGTTAGTTCGTGAACAAATTGGTGCAGTGGCTTCTTTAAGAGATGTGGTTATTGTGCCGCGATTACCAAAAACTCGCTCAGGTAAAATTTTACGTAAGCTTTTACGAAGTATTGCAGATGCTACTGATTTTCAAATCCCATCTACTATTGATGATGAAGCTATAATTGACGAAGTTAGAACCGAATTTAAAAATGCGAAAATAGGTTCATTTAGATAAAAGTTTATCGAACGAAAGTCACCTATACTTATTTAGCAAATTATTTCTTTTCCGAAGGAATAGATTTATTATATTTACATTACGAAACAAAAAACCAAACGAATAATGAGTTATTATAAAATTACTGATTTAGAAAATTATTTTAAAATGTACAAAAAATCAGTACGCGAACCAAGAAAATTTTGGGATCGTATTGCTGATGAAAATTTTACTTGGTATCAAAAATGGGATAAAGTTTTTGATGTTGATATGCAAGAAGCCAATTTCAAATGGTTTTTAAATGCGAAAGTAAATATTACTAAAAACTGTATCGACAGACATTTAGCCAAACGTGGCGATAAAACGGCGATAATTTTTGAACCAAATGATCCAAAAGAAGCTGCTTTACATATTACATATAAAGAATTATATGAGCGCGTTTCTAAAATGGCCAATGTATTACGTGAACAAGGTATAAAAAAAGGCGATAGAGTTTGTATTTATTTACCAATGATTCCAGAATTGGCTGTTGCTGTTTTAGCTTGTGCACGAATTGGAGCCATTCACTCGGTAGTTTTTGCTGGATTTTCAGCTTCTGCTGTAGCGGCAAGAATTAACGATTCTGAATGTAAAATGGTAATTACATCCGATGGTGGATTTAGAGGAAATAAATCAGTAGATTTAAAAGGAATCGTAGATGAAGCTTTAGAAAAATGTCCTTGTGTAGAAAAAGTGTTAGTAGCTAAACGAACCAATACGGATGTAAATATGAAAGATGGTCGTGACATTTGGTTACAACCACTTTTAGATGCTGCTTTAGGAAATAATGTTGCTGAAATTATGGATGCCGAAGATCCGTTGTTTATTTTATATACTTCAGGTTCTACCGGAAAACCAAAAGGAATGTTACATACCACAGCAGGGTATATGGTATATACTGCTTACACGTTTAAAAATGTTTTTAATTACGAAGAAAATGATGTATTCTGGTGTACCGCTGATATTGGTTGGATTACAGGGCACTCTTATATTTTATATGGTCCGTTATTAAATGGAGCCACTACAGTACTTTTCGAAGGCGTACCTTCTTATCCAGATTTTAGTCGTTTTTGGGAAGTAATTGAAAAACATCAAGTCAATCAGTTTTATACGGCTCCAACTGCCATTCGTGCTTTAGCCAAAGAAAATTTAGATTATGTTCAAAAATTCCCATTAAGTTCTTTAAAAGTTATTGGATCTGTTGGAGAACCAATTAATGAAGAAGCTTGGCATTGGTATAACGACCACGTAGGAGGGAAGCGATGCCCATTAGTAGACACTTGGTGGCAAACGGAAACGGGTGGAATTATGATTTCTCCAATTCCTTTTGTAACACCTACAAAACCAACGTATGCATCTTTACCTTTACCAGGAATTCAACCGGTTTTAATGGATGAATTAAGAAACGAAATTGAAGGCAACCAAGTAACTGGTAGTCTATGTATAAAATTCCCTTGGCCGTCAATGGCAAGAACCATTTGGGGTGATCATCAGCGTTATAAAGAAACGTATTTTACAGCATTCCCAGGTAAATATTTCACTGGAGACGGTGCTTTACGCGATGAAGTTGGATATTACAGAATTACCGGTAGAGTAGATGATGTAATTATTGTTTCAGGACATAATTTAGGAACCGCTCCAATTGAAGATTCTATTAATGAGCATCCAGCAGTGGCAGAAAGTGCAATTGTAGGTTTTCCTCACGACATTAAAGGAAATGCGTTATATGGTTTTGTGATTTTAAAAGAAACAGGAGAAACCAGAAATCAAGATAATTTACGTAAAGAAATCAATCAACTTATTTCAGACCAAGTGGGACCGATTGCTAAATTAGACAAAATTCAGTTTGTGTCTGGTTTACCAAAAACACGTTCTGGAAAAATTATGAGACGTATTTTAAGAAAAATTGCTGAAGGTGATTTCTCTAATTTTGGAGATATTTCTACGTTGTTAAACCCTGAAATTGTTGAAGAAATTAAAAACGAAAAGTTATAATTTCAATTTCATAATACAAAAAGAGGCACAATATAGTGCCTCTTTTTATTTATTATAAGATGCTTGATGTTATTTAATTCCCAATTTACTTTTCAATTTCAAAAATAAAATAGCTATAGAGTAGGCATCATCTGCCACAGAATTTCGTTCACTGATAGAAATATTTAAAAATTTACTCATTTCTTCCATTGCATATTTTTTATCATTCGTTTCTGATAATTTATTAAACATAGCTTCAATGTCGTATGCCTCATTTTTAAGTTTCCCTAATTTAAGTCGACTTAACATTTGGTTAAGCATTTCGATATCAAAATCAATTCGGTGCCCAATAAATATTGAATTTCCAAGATATTCGATTAAGGTTTCAATCGCCACTTCTTCAGAAACTTTTTCTACTTTACTAACCGTAATAAATTCGTTATCTAAACTAATATCTAATGGAGTAGTGTGCTTAATGTAAATTTCAAAAGAGTCTTTCAAAATAATTCTGTTTTCAACTATAGATGTTGCTGCGATAGACATAATCACATCTTTTTCTGTATCTAAACCAGAAGTTTCCATACTAATAACAACATATTTAGTAGCTGGATTTTTAAAAGATTCAGTATATTTTTTCCAAAATTCAGGATATTCTTTATGAAATAATTTTGATAACATATGTTTTATGAAAATTGGGTTAATTTATATTTTGATTTAATTAAATCTGTAACATCTTCAATTTCTAACAAGGCTTTTTTCATTTCCTCTTTATCAATTTTAGACAGTTTTTTGGGATCAATAAAAGCGCCGTCATTATCATTTATAATACCTTCTTGAGCTCTTAATTCTTGTAGTTTTATATAGTTTTCTGCAAAATCCAAGTATTTTTCAGCATTTTTAGTATCAATTATGGCCATTTGCTTAAAACGCAAATAGGTATTGTTGATTCCTTTTAAATTATTACTTAAGGCAAAAATTCGTGCTGCATCAATATAAAATTGTAACCCTTTTTCTTTTAAATTAAAAAATTCTTTATGTTTTCCGTTTTCTTCAACAGCAAATTTTTTGAAAAAAGTCAAAGCTGGAGGAAGTTTAAGTAATTGATTACCAATATAATCAAAAAATAAAGTATTGTTGGCTAAACTCTGATGTATGGCAATTTCTAATGAATCTTTAATTTTTGTTTCACCATAAATGTATTCAAAATCAAAGAAAATCCCATTAAAATCGGACATATTTTCACCTGGCGATTTAATGCAATTTGTATAAATTGACGTAAAATCAGACAACGATTTACACCATTTAATATTGCTGGCTAAATGCTCATTTGGACAAGGTTTATAGCCTAAATTCTGCATATTTAATATGACTAATTTAGCCAATTGTACGAAATAAAATTTAACATCACGGTGTTTGTCTGCCGCCACATTTTCGAACACAATTAAATTATCCTGATCACTTAAAACCAATTGCTCTTTTCTGGCCTGACTTCCTAAAGATAGCCAAACAAAACGAGCAGGAGGTGAGCCGATTTTTTCAATTGATAACTTTATACATTGCTGAATAATCGCGTGCAAAACACCACCCACAGTATTGTTAATATGAAAAATCGGAATATTTTTTGTGAATGAATTCTGAATTACAAACAAATATTTAGAATGCACATATTTTAATTCCTCAAAATTTTTCGAATTTCGAATTTCATCAATCAAAACTCCTGGGTTATTTGACTGCGATTTAATAATATCGCGTTCCGAAATGATGCCTTTTATACGTGTATTTTCTGTACCATCTTCAGTAACACATAAATAGCTGGTTTCGTTTTTTAGAAGCAATAATTGCGCTTCCGCTACAGAAATGGTTTCTTCTACAATGGCCACATTTTGTTGCATAGTTGAGCTGCAATCGGCATCAAAATTAATCGCACCAAAAGCCACTTTTTTTCTGAAATCGGCATCCGTAATTAAGCCATTTATTCTGGCGTTATTCGTAACAATTGCATACGATTTGTTTGCATCCATCATTTTCTTCGCCACAGTCGAAATACTGGTATGAGTAGGTATTACAAGTGGATTTTTATCATAATCCAATTCCTGAAAATACGAAAAGTCAGTTAATTCTGTTTCAGAACTGGCTTCAGAAATCGCTTTTAAATTTTGATAATTTTCACCGTTGGATTTTGTCTGTTCAGAGAAACTCTCTAAAAAGTAATCCATAACAGCAGCATATTTTGCTAAAAGTGGTTTAAATAAAACAATAGGAATGGCATACACTACAGCATCTTCATTTGCAATAGAATTTAAAGAATAATTATTTTTTGCAAAAAACGGACGTAATCCAAAAATAGAACCCACATAACATTTAGAAATCAACGTTTCTTGTGCATCAATTATTTTTGTTAAATGAATAATACCAGAATGTACAATATAAAAATTCTGATGTAATTCGTCATTGATTTTAAATAATCGTTTTGATTTTTCTAAATAGATAATTTCACTCTGCGAGGCAATTTCTAACAAGTCTCCATAAGCTACTGTTTTAAATGGATCGTATAGCTTTAAAAAATCTACAATGTTTTCTGCAAAAGTATTCTTCATAATAGGAGTAGTAAATACACATCAAAATTAAACAAATAAATCAATTCTTACTAACGTATTCTTAAATATTCTATTTTACATAATGTATATTATAATTCATTAATATTATTTAATATTATCTTAAATTAGATGATTATTGCTAAACATTATTTAATTTTGTAGAAATATAAAATTTAGCACTATGTTAAACTGGTTTAAAAAAATAGCACTACTTGAAGGAATTTCTTTTTTAGTTTTAATTTTTAATATGTTGGTTCTAAAACCAAATTATTTTGATACGTATAAATTAATTCTAAAACCATTCGGAATGCTTCACGGTGTTTTATTTATCTTGTACATAATATTAGCTTTTTTATTGAAAGATGAAAAAAAATGGAATTTAAAAGATTTTAGCATTATTATATTAGCGTCATTTATTCCGTTTGGTACTTTTTGGGTAGATAAAAAATATTTAAATCAAAGTGCTTAAAATTCGCATATTCCAAAATAAAAAATAATTTTTTTCAAATATGAAAGTTTTCGATCTAATTGAACCAATGTTAAAAAAGCTTGATTTCGGTGCAGATTTTACCTTATACGGAAATTTGTTCGTTAATTTATTGGTATTAATGGTTTTGGCTTATGCTATTGATTATTTGGCAAAAAAAATATTAATAATTGGTTTGGCTATTGTGGCAACC
>NZ_JBEIET010000097.1:0-7553 GCF_040382755.1 Flavobacterium sp.
GGAATTCCCAATACTTTTTTATCATTTAGGAATTTATTTTTATCGATAAAAAATTGTAATTTATATTGCGAATTGTCGTTTACAAATGCTTCGGCTAACGCAATAGTGGTGCTGTTTACCCCAATAATTACTAAGTTTTCTGCTTTGGGCTTTTCTTCATTTCCAGCAAAATATTTAAATAACGTTTTGATGAAAATTCGAAAAGAAATTAAGGCAAATATAATAACCAAAGAAGAAAAGAAAATGGTCATTATCACAAATACGTGCTTACCATAATTCATAAAATAAAAAGCGTCGAAAGCCACTATTGTGGTGAATGCAAAAGCAATTGCTTTGAAAATTCGAGTCGCGTCTTTTAAACTCGAATACCGTATGATTCCTGTATAGGTTTTGAACAGAAAGAAATAAAAAAATATTACACCTAAGTATATTGAAAACCGAACGCTTGTTTGTAGTGTTTCATAAAAATCGACACCAATCATCCTAAAGGTAACAAACGTAAATAAGGCTACTGATGTAGTTATGAAGATATCAATAATTAAAATAGACCAACTAGGAAGAAAACTTAATCGTTTTAAATTGATGTATTTTTTTAGTAGCTTTTGCATATTTGGGCTTTAAATATGTAACAAAAATAGTAAAAATATTTTATTTTAAGCGCTTTTTTTAAGGAAAGAAGGTTTTGGGATTTACGATTTGGGATTTACGATATACGATTTGGGATTTACGTTTTGGGATTTACAATTTGGGATTTTAAATTGTGATTTATTACTATCACCTTTTGCCTTTTGCCTTTTACCTTTTGCCTTTTACCTTTGTCCTTTTGTACTTCCCTCAATAATCGTATCTTTACCAAAAAAAATTATGAAACGAATTATTGGTTTTTGTTTGTTGTTTGGCGCTTTGTCGGTCTACGGACAACATAAAGTAAAAGTAAATGCAGCTACAACACTTTTAGGTTTTCCATCTATAGGTTATGAAAGACCAATTGGCAAATATTTTAGTTTTCATATTGATGTTATAGGTTCTACTTTTAATCGCTATCACAACATGCCTTTGAAGTTTTTAATTATTACGCCCGAGGTAAGATACTACCCAAAAGCTACCCAAACTGGTTTTTTCGTTGGCGGGCACCTAGGCGGTAGTACGTTTCATCTTCAAAAATACAATTATGCCAATAGTAATTATTATCAAAAAGGGTATAATTATATGGCGGGTATTAGTTTAGGATATGTGTATGCTTTAACCGAGAAGTTTGCTTTAGAAGCTTTTGTTGGTGGTGGTACGATTCAGAGTTTTTACAAAGGATACGATAGCACTACAGGTGTAAGATATGAAGATGCTGATAAATTTAATAAAAGCGGTGAATGGTTACCGTATCGTGGTGGCGTGAATTTGGTTTGGAAAATTTAGGTTAGATTGTTAGATAGTTAGATAGTTAGAGCTTTAGATTTTTAGATTGATTAAGTGGAATTTACGATTTGGGATTTACGAATAGCTAACAGCTGATTGCTGACCGCTTATATTTTAAGCGCAAAGTTCGCGAAGTTTTTCGAGATGCGCGCTAAGGGAATTTAGATAATGTGCCAATGAGAGAATTAGATTATGAAGAATTGGTTCACTATTTGAGATAAGTATTTCTTGAAAAGTTAACAAGTAGCTAAAAGCTGAATACTGAAAGCTTTTCTAAATATTGAACAACGAACTTGGAATGTTGTATGTTGAACTGTTTAATTGACCATATAAGGCATATAAGGTAAAATAAGAAAGACACTTCGATTAGTTTAAGTACATAGAAGTTTATAATTTTCACTCTTTACTCCTAACTCTTTACTCTTCTTGTTTGACTATGTTTTTAGCTGTACTTTATGGCTGCGCCTTGGGTAGTTGTTCGTTGTTCGAAATTTATTTAACTAACTTTAATTTTGAATAACGAATGTTGAATTTTGAATGTTCAAATAGTCTCATTGACACATTGGCTTATTGTCACATTACCAAATTACTTCTTAATTCGATCCCCTGAGCCTTTTCCAAGCACTGTAACTACAATGTAGTAAATGTATTTTTTGAAGGTAAGGTTTTGAGTCATGGCAGCATCTGTTTCGGCTAGTAATTTTGGGGTAGACATGTCAATTTTATTGATTTGTGCTTCATCTATAAAGCACGGCGAATAGCATATGTATAGATTGATTTTTCTTATAATATATATTAAATTACTGTATTGGTACAATTTCAAAATCGGACGCGTAATAAATACCGTCACAAAAAGATATACTCTTTGATTTTTGTATTGGTTGAGTGGATCCACCCCAAATAATCAATTTATTAATTTCATCAAGCATAATAAATGCTCCAGGGTAGGGACGAGTCGTAGCTCTAACCAATTTATCTACTTCTAAAATAGACATGGTTTTGAATAATTCTCCATCTGCAGGTGTTCGACCTTCCCAATACGTTGCTTTTGTCTCATCTTGCTTAACCCCAACAATAGAATCATCGATTAATTTGGGCCAAATTTGCTTTATAAGCTCTACATGAGCATGATTTACCATTTCATATAGCGTTGTAGCAGTTTGGTCAGAATTTATTAAGATTTCAAACTGATCCAACATATCCCCTGTGTCCACACCCTCATCCATTTTAAAAAATGTTACACCCGTTTTATCTAGCCCCTTTATAATCGCCCAAGGCACAGCTGCTCGACCACGTCCAATTGGTAGTAAACTTGGGTGAGCTCCGATTATACCTTTTCTTGGTATTCTAATTAAATCTGCAGATGCTATTTGTGACCAACCAATAATAAAAAGCCAATCAATTTCATACTCCAATAATATTGAAGCTACATCAGTATCATTAATATGATTCAACTTAAATAAAGGTATATTGTTGACTGTAGCGATATCATCAAGGTAAACACGTCCAGACTTTTTCTGAGATTTATGATCATGCAGGGTAAGCAATAAGTCAAACCGACCTCCGTTTGACAGAATCGCTTCGATGCAAGATTTGCCAATTTGAACACAAGTACAAAATGCTATTTTCATAATATTCTAATTAATAAGTTGGTGGTTTTCTTGTAAAGTATAGGATAGTTTTAAATAGAATCAATACTTCAAATCCAAAAGAAATTTTTGATGCATAGTCTCCATCAAACTTTGCTTTTTCTGTAGCTGACATTCCATCAAAAGAGTTTACTTGAGCCCATCCTGTTAGTCCTGGACTTAATTGTAATGCTCCATTGATATGACGTAGTTTAATTAATTCCGTTTGAGAAGGAATCGGAGGCCGAGGCCCAATAAAACTCATATCACCTTTTAACACATTATAAAACTGCGGTAACTCATCGAGATTAGTTCTTCGAATAAATTTTCCAAAAGGTGTAATTTGAAGTTTTTTTGTGTCTTTTGATTCTACATTTGGAGTGCTTAATGGCATACTTCTAAATTTGTAAAATCTAAAAACGACTCCCTTTTTTCCAATTCTTTCTTGTCTAAAAATTGAAGGTCCACCATCTTGAACACGAATAATAAAAGCAATTATTAGAAAAATTGGCGACAAGCATATCAATAAAATTAAGGAAAGTATTATGTCAAATAACCGTTTTACTGTATAATAATTCATCATGGTTCTATAATATTCATTGCTGTTTGAAATCCTTCACATAAATTTCGCCCAACTTGGCTACCACGTAAAATTGCTAATGCTCGAATTGATTCATCAGACCTAGGGTGCGGATACTTTCTCATAACGCCTTCATAAGCATATAAAGCTTCTAACTTTCGACTTAAACCAGCCTCACCTACCTCAATAAATGTATCTGGTCTAAATTGTTGACCATCTACTGGAAATGCCCAATCTGTACTTGATGGTATTTCCATGAAGTAAAGTGCATTTAAAGGCTTAATTGGTTTTCTTTGAAATAAACGCACAGCTGCTTGACACGCTTTAGATGTATGGTAATGGTCATTATTTAAATCATAGGGATGATGCGTAATAATTATGTCTGGCTGAACTTTTTCAATAACACTTTCAATATATTGAACCAAGTCTAAATGAGGAACTGTATTAAATTTAATATTAGGAAATTTTCCTAATATTGCAGGCTCAGCACCTACTATTTTTTGAGCTTCAGAGGTATCCTGGTATAGCTTATCCACCTCTGGTCGATGTTGTCTCGCGTCTACATCGCCCGATAAGATGCAGTTAAAAATTTTATGCCCTTGTTGAGACAATGTGTACGCACTTGCCCCAAATCCGAGTATTTCATCATCTGGATGCGCAGTAACAGTTAAATAAACTTTCATTGTTAATTGCTTTATAATAGTATTATTGAAATGATTTAATTGTAGACTTTAGTCCTTGCTTAGTATTTATTGGTAATTCTTTTCCTAATGCTAATTTTAACTTTTTATTTGAAACTCTGTAATTCTCTGTAAGTTTATCCAATCTTTCTGAACTAATTGGAAGTGGTAAAATATCTCCAAGTTTTGCGATAAAATTTATTATTATCTCTGGAACATTCCAAATTTTCGCTGATTTACCTGTTACTTCACCAATTATTTGTACCAAAGTATTTGTAGACAACGCTTCATCATCTGCAACATTATAAACACCAGAGGCAATATTATTTTCAATAAGTTCGTTAATAACGAAGCATAAATTTTCAATGGAAACAAATGATCTTTCATTTTTGTAATTCCCTAAGGGATAAGGAATTCCTTTCGCTACAAAACTGTATAATAAATTCAAATTTCCTTTGTTATTTGGACCATGAATCATACATGGTCTCAAAATATAAACCCTTTTTCCGTAGGGAATTTCTTTAGATTGGATATAATGTTCTGCCTCTAATTTTGATTTTCCATAAGCTGTTACTGGAGTTGGGAGATCATCTTCTTCTAAAATATTTTCGACTTTATCTGCCGCAGCTTTTACTGAACTTATATAGATAAATACTTTAGTCTGACTTTTTAAGAAAGCGTCAAAAAGTTTTTTTGTAAGCTCTGTGTTTATCTCGAAGTATTCACTTTCTGCTGCTGTTTTTTTCAAATCATGAGCTTTTCCTGCAGCATGAACCATTGCAGAAGAAGTGTCCCAAACTTGTTGGTTTAATGAATTGTAAGTAATTTCATTTTCGTTCTTAGCTGCTCTTGAAATGCCATTTACAGAATATCCTTTTTTTTGAAGATAATCGGTTAGGTTAAGTCCAACGAACCCTGAGCTTCCTGTTATTAGTATTAATTTTTTCATAATGTGTTACTTTATATATCCAAAAGGAAACCTATATATTTTTCATAATTACTTTTTTGAAAGTATTAATTCTAAATTATCAATGCAAGTTTCAAGTTTGAAATTCTTTTCATAATATTTAAAACCTGACTCTCCAATTAAATATCTTTCTTCATGATTTAAATTATAAAGCGAGATAATATTTTCTGCAAATTTTTTATAATTTCCTGCTGGAGCACAGAAACCACAACCAGCCTCTTCAATTAACATAGCGCCTTCCCCATTCATCATTCCAAGTATAGGTTTTGAAGAACTCATATAAGCTTGAATTTTTGCAGGTACAGTTAAATTAAAAATTAATTCATCTTTTAGCGATACTAATAAACCATCTGCATATTTAAAAAATGCATTCATTGCTTCAATTGGATATTTACCAAATAAAAAAACCGTTTCTTCTAATTTATTCTCTATAATAAAATTCTCTACCCATGGTTTGCTTCTGCCATCTCCAATTAATATTATTTTTATATCACTATGAGACTTTAATTCTAAAGCTGTTTTCATTAAGCTTTCCATATCTTGAGACACACCAATATTGCCAGCAAAAATTACTTTGAAACCCTTGGGTAATTCTGGGATTGGATAATTACTATTGCAACTAGAAATTGCATCTTCTGCCCAATTAGGAAAATAGATTAATTTAGATTCATAATTTCCTTTTGAAATAATCGATTCTTTAAATCCTTTTGAGCTTATTAAAATTTTATCAGATTGGTTGTAAATAAATTTTACAATATGAGTAAAAAAACCTAAAACATATTTATTTTTAACTCCACCAGCTGAAGTTAAACTCTCGGGCCACAAATCCAGTACCCAAAAATGAAGAGGAATTTTTTGAATTTTTTTTACTACAATAGCTGGAAAACCTTGAGTTATTGGAGAAGGTTCATGCACTAAAATCACATCAAATTTTTTCTGAAATGATAAAATAAAAGCTCTAATAGATGCGAAAAAAGCCCAACTAAAATAATTAAGAAATAGTCTAATTCCCCCTCCTTTTCCTCTAGGAACTAACCATGTTCTAATAACATTAATACCTTGGTAGTTTTCTTTAGTTCTTTTAAAAAATCCGTATTTTTCATAAATCTTTCCTTCCGGGTAATTAGGCAATCCAGTAAGAACAGTCACATCATGCCCTTTTTTTGTTAATTCAACGGCAATATCGTTACTTTTGAAATTTTCTGGGTAAAAATATTGTGTAACTAGTAATATTTTCATTTAATTAGAATTCTCTCCACACAGTTCGTTTAACATAATCTGTATAGCTCAAAATAATGCGTACCATTTTTTCTGAAACATTTGGCATAGAATAATCGGCTACTGGTCTAAAATTGCGTTCAGCTCCTCTTTTCTGAGATTTTAATTGTACTAATCCTTGCATAATGCGTTCTGGGTTTAATCCCACCATCATTACCGATGCTTCCTCCATGGCTTCTGGTCGTTCATGCGCTTCACGAATATTCAATGCAGGAAAATTAAGAGTTGATGATTCTTCCGAAATAGTTCCACTATCGGACAAGACCGCAAAAGATTTCATTTGCAATGCATTATAATCATTAAAGCCCATTGGTTTTAAAAATTGAATGTTTGGATGTGTAGCAATTTGCTTTGAATCTATCATATTCCGGGTTCTTGGATGTGTACTCACAATAATTGGATAATCATATTTCTCTGCAATTAAATTTAAACTATCCATTAATCCCTTAAAGTTTTTTTCGTTGTTGATATTTTCTTCTCTATGTGCGGAAACTACAAAGTATTGATATTCTTCTAAATTTAATTTCGTAAGTACATCCGACTTATTAATTTCTGGTAAATAATGGTGTAATACTTCGTACATGGGCGAACCTGTCTTTATGATTCTATCGGCAGGTAAACCTTCACGAAGTAAATATTCTCTGGCTATAGAACTATATGTCAAATTAATATCAGAAACATGGTCTACGATTTTACGATTCGTTTCTTCTGGAACTCGCTGGTCAAAACATCGGTTTCCTGCTTCCATATGAAAAATAGGAATATGACGTTTTTTAGCAGGTATGGCACACAAACAACTATTGGTATCTCCTAAAACTAAAAAAGCGTCAGGTTGCTCACTTGCTAATAGTGGATCTATTTTTATTAATATTTGACCTACCGTTTCTGTAGCTGTAGCACCTGCAGCATCCAAAAAGAAATCCGGTTTACGAATGCCTAAATC
This sequence comes from Flavobacterium sp., assembly GCF_040382755.1. Taxonomy (GTDB): domain Bacteria; phylum Bacteroidota; class Bacteroidia; order Flavobacteriales; family Flavobacteriaceae; genus Flavobacterium. The sequence continues at coordinate 7,490 of NZ_JBEIET010000097.1, forward strand.
GTCAAAAAATATTTGATTCAATTCGTAATCGTAGTTTTGACCAGTATGGACTATTATATGTTCA
>NZ_JBEIET010000098.1:0-7529 GCF_040382755.1 Flavobacterium sp.
ACCAACACTAACACATGCTACTACAGGTGCAACAGGTATAGGAACACCAACTGGACTTCCAGCAGGAGTTACCGCTTCATGGTTAGCAGATACTATCACTCTTATAGGCACACCAACAGGAACAGGAACTTTCAATTATACCATTCCTTTAACAGGTGGATGTGGAACGGTTAACGCAACAGGAACGATTACCGTAAACCCAATACCAACAAATATTGGTATTACAGGAACTACTACTACTTGTGCAGGAATTCCAGTTAATGTAACTCTTACCGCTACACCAGGTACACAACTTACATGGAACGGTACACCAAGCACAATTACCATTGGCGCTTCAGGAAGTAATGTGATTTCTGTATCGCCAGCAGTAAACACTACCTATGAAATAGTTAGTGCGGACTTGAATGGTTGTGCGATTCCAGTTACTGGACAAACAGCAACAGTAACAGTTTCTCCTACACCACAGTTTGTTAATCCAATTGCAGGTTTTGAAATTTGTAATGGCGGAACTTTAAATATTGCCTCACAATTATTAAGCACAGTTGCAGGTGCTGATTTTATCTGGAGCGCAACAACAAGTAATGTAAACATGCCAGCCATTAGTGGAACCAAGGCCAATATTGACCAAGTGGTTACTTTGATTAACGGTTTCCAAAACGGTACCATTAATATAGAAGTAAAACCACAAATAGGAAGTTGTTTTGGTACGTCACAACAAATATTAATTACAGTAAAACCAATTCCTGTAATTACTTCTACGGTTTCAAATAAAACGGTGATTTGTAATAACGAATTTGTTACCCTTACTTCTAATTCAAATCCAGCGGCAACGGCTTATAACTGGCAAATAAACACAGCAACAGGTGTTCAGATTGTGGGAGGCGCTACAAGTGGCACTTCAACAACTGGAATTGTGAATTTACAATTGGCATTAACCAATCCGTTAGTAGTGGGAACCATTAGTTTTGACTTTACACCCGTAAACGGAATTTGTACAGGTGCTACAATTACAAATGCAGTAACTATAACAGTGAATCCAATACCAGGTACACCAATTAGCTTACCACCAAATGAAATCTGTAGTGAAAAATCTACGAATTTAACCATTTCATCATTTCCATCGATAACAGGAACCACACTGGTTTGGACGGTTATAGATTCTCAAAATGTAACTGGATTTACAAACGGAACCGGAACAGCTCCATTTACCATCAATGATGTTTTAACAAACACTTCAGATGTTCAAGGATTTGTAAAATATAGTGTAACCTCACGATTAGGAAACTGTGATGGAGGTACTACAGAATTTATTGTTCGTGTAAACCCATTACCAAAACCAGAATTAATTGACGGACATATTTGTGTGAATCAAACTACAGGAGTAACGTATCAAGGGTATATGTTAGATGCTCAGTTATCGGACCCTAATTTCACGTATGATTGGTATTTATTAAACACGACCACGAATGTTTATGATGCGTTACCAAGTACAAACGGACCTACATACGAAGCGATGCAGCCAGGAACGTATCAAGTAGTGGTAACCAACACGGTAACCAATTGTGAGCAAAGCGACACAGCAAGTGTAGTATCTGTTTATCCAGCTACAGGACTAACAGCGGAAGTTACGGATGCCTTCACAGAAGATGCAACCATAACAGTCACTGTAAACCCATTAGGAACAGGAAATCTAATTTATTCATTAGACGGTGGCGCTTGGCAAGAATCAAACATTTTTACAGGCGTTCAAGGCGGCACACATGAAGTAATGGTAGAAGATACAGAAGGTTGTACGAACCTAACAATAGAAGTATTAGTTATTGATTATCCGAAATATTTTACACCAAATGGTGATGGAATACATGATACTTGGAACATAGAAGGATTGGATCAACCGGATGCTAAGATTTATATTTATGATAGATATGGTAAGTTGTTAAAACAAATTACACCTATACCAACCAGTCAAGGATGGGATGGTACTTATATTGGTGCATCAATGCCATCAACAGACTATTGGTTTACCATTGAGTATAAAGAAAATGACCAACAAAAATTATTTAAAGCTCACTTCGCTTTAAAAAGATAAGATTTGAAATACTTATAAAATAAAAAAGGCTCCGATTCCGGAGCCATTTTTGTTTTATATTTAAAGTAATTTTAGTCTAACCAATTTTTAAAATCCCAAAAGTTTTGTGGCGCTACGCCATGTCCTACGGGATATTCTTTATACATAATACGCAAACCTAATTTTTCTAAATATGGTGCTGTTTTTCTTGCCCATTCCACAGGAATTACTTGGTCTTGTGTGCCGTGAGAAACAAAAAATTTAATATGTTTAATTTGATTTACATCATAATTTTCTGGTAAAATTTGTTCATTTAAATAACCGCTTAAAGCCACAACTTTATTAATTTTTTCTGGATACGTAAACGCCATTCCATAACTTAAAATCGCACCTTGACTAAATCCAATTAATGAAATATTCGATTTATCTAAAGGTAATTTTTCTGAAATTTCATCAATAAAATTTGCGATTAGTTGTAATGACTCTTTAGCTTGTTCGTTATTTGAAAACTTATTTTCATCAGCATCAAAAGTAATTTCATACCAAGCATAACCATAAGGTTGTAAATTGTATGGCGCACGAATCGAAATTACATATACATCTTCAGGTAATTGAGGTGCAAAAGAAAACAAATCTTCTTCATTACTTCCATAGCCGTGTATTAAAAGTAATGCGCCGTTTTTTTCTTTTATTTCTTTTGGCGCTTTTACCAAATATTCTAAACTCATAAATTATAAATTTTTAAACCATTTCTGAAATTGTTCACCCACAAGTGGCACCAATTTCATTTCATTATTCATCACACCCGAAAAACTTATAATCCATAAGATTAGAAAAAACAACCAATAAGCAGTTGATACAAACCAACTATCAAAATAGCCAATGAAATAACCACCCAAGTGAAAACACAAAAAGATGCCTAAAGTTTGACGCGTATAAAAACTAACAAAATGGTTCTTTTTTTCAGTATTCATCATAAGGGCTACAATGGTTCCAATTATCGTAAAATGGCCAATCATTGCGTTTACTTTATGCTCTTCCATTAGATTTCAATTTTATTATTACTAATAATTCCGTACACTTTTCCTTTCATTTTCTTACCTAACATTATTGAGTTTTTAGAAAAAGAAAGTATATTTTCTTTATTGAAAATCCAATCTTCATTTGGATTAAACAAGGTTAGTTCTGCTTTATTTCCTTCTGCAATGGTATTGTTTTCTAAGTTGAAATAAGATTTCGCAGCAGTAAATTTAGCTACAATAACTTCCGTTGGTAAAACCGTTTGTAAGGCACCAAATGCACTTTCTAAACCTATCGAGCCATAATCGGCTAAATCGTATTCTAATTGCTTCTGTTCGATGTTTACAGGGCAATGGTCTGACGTGATTACAGAAATCACATTGTTTAAAACTCCTTCAATTAAAGCTTTTCTGTCGGTTTCTGTGCGAAGTGGTGGATAAATTTTAGTATTCGAATTAAAATCTGCCAATTCTTCATCTGTTAATACTAAATTATTTACCGAAACCCCACACGTAATTTCTAATCCTTGTGCTTGAGCTTTTGCAATTAATTCAACAGATTTTTTTGTTGTAATGGATGGAATGTGTAATTTTCCTTTTGTATAAGCAAGTAAAGCAATGTTTCTCTCGATTTCAATTTCTTCCGCCATTGCTGGAATTCCTTTTAATCCAAGTTTCGTTGAAACTTCTCCTTCATTTACAAATCCTTTTCCTTTTAGGTCTTTATTCATAGGTTGTACGAACAAAATCCCGTTAAAATTATCGACATATTGAAATGCTATTTTAAGCAAATTCGGATTGTTTAAGCCTTTTTTATAATCTCCAAAAGCTACCACGCCTGCATTTTTCATATCAAAAAGTTCGGCTAAGTCGGTTCCTTCGCTGTTTTTGGTTAAACAACCCACTATATGTAGGTTGGTGATGCTATTTTGTGCTTTACTTTTTATAAATTGAATTACCGCTTGGTTGTCAATCGCTGGATTCGTATTGGAATGTAAGAAAACAGAAGTAAAACCACTTTTTGCAGCTACTTTTAGTCCGTTTTCAATGGTTTCTGTTGTTTCAAAACCTGGTTCTCCAAAAACTACCGAAGTATCTAACCAACCTTGAGAAATATGTAAGTTCTCTTTTTCAATGACTTCAAAACCTTCTTTTATGGTTAGATTTTTTCCAATTTTAGAAATAATCCCATCTGTAATTTCAATATCAACTTGTTGCTTATGAAATGGGTTTTGACTTTCAAGTAGTGTCGCGTTTTTTAGTAAAAGATTCATTTTACAAATTTTTGGATTAGTAATTCAATTAGTAAAAGTAATAATGTGGCAAAGATAAAATATTTCCAAACTTCATTGCTTGTTCTTGATGAATGAATGTCAGAATAAAACGTAGATACAGCATTTACTTCTGTACACGAATCAAAATAATCTGAATTTATTTGCGATAAATCGCTTTCATTTCTTGGATAGTTGAAACTGATAGCTTTAAGCGATTCTTTATCTTTTAATACTTCGTAATTTCCAGATTTTTCTGGATAATTTCCGAAAGTAAGTTTGATTTTATTATTCAAAATTTGTTGCATCGGAATAAAACTATTTTCTGAATTGGTAACGCTTAAAACATTATCTTTTGCAATAGTTTCGTTAATTATGGTGTAATTATTTTCTCCAATTACAAACGCATTTAAACCAGTTTTGTTGTTGTTCTGTCCCATATTATAAAAGGTAGGCACAATTAATGGCGAATTTTGAATGTTCGAATTTTCCTTATTTATTGAAGTAGAAAAAAAGTATAAATTTCCAAGTTTATTTGTGATATTTCCTAAGAAAACACTCTTATCTTCATATTGTAATACGGGCAAATTACTACCGTTTATGGTAAATGATGCATTCGTTTTTGGATATTGGAAATTGCTAATTTTCTTCTCAAATACATTGGCATATATCGGATGATTGAAACTAATTTGTGTAATTTGTTTTTCTTTTTGTGTTTTTTCTGAAAATGAAATCGGACTAAAATTACTCAAAAAAGCATTGTAACTCGAAACATCGCTTGTAACATCAGGTATAAAAATTATGGTTCCGCCTTTGCTGTAATAATTTTTCAAAGTAACAGATAAAGCACTTGAAATAGTTGGTATTTCATTTAAAACCAAAGCATCGGCATTTTCAATTGCATTGTAATTTAAGGTGTTCCAATCTGTTGATGTGTAGTTAAATTCGTCAGCTGTGAAAATTCTGGATAAAAAGTTGTTTTTTTCTGGAGTACCCACGGCAATTACATTCGATTTTTGTGGTTTCGAAATACTAAAATAAAACGTATTGTCAAATGTTAAGCTATTATCTTCAATTTTAACATAGCCGTGAAAATCTGTTTTCGGTATGGTAAATAAAATTTCTTTTTGAGGTTTTTCTTTCGAAATCAATGCTTTACCTACTAATTTTTTTCCATTATACATAGAAATCGGCACATCATTTTCAACCTCTCCGTAAGTAGAAATACTAATTTTCAACTCGTAAAATTGATCTAAAACCTGACTAATTTGTACGTTTTTAATTGCAGAATTATAGGTTTCGTTTGCTTTTACGGTTTGATAATACAGCGATGATGTTTCGCTTAAATTGGTTTTTAATTCTTCTTTTAAACCAACTGCATCAGAAATAAATAAAATATCTTTCGGAATGCCTGGTTTTTTGGCTTCAATTCTGGTGATAATTGCGGCAGGATTAAATGGAGTAGACGAGTAGTTTAAATTTTGTAATTCTTTTTGAATGTTTCTAATATTCGTATCGTAAAAATTTTCATCGTTGGTAAGTACCGATAATTGTTGGTCTTCAGGTGTGTTTTCTAATACATCCTGAATGGTTCTTTTTAATAATTCGCCATTATTTCCTTTGGCTTGCATCGAAAAGGAATTATCGATTACCAAAATCAGTTCGTTATTTTTTTTATCGAAATCTTTTGCTTTGAAGAAAGGTTGTGCGAAGGCGAAAATTAAAGCGGTTAAAAGTAATAAACGAGTGACTAATAATAGCCATTTCTTAATTGTAGCGCTTTTACGGGTTTGAACTTCGAGTTCTTTCAGCAATTTAACATTCGTGAATTCTTGTTTTTTAAATCGTCTCAATTGAAAAAGATGTACCAAAATTGGTATAATCAATAGAAATAAAAAATATAGAATTTCTGGGTTTTTAAATTGCATTTTTATTAAAGTTTTTCAAAAATACTAAAAATTACTTTTTCTTTTTCTTTTCGTCTCGTTTTCTTTCAATTCCACGGTTTCTGGAAGCGGTTTTTCTTGGTGTTCTTTTTCCTGGACCTCCTAAATTGACTTTGCTATTTTTCTCCGATTTTTTCTCAAAAGCATCACCACCCGTTTTCTTTACACGTTTCAAAAGCGTTTTTACTTTCTTTTGATCTTTTTCGAATTCTAATCGTTGTTGTTCTATTTTTACATTTGTAGGAATCTCGTGAATTTTAATTTCGGTTTGCATTAGCATTTCTACTTCCAGTTGAAATTCGTCTTCTTTCGGACCAATAAAACTAATGGCAATACCGTCTTTATCGGCACGACCCGTACGACCAATTCTGTGCATATATTGCTCTGGGATTTCAGGAAATTGCATATTTATTACGTGTGTAATATCTGTAATATCCAATCCACGCGCCATAATATCAGTGGTTACTAAACCTCTAATTTCACCCGTTTGAAAATTTTCCATCATATTTAAACGGTAATTTTGCGTTTTATTGGAGTGCACCGTTCCAAACTGACCTGGGAAATCTTCTTCTAAATGTTCTAATAGGAAATCGGCCATTCTTTTACTGTTTACAAACAATAAAATTCGGCTGTATGATTCGTCTTGTAATAAATGCTTAAGTAAATTTATCTTCGTTAAAAAGTTCGGCACCACATAAGCACGTTGTTCTATTTGCTCTAATGGAGTACCACTTGGCGCTAACGAAACTTCTTCAGGAAATTCGAAAAATTCGTCTAACAAATCGTCTACTTCTTCTGTCATAGTCGCCGAAAACAAAATATTTTGTCTTTTCGAACGCATCATTGATAATATAGAAGTCAATTGTACTCGAAATCCTAAATTTAATATTTCATCAAATTCATCAATCACTAATTTTTGTAAATCGTCAAAACGCAAGACATTATCTAAAGCCAAATCCATAATTCTACCGGGTGTTCCCACCACAATATCAATTCCAGAATAAATGTCTTTTTTTTGTGTATTGATGTTCACGCCACCATAAACGGCAAGTGAACGCACACTCATATATTTTGTTAATTTTTCAATTTCTTCGTGCACTTGCACTACTAATTCTCGAGTAGGCACTAAAATTAGTACTCTCGGTATATCGGTATGTACAAATCGCCATTGCTTTAAAATAGGTAACAAATAGGCAAACGTTTTACCCGTTCCGGTTTGTGCAAT
>NZ_JBEIET010000099.1:0-7392 GCF_040382755.1 Flavobacterium sp.
ATTTGTGCCATTTGTGCCATTTGTTCGATTACTGCCCGGAAGTCCTTGTATTCCCTGAGAACCCTGTAGTGAACTTAAAAACTGTGATTCGGTACCGGTATTTCCAGCATTCAACCATATTTGATATACAGATAATCCATCAGTTCCGTTTAAACCATTTGTTCCATTTGTTCCATTACTGCCCGGAAGTCCTTGTATTCCTTGAGAACCCTGAAGTGAATTTAAAAACTGTGATTCAGTACCTGTATTTCCCGCATTCAACCATATTTGATATGCAGATAATCCATTTGTTCCGTTTAAACCATTTGTGCCATTTATTCCATTACTGCCCGGAAGTCCTTGTATTCCTTGAGAACCCTGTAGTGAACTTAAAAACTGTGATCCAGTACCAGTATTTCCCGCATTCAACCATATTTGATATGCTGATAATCCATTAGTTCCGTTCAAACCATTTGTGCCATTTGTGCCATTTGTTCCATTACTGCCCGGAAGTCCTTGTATTCCCTGAGAACCCTGTAGTGAACTTAAAAACTGTGATTCAGTACCAGTATTTCCCGCATTCAACCATATTTGATATGCTGATAATCCATCAGTTCCGTTTAAACCATTTGTGCCATTTGTGCCATTTGTTCCATTACTGCCCGGAAGTCCTTGTATTCCTTGAGAACCCTGAAGTGAACTTAAAAACTGTGATTCGGTACCGGTATTTCCCGCATTCAACCATATTTGATATGCAGATAATCCATCAGTTCCGATACTACCCGAAGGACCTGGTGGCCCTGCAGGACCTACTGGTCCTTGAGTGCCTGGGTTTGCAGCATAATATGCAAATGGAACATATGTAAATGGATTGTTACTTATTAATGTGAAATTTTGACAATTTTGTGTGGCGTCTAATTCTACTTTTAGACTTTTTGAATTGCTATTCCAAATAACTCCAGAAAATCCATTAGCATATCCAGCTATTTGGGTATTAGTGCCAATTAATAAATTAACCATGCCAAATTGATCAGTTGCAGTTAATCTGTTTTCTTGATATTCTATTTGATTTTGATGATCAATAATACTAAATCGAAGACAAATTGTTTTATTAGCTAATATATATTGTTGATTATTGGCTCCAGGTAATTGTTGCCCATTTGGACTTAATATAACAGCTTGATATGTTATACCAGTACTTTGTGAAAAACTAATAAAAGTTACTAATTGTAATAGTATAAATAAAATCTTTTTCATAATAGAATCAATTAATTTCAATAGAATACATTGTCATTTATTTTAAGTAATTTCATTTTTAAATTATTCTACTACAAAGTGAATACAAAATCGAAATTGATGATTATTAATCTTTAGTACTTCCTCAGTGGTATTTGATAAATTATATCCTACAGAGTAATTATAACCTAAACTAATTTGCCAAGAATCAGATATAAAATATTTTGACACAAAAGTAACCCCAGGTTGTATCCATATTCCGGTAAACTCTTTTTCTTTTGTTAAGTCAAAATTTTTCCCGTTGATTTTTTGGACTCCGTTAAAAATATGCATAAATTGCATTTGAAAAGCGCCAGATAATTCAATTGGATTTCTATAAGAAGGGATAATTATATATTCAAAATGATTATTTATTCCCATATATGTTGTTTCCCATTCATATTGATTAACAGAATCTCCAGCATTTGAATTAAAATTATTTATTGCAAATCCAATCGCATAATTCATTCGCTCTTTTACGTTAAGCAATTTATAACCCAACTCGTAAAAATGTCCTGTTTTAGGTTTCAATTCTAGGGGTAAGTTGTCGGTACCTTTAAAATCATATGATGTAGTATTTATTCCATTTGAAAAATAAAAACTTTGTGCATTTAATTCAAATGAACCGAGAATTAATACAAATAAGTAAAATGTTGATTTTAGAAACATACATAATTTTATAAAATATTTATTATGACTTATGAAAAATCGTAATAAAAATAATTTTCAAATTTTAATAATTATAATTGAACAAAAAAATCCATCTAGTTCCATCATGTAATTTTTGTGATATAAAAAAATTTAAATGTTTTAGTGAATTTATTTTTTTAATGATTTAAGTATAAATTCAATTAAAAAAAAAACATATTTACTATTATAAGTTTCAAAAGTTCGAAGATAAATCTTCAATTTCCACAAAAAATAAAAAGACCTCTTATTTTCATAAGAGGTCTTTTTTTATTTTCCTGTTACTTATTACATGTGTTAAAACGAATGTGGTAGTACTATTAAATATATTTATTTTATTGTGAACATGGAATAGCATCATCCATATTTACGCAATTTAAATTTTCATCTATATAAAAATAATCCCCATAATTTTCTACATAAAGACGCCCTAGCTTCAATGAATCAGCATTACGAGTCCATGAACCTAAAGGATCAATTTTTTTCATATTAATTTCGATTTTAATATTACCAGAATGGTCAATTATACCGAATTTTGAACCATTATCAACTATCAAATATTTATTTGAAAATGAACCAACAACTTGAAAATATATTTGACCTCTTTTGAACATCCATTCACCTTTCTTATTTATTACTCCAACAAAACTAGTTCTGTTATTTATTTCTTGTTCAAGGGTAGCCAAACCATTACCAAGATTTCTACTTCCTGAATAATCATAAATAATTTGAGTAATTTCCTTCCCTGTTTCATTTATAAATCCAACTTTATTTTTTAAAAATACTTTTGCTATACCATCTTTAAAATCATCGACTTGACTGTATTTAGGAATGACAACTTCTTTACCTTCTTCATTTATAAACCCCCATTTCAAATTTGGATATGTTCCAGTAGCAACAGCTGCATAACCTTCTTGAAAATCATTTGCCGCAAAATATTTCAAAGTAGTTATCATTTTTCCTGATTTATTCAAAAAAGCTTTATCTAATTTATTATTCATTACAATTGCAAAACCATTACTAAAATCTGAAACCTGAAAAAAAGTAGGAGGTACAATTTCAATACCTTTTAAATCTATATAACACCATTTACCTTCTCTTTTTACAGCCGCAAATCCTTCTTTAAAGTTTTTGACTTCATCATAAAGGTTCTCGTTTACTGAGTTTCCATTTACAAAAAATTTAAATTTATTTCCATTTAGAGTTCTAACCTGCTTAAAATCAATTGAATCAGTTGATTGACCATAGCAGATTAAATTTGTAATAAAAAATATACAACCAATAATAATTTTTTTCATTTTTTATAATTAATTTTTTTCCTACTCATTTGGCTTTTCAGAATACGCCCCGTTTTTTAAAGTGGGTTCTGAACTCCACTGTAAAGATTATTTTAAACAACTGGAGGCGGTGGTGGTGGAACTGCTCCAAATAAATTTTCAAGTTCTTGAACATTACCTGCAATTTCCCAAGCAGTCATACCTTGTTTCCAAACATGTGTATTTTTTGTAAGTTGTCCACTATGAACCATTTGTTGTAATTGTTGCCAATTAAATGGAACTGTTGTTTGTCCGTTTACAGAAACACTATATTGGATTGGTGGTGGTGAGGGCGGTGTGTTTTGTTGTTGGTTCATATTTTGCCCCATTTGGTTCATCATACCTGCCATTTGGTTTCCCATAGCTCCACCCATCATCAAGCCTGTCATCATTCCAGCAGGGTTCATTCCTCCACCTCCACCTGAGTCCATGTTGCCCATGTTACCCAGGCTTACAGCTCCTGCTTTTAGCACTTCTGTTTGTTGATTGAGTGCATGAGTACTTATAAAGTTAATTTCGGTTTGTAGTTTTTGTGCCCGTTGTGCTTCTTCTCTTTGAATACGCAAGGTTTCTTCCATGTTTTGAGCATTAATATTTTGCATGTCTTCTATGTTCTTAATGGTAACATCAGATTGGGCAACAGTTGTTTTAGTTGTTTGATCGGCTGTTACTTTTCTTAACTCTGCATATCCTTCACTTTCTTTATCAACTTCAATGGTTGCTATATCCAGCCCCTTCATATTCACACCAAAATCTGTTTCAAGTCTTGGTTTGAGATATGCAGTAACAATTTCATTAATTTCTAAAAGTTTACGTTCCATTTGAAGAACAGGAATTCCTTTGTCGGCAGGGATGTTTGTAATTACACCTTTAATGTACTTTATAACCGCATCTTTAATTTGTTTGTTAAAATCTTCTAGCTCGAAATTTATTAATCGGTTGAGTTTAATAAATGCTTTGTAGTCTGTAAGGTTAAAGGTAATTTTACCTCTCGCCGCAATTGGAACTGCAAAATCTGAAAACCTTGGGTCGAACACATCAAAGTACGGAATACCAAATCTCACTTGAATATTACCCGATAAGTTGATAAAGTAGATTTCTGCCTGAAATGGTGAAGCACCTCCAAAAGCAGTACCTACAATGCTTGTTAGAACCGGAAAATTTGCAGTTTTAATGGTTTGGTCATAAGGACCAATTATAAAATCTTGCATAGTACCATCTTTTTGCTGATACACAAAAACGGCTAATTCTCCGTCTTTAATTCGTAAACTGCTACCATAACGTAATACATTTTCCTTATTTGTTGAGTTGGCTTCGCCTGAAGGTCTCCATTTCCAAACAAGATATTCTTGTTCGTCACAGCGAATAACATCCATGAATCCACCTTCTTCTTTTTTTTCAAATAGTACCATGTTTTTATTTTTTCGGATTATTTAATTCCAAGCTGTTTTCCATAATACTCAACTTGTTCTAGAGTTTTTTTATCTTCTTTCATTGATAACCTTGCTTTCATTAATATTTGTTCACATTTTTGCATCCAAACCTCTGCAATCATAAAGTCATAATTTTTGGCGTGGTCATCACCAAAATGAGCGCCAAATTTCTTGAAAGCTGAAAATGTAGTTTTTTTCGCTGGCGAAGCTAAAGGTATAGCCATTGACAGAAATTCTAAAATATCCTCTTTCGAATTTGGAATAGGAAAGTGCATAATAAATTCTTTCTTTTTAGTGAATACTGCCCGCTTCCAATCTCCACCGCCAATGTTATCTAATCCACCGAAAACTTTGCTCATTAAACCACCATTATTATTGTTGTCTTTAAATACAATTTTACTTTCAATGGTTTGATAGTCTTTGAAAAACTCTATAATTGAATTTGCACTTTCAACATTTCTGAAATCGTGACCACAATCTGAACAATTAGTGCTATAAGTTTGAACCATTGCACCACATGCCGGACATTTTTTAACATCTCCGAATTTGTCCGACTTTGGCGCTGCAACTGATGGTGCAGCTGCTTTTAAAGTTTGTTGTTTTTCAAACAACTTAGCATCAAGTACCATTTCAAATTCGTCAAGGTCAATACCTATAGCTTCTGCTTTTTTAAAAAGAATTTGCTTTTCTTTTTCTGTCAAATCGCCATCTGCTAAGGCAAGATTGATTAAGTTTTCAATTTGTTCGTTGTACATAAAATTTAAATTGTTTTGGAACCGATTATGGTGTTGACATTCAAATTAATATTTTCATTTCCCTAATAGAATGGTTTAACTACAAAGACAAGTTTTCAAGCAAGCAAATACACACAGTTCATTTTCTGTACTAGGAATTAATTTTTTTTTCTTTGTCTTTATGCAGCAAAAAAATATTGACATTGTGTCTGTGAATTTATTTCGACTTGTTTGTATTTTTATTATTCAAAAGTACTTATTGTTAAACACGTTAAATACTTGATTGTGGGTTCTTTTAGGTTCTTTTATAACTAAGGCTTAAAGAACCGTCTTAACATTGCATTAAATTATATAATTTTAAAAAAAAAAAAAATGTTATATACCGATGAATTAAGACTACAAATTGAAAATAGTTTTGGAAAAAAAATAGTCTCAAAAACTGATGCTACAAACTTAAAAAATTCAATATTGATAAACCAAAAAGAATATTTAAGCGAGAGCACTATCCGAAGGTTTTTCAATCTAGTTAAGACTGGTGTAACATCACATACAACTTTAGATATCTTTTCAAGATATATCGGATTTAGTTGTTATAATGAATTTTGTGTTTTTTGTGAACATCAAATCAAAAGTGTTGCAAATTCTGAGATCGATGATGTAATCATAACCGAATTAGCTACCAAAAAAAGCATTTCAATCTTTGAAGTAAATCTTTTTACGAATCGGATTATTCAACTTATAAAAAACAATGATGTTGAAATTTTAGAAACCTATTTCAATAGCGATTCTTTATTTGAACTCATCAAAGCAAATCAAAGTATAGCTGACTTATTCGCTCAAACTTTGGGTCCTTATTTTTCTATTAGATCTGGACTCAAAAAATTTGCGTTGGATAAAATAATGGCTACAAAATTTTTTACGCCTTTGATCTTGAATCATTATGTTGACGTTGGAAATGATGATTTTGAACCCTATTACAAATCACTATTTCGCTCTGGTAAAACAACAGAAGAAATTGTTTTTTCTGGTACTATATTAGCACTTAATAACATTCTAAAAGACCAATGGGAAGATGCTAATTTTTATTACAAAAAAATTAAAAATAACAAACACTATTCGTCCTTACCATTGGCTGGAAGAATCGCTTTAATAGATTGGATTTTTAATGATGATTTTGATGCTTTGATTGAATGTGCTAATAATTTTTCAGATCAAATAGTGTATTTTTCAATAGACATTATCCCCTACTTTATACTCAAAAATCGTAAAGATTTATTAAAAATTTGGTTTCAGAAATTTCCCAAAATGATTAGGCAAAATAAATCTTGGGTTGAAAATGATTTTATTACCTTGATAAAAATCGCCAAATACTTTACTGAGGATAATGACGAAGAATTGAACAAACTTCTTGATTATAAAAACAATATGATGAATTCTAATACTTTATTTAATTTGGCAATTATATGTCTAGAAAAGAATACATCCCGATAAGCCAAAAAAGAGTTAATCAATTTTATGTAGCAATATAATCACCCAATACTCGAAAGAAATCAGAATTAGCTTCAAACCATAAACAAGTGAGTAATTACAAGAATCTTAACTCGAAAATACTCAAAAACTATTTGCATTTTCGGTTCAAAAGTTCGAAGATAAATCTTCTATCTCCACTTTGTCGAACCAAAAGCCTTTTCATTTTTTTGGAGAAGGTTTTGGGTTCAAAAGTTCGAAGACAAATCTTTTATTTCCACAAAAAAACCCTGTAAAAAATAGTTTACAGGGTTTTATTCTTAAAATCTTAGTCTTAAAAAATATCATTCAATTGCTTTATAGCAATTTCCCAAGCGTTTAATTTTGATTGTTGATTTTGCCTTGCGTTTGGATGAATAACTTGTACTACTTTATCTCCAAAATGCAGCTTTAAAAAAGCGTGAGTATCATTACCCAATGCTAAAATATGAGTTGGTTTAA
>NZ_JBEIET010000100.1:0-7382 GCF_040382755.1 Flavobacterium sp.
AATAGCGTCGCCGCCTGTTAAAATTATTGTAAATTGTTCTTTTTTAACAGAAAATTCTGAAATAAAGCCCTCAATTTCATAACACAACCCGTTTACAACACCAGAATGAATAGAATGATCTGTGCTGTTTCCAATAAAATTATCTGGTGAATTACTTTCTAATAATGGTAACTTAGCAGTATAATTATGAAGTGCTTGATAGCGCATTTGCAGTCCAGGAGAAATAGCGCCACCTAAATATTCACTATTATTAGTAATGAAATCGTAAGTTACGCAAGTTCCAGCATCAATAATTAAAACATTCTGATTTGGATATTGTAATACAGCGCCAGAGGCTAAAACGCTTCTATCAATTCCTAAAGTAGCTGGAGTTGTATATTTATTTTTAAATGGAAAAACCGATGCTGAATGTATTTCAATTACTTCTATCTGATTTTTCAACCATATACTATCCATTTCATCCAGTATTGAAACGGAAGCCAGTACCGCTTTTGTATGATTTGGATGTTTTTTAAAAATTATTTGAAAATTATTTTGAAAATTATTTTTTTGGAAAACAAACGTATCAATAATGTTAAACTGCTTAAAAACAGCAACTTTAACATTAGTATTGCCCACATCAATTGTAAGTATCATATTTAATAATTAGAAATGCAAATGTACGAAATTGATTTTTTTTAATAATTGTTTTGGAAAATATAAAATAGGTTCTATATTTGCACCCGCAATGAAAAGGTAGCAATACCTAAAATCGCAAGGTACCTTAGCTCAGATGGTAGAGCAACGGACTGAAAATCCGTGTGTCCCTGGTTCGATCCCTGGAGGTACCACTTAAACCCTTGATAATCAATTGATTGTCAAGGGTTTTTTGTTTAAACAAAAAAACCTCAAACGTTTATGTTTGAGGTTTTATATTTAGATTATAGCTTTGTTATTATAAATTCGCTACGCCTATTGGCTTGATGTTCTTCTTCTGTACAAGGTATATCGTCTGCACATTTATTTACTAATTGTGATTCGCCATATCCTCTTCCAGTTAATCGTTTGGCTTCAACACCATTTGCAACTAACCATTTTATAGTAGATTTAACACGCTTATCTGAAAGTGCTAAATTATATCCTATAGTTTGACGGCTATCTGTATGCGAACGAACATCGATTTCCATGGTAGGATATTGTTTCATCACTTCTAAAATTTTTGCTAATTCCACTTCCGCATCTTTACGAATGATGGCTTTATCTAAATCAAAGTAAATGATGTCTATTCCTAATGTTTTTCTTAAATCTCTTCCTACTTGTAGTGGTTGTAATTTTGGAGTCATGGAAATTTTTAAATCTTTTAGGTCAGATTCTTTTGTAATGATAACCATATTTTCTACAGTTGCGTAATCCTTTTGTTCAGGTACAATTCGAAATTTATTTCCACAATCTACTGCCCCAAAATCAAATTTTCCTTTTACATCCGTAATTTCTTCACTTAATTTTAAGTAATTTATATCAAACATTACCACTTTTACACCTTCAATTGGCACTTGAGTACGAGAATCAACAACAACTCCTTTTAAATTTTGCTGACAGTCTTTTGGAACAGGAATGGTTTCAGTACATTTATAAATATCATCATAACCTAAACTGTTTTTTTCTCTATTTGAACTAAAAAAACCATTTTTAGAGGCCGTATCCATGATAAATGCAAAATCATCCGAATTAGAATTTACAGGTTCACCCAAATTTTTTATTTTTCCGTGTGTACCATCTTCATTCAACTGAGTAATAAAAACATCTAAACCTCCCAAGCCTGGATGGCCGTCTGAGGCAAAATACAATTCGTTTTTATTGGATATAAACGGAAACGTTTCTCTTGCTTCTGTATTAATTTTATCGCCTAAATTTACAGGTGTACCAAAAGTTCCATCCTCAAGTATTGCAACTTTATAAATATCAGATATGCCTTTTGTTCCTGGCATATTTGATGAAAAATACAATGTTTTTTCATCTGGAGATAATGCGGGATGTGCGCAATTATATTCATTACTGTTAAACGGTAATTCAACAATATTTTCCCAAGAATCTCGAATTTTAGTTGCTTTAAACAATTTTAATAATATAGTTTTATCTTTATCCCTTCCTTTTTTACCATTTAAAAAGTTGTTTCTGGTAAAATACATGGTCATTCCATCAGTTGTAAAAACGGGAGTAGATTCGTGGTATTTTGAATTAATTTTTTTTGAAAATTTCTCAGGTTCAGATAAATTTCCATTTTCTGTAATTACTGAACCATATAAGTTTGTAAATGACTGATTGGTCCAACTGTGCTTTTTAACAAATACGCCTTCTGTATCTCGTGCAGAAGTAAAAACTAATGTATTTTTATAAAAAGAGGTGCCGTAATCTGAATATTCCGAATTAATGCCTGCATTTTGTATGTTATATCTTCCCGAATTGTTTTTAATTTCTTCCAAATAATCATATTGTTCTTTAGATAACATTGCACGTATATCTGAATTATTTGCTTCATTAAAAAGCGCCATCATAGCATCGGCTTTTTTATAATCGCCAACTGCTTTTAATGTTTGAGCATATCTAAAATAATATTCCGAATTTAATTTTTCATTTAACAAAAACAAATCGTTATACCAATAATTAGCTTCTTTTAGTTTTGCTTGAAAGTAATATGAATCTCCAAGTTTACTAAATAATTCAACAGATTTATATCCGTTTTTAGCTACTTTTTCATATGTTTTAATGGCGTCAACATATTGAAAATTCTCGTAATTTGAATTCGCTTTTTTAAGTTGTACTCCCTGAGAATAAACAAAAAAAGTAAACATCATTACACAAAACGAAATGCTATTTTTTATTTTCATATTATTTATCATTTTAGAAAAATCTTGGTGAAATAATTTTTTCTTGTTTTCCTTTGAACTCATATCTTAAAAAGATTTCATGAGAACCTGAATTGTAATTAGCTAATTTTGTTGTGTCCGAATCATACGTATAACCCACAAACCAATTACTATCAACTTGAAAACCTACTAAACCACTAACAGCAGCACTCCAACGCCATGCTCCTCCAACAACAAACTTGTCATGAAACATAAAATTTGCCGTTAGATCCGCTTGAAGGGGTGCTCCTTTTACAGATTTTATTAAAAATGCGGGTTTAAATTTAGTGCTTTCTGACACATCTAATACATAACCACCAATGAAATAATAATGTAAGGCATCTTTAGCTACGGAATTAGTATTATCATCAAAATGTTTGGTTTCTAAAATAAAAGGCACAGAAACACCTGCATATAATTTATCGGAATGATAATAAATACCAGCTCCAATATTTGGTGAAAATTGATTGTCTATATTATTTTGAAACTTAGGATCGTTTTTATCGTACTTGTTTAATTTGTTATAATCTACATTTAACAAACTCGCCGAACCTTTAAGTCCAAAAGATAATTTATAACTATCTGAAGTATTAATGGTGTATGAAAAATCTGTGGAAACTGTATTTCGTTCTGAAATCCCTATTTGATCATTAGAAACTGTAAGACCTAATCCAACTCTTGAATTCTCAATTGGCGAATGAATTGATGCTGCCGCTGTATTTGGCGCGCCTTCTAGCCCAACCCATTGCGCTCTATACATTCCAAAAACACTCATAACACCTCTTGAACCTGCATAAGCAGGATTTACATTTATAGTGTTATACATGTATTGTGTATACTGTGCATCTTGCTGAGCTACGGACATCGTAGTATTTAGCGTTGTTAAAATACTAATAAAAAAGACTTTAATTAATGTCAATTTATTCGCTTTACTAATTCCAAATTTCATTCTAAGAATTTTTAATGTAAAACAAATATAGTTTTATATAATTATATTTTACGTCAAAAAAATGATGAATTAGAAGTCCTGCTATTTTTTTATGATTTTTGCGGAATGTACAAATTTATCTGATGAAAGTTTGACTAAATATTCTGCTGTAGAAAGATGTAAAAGGCTTAGTTTGATTGAATTATTTTCATTTTTAAGATCCTCGGAATAAACTAAACGACCTAAAACATCAAATACATATGCTGAAATTTTATCACCTGGGGAAGTTGAAAATGAAAAATTTATTTCATTTACAAATGGATTTGGATAAACGGTTGTGGCGATAGAAATGGTATTTTGTTCTAATATTTTGCTCCAATTACTTTGTTGAAAACCCTGCTGAACAACATATCCATTTGATGAAGTGCCCGTTACGGACTGTTGACCAACTGAATATCTTACAAATTGCCCATTTGCGGTCGTAACAGAACCACCTTGTGCACTTATCATTTCGTGATGAAGTTGTTGAGCAACAACGATTTTATTTATAAAAAATAAAAATATAATAAAGAAAATTCGCATTGTTATATAGATTAAATAAAAATTAATCGCAAAGATAAAAAGTATTCTTCAAATAATTAATAAATAAAAGTTGTTTTTTATGTAGAATTTGTTCTACATAAAACATAATTAATTGAATTACAATAATTTAAAATAATTTGTAAAAAAAGTGAGCCCAATGGACTCACTTTTATTAAACAAATATGTGATCTGTTTTATTGCTGATATCTATAAGTAAATCGAACTTTATTTCCAACAGGATTTCCGCTAGCATCGTGTTGATAGGCTTCAAAAACATAATCAATTTTAGTAGCTGGTGAAACAGGAGTTGTAGTGTTAAAAATTTTATAGCCCTCAATGTCTCCTACAATTCCGTTAGCAGGAATAGTTATTATTGGCTCCGAACTTAATGGATAGGAAAAACCTGTAATAATTGAAGACAAACATTGCGCCCCAATACAAATACTTAAATAACTAGTATCAGGAACCCCACTAAAAGAAATAAACTTAACTTTTGTATTTATTGGTGCTGCAGACGTATTTTTAAAATAAAATTTTAACTCATTAGCACCACCTTGTGATGAAATAGAAGTAAAAGTTAAAACATCTCCATCTTTAATTTCAGCTCCTGTAGTTTTATGAAAAACTTTAAGTGCCGTATTTGCAACTGGTTCTGGAGTTGGTGTTTGCTCATCGTCTTTACTACAGCTAATAGCTGTGATAACAGCGAATAAAAGGATTACAATTTTTTTCATGGTTGTTTATTTAGTTATTCAATTATTATTTTTTTAGTTTGCTCTCCTAATTCATTACTCAATTTTAATAAGTAAAGTCCTTTTTGAAGTTGGGTTAAATTTAAAGTAGTTTTGTTGTTAATGTTTAACATTCTGAAAACTTCTTTACCTGTAACGTCAATTGCAACCACATCTGTAGGCAATTGCGTATTGATTGTAAAAATACCATTAGAAGGATTTGGATATAACGTAATTTCATTTGTATTAAAGTTCTCTAGACCAAGAATATTAGCCACTTGGAATACTCTAGTTTCTGAAGATCCGAAAGCGCCACCTTCAATGCCAGGAATTACAACTCCATTTGCAAGTACTTGATAAGAACCCATACCATATCCACTATCCATACCATCTCCGTATGCATCGTTAATAACAAACTTGTAACAATCAAAAGGTAATGTTAAGTTTATATCTGCTTGAGGATATTCTCCTGCAGCAGCTGCATCTGTATAGGTTGGACTTGATACCATAGGTGTATTACTTGAATTTAATAACTGCCAAGACGTTTCTGAACCATATCGATCAAGTGTAATTTTAATTGTAATATTAGTATTTGTAGTTAACGCTGCTTTTGCAAAAGTCACAGAACCCGTATTATCTGAAACATTTGCGTCTGCGGGTAATGAAATATTTAAAGTATTACTATTTAAAAGAGTATACGAAATTGCTGGTAAAGTAACCGTTTCTTTAGCAAATGAAACTAAATTACCTGTCCAATTAAAGACTTGAGGTGTACCGCCATTAATACTATACGTTATAGGTAATGTAGTTAAGGTATTTTGTCCATAATTTTGAATTTGGATTTTTGGAGAAATAGATGACGCACATTGATTTTCAATACTTTCAACCTGTTTTACTTTAACATCATTTGCTGCTAATCCTGTGTAAGTTGGGGTTGCGCCGTTACCTGAAATAATTTTTTGTTGACCTTCTGCCATGAATGCAACAATCTCAAATTCGCCCATTTCAGCAATGATATTATTATAAGCAGCTGGAATAGTATATGTGTAAGTCCTAGTAACAAAAGTACCAGCACTCGTAGTGTTAATAACTTCACCCCATTGCCCAGTTAACATATGAATTAGCCTGTGTTGGTGATTATAATTATTTCCTTGATTTCCACCTGTCTGTGGTCCTACTGTGTTATTTTGTAAAAAGGCTACATTTAAATTATTTGAAGCAACTGGGCTAGCACCAGTATAATATGCTTCAACTAATACGGTTAATAATCTTGTATTTGTATTAATTGTTGCAGTAGTGGCTACGTTAACATATGAAGACTCTGTTAGTATTTGATCTGAAGCACCACTCCAGAAATTTCTACTCATCGCTGTACCAGTTGTACCGTTTTGAGCACTACCAGGAAACACGGTGCGGTTAACAGTACCAGCTGGATAACCAGCTATTCCGGTTTGATTCACTATAGCTGATCCAAAGGGAGTTCTAAAATCTGGTTGACCAACGCCTGGTGAAGCAAAACTTCCAACATGAATATTTATTAAAAAAACATTGCTAGGATTTGATGCCTTAATAGCGTTAGCTATTGTATGTCCAGCTGGACACCAAACACAATTTACACCCGTAAATTCTTCAAGAATAACCTTTTTATTTTGAGGTGTTGTTTGAACTATTGTTTGCGCATTCATTTGAAAAGCTGCAAACAATAATGCGATTAAAGTAATTTTTTTCATATTTTTAGTTTTAGTTATTTCGTTACAATAATAATAAATTTATTTTGAAAATCAACTAGATAGTTAAAAAAAAGTGAATTGTTATTACAAAAAAGGTAATATTTCGTTTTTTAATCTGTCGTATTCTCCTTGAAGAATTAAACCGTTGTCTAACAGTTTTTTATAATTATTAAGCTTGTCAAATAATTCCTCTTTTGATAACTCCGAAAGCTTTTTTTCGTGCGACGGAATAGGCTCTTCTAATTCTGTATCTTGAACTGCTGATATAATTTCTGCAAAATGCGTTACTTCTTCTGTTTGAACCTCTTCTATTTCAATGGATGCATTTGCAACTGAATTTGAGTTTGTCGAAACCCCATTTTTCAAAATATCCAATTGTTCTTTTGCATACGTATATAATTTACGTGCTTGATTTTTTGGTAAATATTCTACCGTATGTGTTAAATCGGTTTTCGTTGAAAAAGAAAAATCGGCACCTAAAAAACCTTCTTTTACAAATGTTCCGGCAATATCATCCCAATCGTAA